>CAYVLJ010000136.1:0-272 GCA_964452375.1 uncultured bacterium | reverse complement strand
CAAGCTGAGGCAGCACGAGAGAAAGCCCTCAAAGAGGCCAACAAGCGTGCTCCAATCAGTCGCGCATCGCAGGCGCGTGAAGAAGCGGGACATTTCTCATCCATGCCGACGGCAACCTATCTGTATATCGTTGATCGTTATGGAGACGGCGGAAATGTTCAGAGACTGGGAAATCCCGAATTACCCTTCTCGAAGACCATTATGTACGAGTTGGGTTATGAGCACAGCTTCTTTGATATGTATTTGGCAAAAGTAGCGGCATTCTATAATGA
>CAYVLJ010000135.1:0-4969 GCA_964452375.1 uncultured bacterium | reverse complement strand
TTTGATAGTGAAAAATATTTTAATAACTTTTTGTTTATTGCTAAAGAAGAGGATGTGACCCATATGGAAAGAAAGTTATTGATCGAACGTTCAGCCGAAGGCAAACAAAGCCTTGGCCTTCCCTTATGTGATGTTCCTGAACGTCCCATAAAAAATTATATTCCACAAAACCTGCTGCGTTCCCAAGAATGTGGATTACCTGAAATCAGCGAACCGGAGGTTGTCCGTCATTTTGTAAATCTTTCGACATTAAATCATCATGTCGATAAGGATTTTTATCCATTGGGTTCTTGTACAATGAAATATAACCCCAAGATCAATGAGGCCGTAGCGGGAAACCTCTGCCTTTCTGAGGTCCATCCGTTCCAAGAAGAAAGCACGATCCAATCGGCATTAAAAATTTATCATGATGTTGAACAGTATCTTTGCGCCATTACCGATATGAAGCGATTTACCTTGCAACCCGCGGCCGGCTCTCACGGTGAACTTACCGGCGTTATGATCATGCGCGCTTACCATAAGGCTAAAGGTAACCATAAAACCACAATACTTATTCCCGATTCTGCTCATGGCACCAACCCATCTTCCGTTCATCTGGGCGGATATCATGCCGTGACGGTTAAATCCACTCACGAAGGCTTGGTCGATCTTGATGATCTTAAAGCTAAGCTCACTGACGATGTCGCCGGCTTTATGCTGACCAATCCGAACACCTTGGGTGTCTTTGAAAAAAATGTGCTTGAGATCTCCGAATTGGTACATAGTGTGGACGGCTTGATGTATATGGACGGCGCGAACATGAACGCCCTTTTGGGTATTGTTAAAACCGATGCCATGCATTTTGATATTACACATATCAATCTACACAAAACGTTTTCAACACCTCATGGTGGTGGCGGTCCCGGTGCCGGCCCCATTGGTGTGGTTGACAAACTAATACCCTTTTTGCCCGTTCCTCGGATCGATAAAAAAGATGACCTCTATACACTTGAATGGGATGAGCCGCAAAGCATTGGAAAAGTCCTGGGCTTCTGGGGAAATTATTCCGTGATCGTCAAAACCTGGGTCTATATTCGTATGTTGGGCGAAGCGGGATTAAAGGATGTCTCAAAGTACGCTATCATCAATTCAAATTATATCAGGGCATCTTTACAGGATCTCTATGATCTTCCTTTTAAATCTCCAACCATGCATGAATGTGTATTCTCGGGAGACCGGCAAAAAGCACAGGGAGTAAAAACGCTGGATATTGCAAAACGCATGCTGGACTACGGTGTTCACGCACCCACGATCTATTTTCCTCTAATCGTACATGAAGCATTGATGATCGAGCCTACCGAAACTGAAAGTAAAGAATCTTTGGATCACTTTATTGACATCATGCGGGCGATCGCTGAAGAAAGCAAGAATGATCCCGGCTTGGTGACATCCGCACCCCAGAAAACGCCTATAAAGCGACTTGATGAAGTCAAGGCAAATCGTGAACTTAATGTCCGCTGGTAAACTATACCTTTGTTTAAGGAACGGTCGTGCCGTGTCAGGCGAAGCCTTGGCGTAGACTGGACCGTTCCCTGCAACTTTAAAATACCATGATCATAACATACCATCAAAAACAGATCGCTATCGAACAACATGGTCCTCTTCGTGGTCTCGATATAATTCGTAAACATTTCCCTAATGATTTAGGTCGTATTCTTTGTATGTCGTGTGACACAGAATTGCAAAGCTTGAATAATTTGGTTCCAACTGCTGTTTCTCACTGCTGTTTCTATGATATTCATGATACACTCGGGGCTGAATGTATTGCCGTAAGCACAACCGCACTCATGCTGATGGCAGCAGAAGGCCTTTTCACGGATACGCGTATTTCTGTCGAACATTCCCTGGGTAAAGGTTTTTATTGCGAAGCTGTTCGCCCGGAAACGCTCCCAAAAAACTATCTTGATCTGCTTCAAAATAAAATGAGCGACTACGTAAAAGCTGATTATGAATTTGAAGAACGGGTTATCACACATGAAGAAATTGAAAAAATTGAACTGAAACGATTCAATGTATTAACAAATTCACCTAAAAATAAATTGCGCATATACGATCTTTGCGGATTTTCCCATTGGTTCATTTCAGCTTTGGTTCCCTCGGCAAAGTATATTAAACAGTTTAAAATTACACCTTATGAAAAGGGCTTTGTTTTGGGATTCCCTACGCGAACTTCACCGGATATAATTCCGCCCTTTATTCCCTCACCCAATTTATTTAAAGTGATCCGTGAAAGTGAAATGCGCGGGAACATGCTTGATATACGTCACATCAACGATCTGAACGAACGCGCATTAGATGGCAAACAAGCGGAAGCAATTCAATTATATGAAGCGCTTCATGAAAAAAAAATCGCGGAGATCGCAAATGTGATACGCGACAAAAAGAACCTTCGTTTTGTTTTTATTGCAGGCCCCTCCGCTTCGGGAAAAACTACGTTCATGAAACGTCTGTCCCTACAGCTTCGTATCAATGGACTTAAACCCAAGCATATTTCACTTGATGATTATTTTGTGGATCGTGACCATACGCCTCTCGATGAAAAAGGCGAGTTTGATTTTGAGCATTTCGATGCCATTGACCATGATCTTTTAAACAAAGATCTGACAGAACTCATGCAAGGCAAGGGAGTACATCTGCCACATTTTATATTTCAGAATGGAAAGAAGGAATTTGAAAATACAGAAACCTTTCTTCATGATGACGAGATCCTGATACTTGAGGGTATCCATGGTTTAAATCCAACCCTGGCGAACCTTATTCCCGAGGAATCTAAATTAAGAATATATATTTCCGCTTTAACTCAGTTGAATTTTAATTTATACAACAGGGTATCTACCTCAGATACACGCCTTTTACGCAGGATGTATCGAGATTCGAAATTCCGTGGCCATTCACCGGAAGAAACGCTATTACGCTGGCCATCCGTCCGTCGCGGTGAAGCAAAATGGATCTTCCCTTACCAGGAAAATGCCGATGTTTATTTTAACAGCGCACTGGAATATGAGTGGTCAGTTTTCAGTGGCATTCTTCTTGAAATGCTATCCTCCATTCCCACTACATCACCCGTTAAAGTAGAAGCTGAACGTCTGGTCCATCTCATGGAACTGTTCGTCCCGTTCGGCACAGAGCTTATTCCACCTACCTCCCTGCTCCAGGAATTTCTGGGCGGGTCATCGTTTAGCTATTAAATAATGATGTTGTTTTTCGGAGATGTAGAGGCGCAAGATTTTGCATCTCTATACGATAGCAATATAATTTACAAATGATTTTGAATCAAATTCCTGCGCAATCTGCAGATATATGTTCCTTCCACTCATTATTTACTAATTAGCAACATTCCTTCATATTTCTTGTCAAATTCTTATCACCTCACTACATTATATCAATAGCAGAATAAACATCGGGGTAAAACCATGAAAAAGATCATTTATATTTTGATCATTGCATGTCTTTGTCTTTCCCTCACCAGTGCCGCGACATTTCCTTTGGGGATCATAAAATTTCACAACGGAACGGAAATGAGAGTTAAAAAAGTGTCTGTGCAGGATAACTTTGTATATTACAAATGGAAAGGCGACAAACGGTCCGCCATTCTTGACGATGTTGAATTCATAAAAGTCCGCGGAAAAACCGAACGCGTGATTGGCGGAATAACGGGTGGTATCGGACTGCTGACCATGGGTGGCGTTACAGCCGTAATATCCGACGTCGTTGTTTCGGAAAATCAAGGATTCTTTGCCGGTATGACTGTTGGTGTCACAGCTGTTATGTATCTTGGCGGACGTCTTGTAGGAAAAATATTCGATCCATGGCGCAAAATATATACAGCGCCCCCCATCCCCGATAAAGTTGATGAATCATTTTAATTCTTGCTAATTATTCCCTAACTTGAACATAAACCAAACTCGAGATAAACCGCTATGCTACAGCCTCATGTCAAATTAGTTTCCACCTTAAGCCATCACGACTACCCATTTGAACGCCTTGAGGAATTTGCCGATAATGGAGAATCTCTGGAAGTTAAACTGGACGGCATACACACAGCAACGATCAAGCCGGGATTTCACCTATGGCAACGCTTTTCTGATTTTATGCCGTTTAAGGATATTGATCCGGAAATCTCATTGGGAGAAGGTAACACCCCACTTCATTTGGCCAGCAAATCACTTCAACACTTTTGCAATCTAAACAAATTCTATCTTAAAAATGAAACTCAAAATCCAACCTGGAGTTTTAAAGACCGGGGATCGCTGACCTGCATTGCCATGGCAAAAGAAATGGGCGAAAGCGTTGTTGCCACCATTTCAACCGGGAATATGGGACATTCCATGGCCGCTTATGGAGCAAAAGCCGGACTAAAGGTTCTGGTATTCGTCCCACATTTTATTCCAAATGAAAAGATCGCTGCCATCGGAGTGCACGGAGCTACGATCATCAAGGTCATGTCTGCCGATTATTCCACGATGAAGCGGCAGGTCCTTGGTATGGCAAAAAAATTCAATCTCCGGATCGTCACGGGGAACGGGCCTATCCGGACCGAAGGATATAAGTTGGAAGCGTTTGAAATATATGAGCAGACCAAAGGCAAGCTGCCCGATTATATTGCCATTCCCACATCTGCCTGTGGCCATATCCGGGGAGTATTTAAAGGCTTTCTTGAATTAAAACAAGCGGGAATTATTCATAAACTCCCCAAAATGATCGTGGTTCAAGCCAAGAATAACAGTCCGATCGTCAGCGCGATCAAACAGGGCAAAAAACATGTTATTCCCTTTTCGAACTTTCATACCATAGCTGAAGCCATTACGACCGGCAATCCTCCGGGCGGTGACGAGATCATTGATAAAGCAACTAAATACGGTTGGCTAGCAGAGGATGTCAGCGAAGAGGAGATCCTTATTTCTCAAAAAATGCTGGCTGAATCGGGTTT
>CAYVLJ010000134.1:0-5067 GCA_964452375.1 uncultured bacterium | reverse complement strand
AACAATAAAACGAAAGACGTAGCAGTGCTCCGTCTATTTTTTTATACACATTATTAAGACGCGATAACTTTCTTCTCCGCCAGTCCCGCAGGGACACCTTTGGTGCTGGCGGATTAGCAGGTCAGGAATCGCGTCTTTACATTTCTTATCTATTTATTCTCTTTCACAAAATTGACCAGTTGCTCAGTTATATAATCTAGATGTCGATCCTCAAGTCCCGGCCATGATCCAACCCAAAATGTATCATTCATAACGCGATCCGTGTTATTAAAAGAACCTACAACACGATGCGGCATATCAAGATATCCAGGTTGTTTAAGGATATTGCCTGCAAAAAGCAATCTGGACCCGACTTTATGATCTTCAAGATATTTTAGTAGGGTGTGACGATCTTTGGGGAAACCTTCATTAAGAGTAAAGGTGCAACCGAACCATGACGGTACGGCTTTTGGATGGGCTTGATCCGCAATGATCAGATCTCCAAGTTCATTTTTCACCTGATCAGACAGATAATCATGATTGTGCCTGCGCTTTTCCGCAAACGGCTCCATTCGTTCCATTTGACTTAAGCCGATAGCGGCTTGTATATCGGTGATCTTAAAATTATAACCTCTTTCTGAGTAAACATACTTATGATCGTAACCGAAAGGCAATTTGCCAAATTGGCCGCTAAAGCGTTTCCCGCAAGTATTATCGTGACCGGTCTCACACCAGCAATCTCTTCCCCAATCTCTCATACTTTCGGCAATACGTATGAGTTGTGGGTCGTTTATTAATACGGCGCCGCCCTCTCCCATGGTAATATGATGTGCGGGATAAAATGAAGACGTGCCTAAATGTCCGAGAGTACCCGTCTTTTTACCGTTAAATTCTGCGCCAAGGGCATCACAATTATCTTCGATCACCCAGAGACCGTGTTTTTCGGCTACTTCCATGACGGCATCAAGGTCAAAGGGATTTCCTAAAGTATGAGCCAGCATAATGGCTTTAGTTTTGGAAGAAACCGCCTCTTCAAGAATTTCAACCTTGGCATTATAACCGGGAATATCCACATCGATCAAAACGGGAATACAATGATATTGCAATATGGGATTAACGGTCGTTGGAAAACCGGAAGCCACCGTAATGACCTCATCACCCGCTTTTAAAGCTCTGTCTCCCAATTTGGAAGATGTCAACGTTGCAAATGCAAGCAAATTGGCCGATGAACCTGAGTTTACCGTCAAAACTCTCTTACTTCCTATCATTTTGGCAAGCTTTGCTTCGAATTCGGCATTGAAGCGACCACCTGTCAACCAACCGTCAAGCACGGCTTCCACTCCATAAAGAATATCTTGTTCAAAAAGGACCTTTCCCGATGCCGGGATATAATCTTTACCGGGAATTATATCTTTTTCAACTCGTTGTTTAGCGACTTTTGTCAGAAGTTTTGACAGTTTATCATCAATATTCTTAAATTGCATAATTCTCCTTCATAAATTCATCAACAGTTGAAAATCTTAAATCGGGATATTCACCTTTGATCTTGTCGTTCTTCAGTCCACCTTTTAATGGACGTGGTGCTGCCTGGCCTAATTCCTGAGTGCTTAAAGGCTCAACCTTGATCTTATGACCCGGAAAGTGCTTCAGCACCTTCTCTGCCAATTCAACCCTGCTTAAGTATTCATCGGATGCCAAATTGTAAACGCCGCATTTATTATCTTTCAATAAAGAGCAAACAAATTTGCCTATGTCATATGCATTTATGGGAGTCGCAAACTGATCTTTAGGTAATCTTAAGGTCTTTTTTTGTTTTGATTGGGCTGTTTTGACTAAGAATGCGACAAAATTCTTTCCTCTGAGTTCATAACCGTAAACATTGGTTATTCTAAGTATCAAATAGTCATCGATCATTTCCTTGACAAATTGTTCAGCCTGCAATTTATGTTTGCCATATATACTTAAAGGATTTGCATCGGCTTTCTCATCGTATGGACCATTCTGGCCATCGAAGATATAATCTGAAGAAATAAAAACAAATTTAGCACTAAATTTTTTCGCAAGCTCTATAGATGCTATTGTTGATTCAACAGTATGATGGAAACTTTCATCAGGGTGTGATTCGCAATAATCGACATGAGTCAAAGCACCTGTATGCAATATCACATCAGGATCAAAACTATCCAGATCAAATGTCATTTCCGCCGGATTAAAAACATTAAAGTATTCGGTATCATTGGTCGCAAATGAATAATGAGTCCCGATCACATCCATATTCGGCTCTTGGCGCATGCACTGCATGCAATTGCTCCCGACCAACCCAGATGCTCCAATGATCAAAACTCTCATATGCTAAATCCGGAATAAACTGTTAAAATCCTGAAATAAGATCGCGCCTTTATCTCTCTCTGAAAGAACCGGTTTTTTTACATTCCAGTCGTAATCGAAAGAATCATACCTGATCGCTTGGTCGTGCTCCGGACTATGTACAGAGCTGACAAGATAATTCATGATTGTTCTGTTTTCAAGACTTACAAAGCCATGCGCAAATCCTCTTGGGATAAATACGGCTAAATGATTATCTGCAGATAGTATGATATCTCGAGCCTTACCATATGTCGGACTTCCTTTTCTGATATCCAGGATAACATCTTTAACGGATCCGTAAGAGACACACACTAATTTCTCATGATCTTGCGGGGGGATCTGGAAGTGCATTCCTCGTATAACATTTTTATCGGATATTGAAAAGTATGATTCTTTAAAACAAACCGATATGCCGTTTTCGGCAAAAGTGTTTTCATCAAACCATTTAATGAAAGCCCCCCGGGCATCATCATATTTCGGCATTTCAATACATTTTACAGAGTCAAATAAAGTCTTAATGATTTTCATTTTATTATTTCAGGTTAAAATATTCATTGATTTGTTCCCGACAGCAGTCAATAGGCGTCATTCCATCAAAAACACGTTTATACCATGTCATGGTTTTTTCGACCGCATGCGGAGAAGCCCATCGGGGGTGCCAGTTAAGAACATCTTTTGCCTTGTCGATTTGCAAACGCAAGATACCGGCTTCATGAAGATTTTCTTTATCGGACTGATGCAAAAATTTACCACTGCCCCATATTCTTATAGCCTTTTTGATCAATTCTTCCACAGTCATTTCATCGCCCTTTTCAGGACCGAAATTATAAGCACCTTGAATCTTCTCCGGATTTTCAGTGAGTTTATCGCCAAGTATGAGATATCCTGTCAATAATTCTAGTACATGCTGCCAGGGTCTGATAGCTTTGGGATTCCTTACGTAAAGCGGTTCGTTTTTTTGCAAAGCACGGACCAGGTCGGGAATGATCCTGTCATCAGCCCAATCGCCTCCGCCGATCACATTCCCGCCACGAGCCGATGCAATGGCTTTATAATTTTTTCTGATCGAGGCCTGATCAAAATATGCTTTTTGATATGAAGCAATGGCTATTTCAGCTGCCGCCTTGCTTGAGCTGTAGGGATCGAATCCACCTAAACGGTCATTTTCTTTATAATGGAATTCCCATTCCATGTTCTCGTAAACCTTGTCGGTTGTGATCATGACGCCAACACACGGTTTTTGAAGGTTTCTGATTGCTTCCAGGACATTAATCGTCCCCAGCACGTTTACTTCAAATGTTTCAACCGGTATCCGATAAGATTCACGGACAAGCGCCTGTGCGGCAAAATGAAAAACAATGTCTGGCTGTACCCTGTTAACAACACGATTTAAATTATCTTTATCTCTTATATCCAAAATATGCGAATCACATAATCGGTTTCCGTCGATCGCATTATAAAGATCTTTTTCATGCAGTGGTTCAAGAGCATAACCGGTTACGTTCGCCCCCAAATACTCTAGCAGAACAAGCATCCAGGATCCTTTAAATCCGGTATGCCCGGTCAAAAGAACATTTTTGTTCTTATAAAAAGATCTTAGCTTCTCAATTATTTCCAATTCTTCCATTTAGGATCATTCTCCCATAATTCATTGAGTTCGATCTTATCCCGCATGGTATCCATGCATTTCCAAAAACCGTGATGTTTATAAACAGCTAATTTTTTTGAATTACATATGTCTACAAGCGGTTGACGTTCCCACATGACATCGTCTGCATCATCATGAAGATGCTTAAATACACCCGGCTCCAAAACAAAAAAGCCGCCGTTGATCCAAACATTCTCATTCTTGGGCTTTTCCTGAAATGTAAGCACCATATCATTTTCATCAATATCAAGTATCCCAAAACGACTTTGAGGCTGGATCCCCGTCATGGTAGCCAAACCGCCTTTTTCATGATGAAATTTGATTAGTGCATTAACATCAACATCGGAAACTCCATCACCGTAAGTCAGCATAAAAGTTTCATCATTTAAGTATTTTCTGACACGTTTAAGACGACCGGCTGTCATTGTTTCCAAGCCCGTATCTACCAATGTTACCTTAAATTCTTCACAAGAGGTGTCGCTTATATTGACTTTATTGCTTTTCATGTCTATCATAAGATCTGAATGGTGCGAAAAATAATTCAAAAAATATTCTTTGATCAATTCCCCTTTATACCCCAGGCAGATCACAAATTCATTATGACCATAGGATGAATAGTGTTTCATGATATGCCAAAGGATCGGTTTGCCGCCAATCTCGATCATCGGTTTAGGTCTAAGTACGGATTCTTCAGAAATCCGGCTTCCTTTTCCTCCGGCAAAAATAACCACTTTCATATTATTCTCCTTTATTCAAACCCGGCAGTTCCGCATACGTCTTATTCCTTCGAATAAAGAACTGCCATACGATCGACTTATTATATATTCCCTCAAGATCATGATAAGGAATATCGGAAATAATTTTTTCCCTCTTCCCGAGCCACGTGAACCATGATCTCCAGTAATGCGCATGAGCTTTCAGCATTGCTCCGGTTTCGGCTCCCCTACCTGATACAAGAGCTTGTAAACCTGATATCCAATCCAGCAGTATCCTCCACGGGATCATCCATAAAAGCCTGCCGGCCGGTAAATTTTTGATCAGCATGATCAGATTATTCCGGTAATTGTGATAGG
>CAYVLJ010000133.1:0-5078 GCA_964452375.1 uncultured bacterium | reverse complement strand
TTTCAGCAGACATTCCGGGTTTCGCTTCGTTAAGCCGAGCTCCTCATAAGCAGCCGAATGGATCAACTGGCGCCATTCAAAATAATTGGGATATTTATAATCACGATTTGGATGAACGGCATTTGTCAATAGAATAACGTAAACATTATTTTCGGCATCGATCCATAATGATGTACCGGTATAACCGGTGTGACCGAAACTATGAGGAGAAATATAGATACCTCCGGAACTCTCACCTTCGGGTGTGTCCCAGCCCAGACAACGCGAACTGTTTGGATCAACTCTTGTCGTGAACTGTTTGATCGTTTCGGGTTTAAAGATTTTTACGCCTTCCAAGGTACCTTCATGAAGCATCATTCTGCAGAATCTGCTTAGATCCGATGCCGTAGAAAAAAGTCCGGCATGTCCGGCTACGTCACCCAGACTGTGGGTGTTTTCATCATGGACGTAACCATGGATCAGTTCTCCGTTCTTTATTTCAGTGGGAACGATCCTGCTTAATAAAGAAGGATCGGGTTTGTATCCGGTATCATACATTTTTAAAGGTGAAAAAAGGATCTTTTTAAGATATTGGTCTTGCGGCATGCCGGTAATACTTTCAACGATCTTTCCCACCACCATCAAACCGATGTCCGAATAAACGGTTTTATCGCCGGGTTTCGTTTTCAGTTCAGACTGAAACACACTGTCCCAGCGGGCATCAACGCTGCAATCCATTTCATAAAAGAGGCGGAATGGTTCAAATCCGGCCGTATGAGTCAATAAATGCCTAACGGTGATAGTTTTTTTCAATGCCGTATTGACCTCATCGGGACCTCTTAGTTCGGGTACGAATTTTACCGCGAGATCATCAAGAGAAAGTTGTCCGGTCTCAACCAATTTCATCACGGCTGATGTTGTCCCAATAACCTTGGAAATGGAAGCGAGATCAAAAATATCATCTTTTTTGGTTCTGATTATTTTGTCATAAGTATGGTAACCGACCGCTTCATGAAAAACGATCTCGTCTCCATGTCCGATCATTAATACGCCACCCGGCCAAGCCGAATCGGTAACAGCATCGTTCATAATATTGATCAATGAGTCATATTTTAATGATTTTTTACCACAACCGCTTAATGTAAATAATGCTAAGATCATTGTAAGGGCTATCATAAAAGCTCTCCGCATAATTCCTCCTGTTTATTCAAGGTGCTTGAAAATGCAAAAATAATGTGTAAATTCCAACGCAAAATTAATGCCAAAACGGATATGAAAATGAAATTTAAAACTATCTTTAAACTACTGCTGATTTTAATGATTATTTCATCCTGTTCACAGGAGCCCCTTCTGACTGTTCAGGGAAAAACAATGGGGACATGGTACACCGTGAAAATTTTGGGCGTGAAAAACGAGCAAGATAAGGACCATATCAGTAATGCTATAGAATCAGCCCTCGAAAAGGTCAATAAAAGTCTAAATACATACGATCCGGAAAGTGAAATATCCCGTTTTAATGTTTTTGATAAAGATGAGATGTTCGAGCTCGACGATAGTTTTATGCAAGTCACCCGAACCGCCATGATGATATATAAGCGTTCCAACGGTGCGTTCGACCCGACCGTTAAGGATCTCGTAGGATTATGGGGATTTGGCGATCAAGGGCTAAAGAAAAGACCGGATCCGGCAATGATAGATCATGAGCTTTTGCATGTGGGTTTGAATAAAATTAAGATCCTGGACAATGGATTGGTAAAACATGACCCGGAAGTGCACTTAGATTATTCCGCTATTGCAAAAGGATATGGAGTGGATGTGGTTATGGATAAAATATCGGCATTGGGGTATGAAGATATACTGGTGGAAATTGGTGGTGAAGTAAAAGCAAGAGGTAAAAATTGGCGCATTGGTATTGCTGTCCCTGATGATCATAATACCGGCAACAAGCATACGGCAGAAGTTATTACTTTAAAAGATCTTGCCTGTGCAACCTCCGGAGATTACCAACAATTCTATGAAGAAGAAGGCGAACGGTATAGCCATTTGATCGATCCGAAAACGGGTTATCCCATCAAACACGAAGTGACTTCCGTTACCGTGATCGCAGAGAGCTGTATGCTGGCGGATGCAGCAGCAACCGCAGCAATTGTGCTTGGCAAATCCAAAGGTCTGGATTTTATCGAATCCCTGGAAGGCGTCGAAGCGTTTTTTATCTATCGTGAAGATGATCAGCTGAAATCCATGCAGAGTTCAGGGTGGATTTGGTGATTAAAAAAATAAAAAAAGTAATGCAGTAGAGACGCAGCAATGCTGCGTCTCTACATATATTTCCTGATTTCGTCGAGATTTTTACGTTTTTTATCCCGAATATGGGTATGTCCGGAATAACCGAGCGTGATCACAAGTGCCGGTTTTTTAGGTGCTTTTATATTCAGCAGTTTCATGATCTTCTTTGTCTGAAACCAACCCAGCATACAGGTTCCCAAACCTTCTTCAGCGGCTTGTAAACAAAAATGTTCAGCGACAATGCCCACATCGATCAAATTGAATTGCCGGTTTTTCAGGATACCGCCGAGCGTGATATGAAGTTCGGGCTTCCAAGTGTTCAAAACGACCAGAACAGGTGCAGTGGGTACCCATCGGTTAAATTTGATCAAAGAGGAATAAGTAGCGTGTGCTACTTTATTCTTTAGATCGGGATTGCTCACAACAATAAATTCCCAGGGCTGAGAATTGGTTGCCGATGGAGCCAGGCGTGCCGCTTCAAGGCAGCGCTCTATCTTTTCTTTTTCTACGGGCTTATCAAGATATTTTCTGTCGCTTTGTCTAGTTTTTATAAGATCTATAAATGTCATAATTCCGGCTCGATCTCTTCTTTATAAAAAGCATAGAATTTTTCTTCTATCATATCCCGGATCTCACGATAGACCGCAAGACGTTTCTTTATGCCCCCTCTGGCATGAATGGGATCGGGAAAAGGCATATGTAAACGATGTTTGACCTCACCACTGAAAATAGGGCAGGTTTCATTGGCATGATCGCAGACGGTGATCACATAATCAAAGGTCTCTTTTAGATAATCATAGACATGTTCGGGAGTATGTGCACTGATATCGATACCTTTTTCCGCCATGACTTCAATAGTTTCGGGCTGGACTCGATAGGCCGGATGAACACCGGCGGAGTATACTTCCATTTCATTATTAAAGTGATTCAAAAAACCATGTGCCATTTGGGAACGGCAGGAATTTCCTGTACATAGAACCAATATTTTCATGATCTGTCCTTTTTTCGTGATTTAACGATAAGTCTGATAACAATGTATAACAACCAGACCGGCCATAAACGAACGATCCAGATGAAAACAAAAATTATGCCTTTAAGTCCGCTATGCAGTGCCTTTAGAATAATTGAGAAAAAACCCGTAGATTTTTCAGGTACATAAGTGGTTTTGATGATCTGGTATATGTCGATCCTAATCTCACTCATTTCCACTTGACCGCTCAGATATTTCAAACGTGCTTCCTGAGATTCGATCTCTTCCTGCAGACGGCGGATCTTTTCTTCAACAGTGATCATATCTGTAACGGTTTCAGCTTTCTGAAGAAGCACTTTGTATCTCGCCATAGCCTCTTTTTTGGTAGCAAGACGAGCTTCTATGTCAATGAACTGTTCGGTGACATCCTTTGCGGAAATATTTTTTTCATCAAGACGGCGAATGCCCTTATCAACTAAAAGTTCATTTACAAAATTCTCGAATTCCTTAGCGGGGACTCTGACGGTAAGGTATGTATTGAGGCGGTCATATTGACTGTATTGACGCTGATTCTGTACAACACCTTCATATTTTCCCAATAATTCATCTATCCTTTCCAGTGAAAGGTCCATATCGTTGACTTCATAGCGAACATTGGCCGAACGAATGATCTTTTGCTCTTCGGATACTTCACTCATCATTCTTCCGGCACCGGCGGCTTTTTTATACATCGGTGCTGCCTCTGCCGCCTCAATATAGACGTCATTTTCAGAATGGTCGTTGAACATGAGATCTTCATCCTCGCGATCACATGCGATGAAAAGAAAAAATATGCTGAGAATGATAAGTAAACGTTTCATAATATCCCTTTCGATTATTTCATGCCGGTTGAACCGAATCCGCCCAAGCCGCGGTCGGATTCGCCGAGCTCTTCAACCTCTGATATATCCGGATGTTTCGGCGTTTGAAAAATAAACTGAGCCACGCGGTCGCCGATTTTCACCTGAAAATCTTCTTCTCCGAAATTTGCCAGGATCACTCCGATCTCGTTGCGGTAACCGGCATCGACGGTACCGGGGGCATTCAAACAAAAGACTCCTTTTTTAAATGCCAATCCCGAACGTGAACGCACCTGAAGCTCCATTTCTTCAGGGAGTTCAACGGCAAGGCCGGTCTTGATCAAAGCCCATTTTCCGGCGGGTATCATTTTGTCTTCGACTGAAGTAACATCGTAGCCGGCGTCATAAGCATGTTGTTGGTGGGGAATGATGGCATGGGGAGAAAGGCGTTTGAATTTTACTTTCATCGTGGCTTAAGTCCTTATTTTATTAAAGTTTTTACTTGACTTTCATGCAATTTATCAAGAAAATCACATCTGCGATGCCGAGGTGGTGAAATTGGTAGACGCAGGGGACTCAAAATCCCCCTGGCTTCGGTCAGTGCGGGTTCGATTCCCGCCCTCGGTACGAACAAGCCTCTCATGAAAATGAGGGGTTTTTGTTATTCGTTCGCAATTATTTCAATAGTTAAAATTAAGGGGATGTTAGGGAAAATACAATTGAAAATGTGATGTAACAATATCCGTGTGTGATCATACCTGGTCATATCTATTTATTCCATAAAAATACTCCCGGAAAGATGGAAAGACGGAGCATTGCTCCGTCTCTCCTAAAGTGTTTTTATAATAATCTTGTGATAGGGGTCACATCCAAAAAAATGGCATTGAATTTGTTGAAATAATATCATTTATTTGATCATGGGACGGGAATTATACAAAGATAAATATCATACAAAATCATTACGATTGCCCTGGTGGGATTATTCTGAAAATGGTGATTATTTT
>CAYVLJ010000132.1:244-5203 GCA_964452375.1 uncultured bacterium | reverse complement strand
GGTAATCGATACCGCCGAATTCCCGTCGCCATCGTAGGTGTTTTCTATTTTTTTGTCTGAGCCCGCTTCATTGCCAGGTCACTAAGATCAAAATTAGTCTCAAACCCCTCACCTGTGATTAGGTTCAATTGGAATTTAAATTTATTTATGGCTTCTATAGTTGCGGCGTTGAGGGCGTCCATATTTTCTTTAAATTCATCGGCCCAGGCATCCATACTCTCCTCCGCATGAAATACAGCATCAATAATATTAATCGTTCCCATAGCAATGGAAATAGGATCAGGAGACACAATTGTGAGCACTCTATTAATATCCTGCGCAACCTCAATAGCAGGTGTCAGTTCCGGTAATAATGTCTCAACAATCATGATCATTTTTTCTTTGTCGTCGTTAAAGTAGATATCTACAATACTATCCCGGGCATCCTCCAAGCCATCCTCCCATTTTTCTCCAGTTGCTTTCTTGTTCTTGTGCAACTTAAACTTTTTAATCCTAACACGCCTGTCACCACTTGGATCTATTGCATCAATCGGATTTCCCTCAACAAAAGCATAGAGGTTAAGTGAAGACGGTCTGGATAATGAGCCGGGGTAAACCTTATCTGCCTGTACAAAACGCATGAGGGACGGACAATAATACCGGAGTCTCATGAAATACAGTCCGCTGCCGTCGTCATAGACGCCATCGCGTCCGTTATATGTAAAGGGGTTGCTGCTATCGCCTTCTTGGGCGAGTATTTGGCCATATGGGCCGTAGGCATATCGATCAGTTATTTGACCATCCAGATCAGTTAATGCCACGGTGTTTCCCCTGGCATCAAAATGATACACAGAGACCTCTCCGTCAGCACTTTCTCTGTTAATTAACCCTAAGGCACCATAAACATAGCGCGCCGTGATGTTGCCCAGGCCGTCATGTTCCTCCAATACCAGAGGCAAATCGGTATTAGTAGCCCAAACATAGCGGATTTCGCTTCCGTTGACTACTGCTTGTACACGATACCCCTCCGCATCATAGCTATAGCTGTTCGCACCGGCTTGGATTAAACGGTTGAGAGCATCATAGCCAAATGTTGTTTGCCCGCCATTGATTGTCCCGCTGACCATGTTTCCGTCCATATCATGCAGGAAGGAGTGACCATTCATCATAACAAGCTGATTCGCCTCGTTATAGCCGAATTGCCGTGCTACATCTGTAAGCGGCGCTTCCAGAGGCAGTCCAACGTCCTCCCTGACGGTAAGGCCGATTTGATTCATGGTATATTGGGCACGGAATATTGTATCGCCATCGGCCGATACATCGTCAAGCCCGGTAAGTTCGCCTGAACCGTTAAAGTTCAGGGCGATTGACGAACCATCGGGAAGGTCAGCACCGGAAAGATTACTCGCAGCATCATAGCTATACGTTGTTACTCTGCCCGCCCAATCGGTTACACTTGTGATGCGGTTGAGGGCGTCGTAGCTGTAAGTTACTTCTTTACCGTCAGTGTAGATAAGGTTGATTACATTTCCTGCGGCATCATATTCGTATTGAACGGTGTTGCCAAACTCGTCCGAGCGGCTCGTCAGCCTGTTTAAGGCGTCATAGGTCGAAACAGTGCGGGAATCTCGGCCTATGCTTTCAACCGGATATCCTTCAGAATTAAGAACATAGGTGATGCTATGGTCAGGCAACCGGATGCCGACGAGCCTTCCGAGGACATCGTATTCACAGAAAATCGTTTGACCCCGGCCATTTCTGATTGCTAACAGATTGCCCGCGGCATTATAGCTAAAGTTTGTTTTATCTCCCAATGGGTTCGTTTCCTCAACGAGTTGCCCGACGAGGTCATAGGCAAACAGAGTCGTATGACCATTCGGGTCAGTCAACGTAATCATGTTGCCCATGCTATCGTAGTCTGAGCTGGTTACACCTCCCGAGGCATCAGTTGTTCTGTTCAACAGGTCCAGAGCATTGTACTTATACATGGTCCTTCGGCCGAGCGCATCAACGCGAGCAATAAGGCTGTCTTCCTCGTTGTATTCGTAATGGCGCTCATTACCTAATGGATCTGTAATTGCTGTAACATCGCCCATAGCGTTCCGGGTATAGCTGAAAATGCTTCCGCCCGGCGCCGTTTGTGATTCCAATCGATTCATTGCATCATAGGTATATACAGTCGGTTCACCCAGCGCATTTGTATAGAAAATCAAGCGGCCGCCTGCATCGTATTCAAAATGAGACGTATTGCCTTTTGGATCGGTTAGAGAAGTCATTTGACCAAGTTCGTTATAGGTGTACTCAAAACTTCCGCCCAAGGCGTCGATAACGCTGTCTAAATCCCCGCTTGCCGTATAACTATACGTCCTGGTATTGCCGTTTCGATCTGCTGCGTGAGTCATCAAACCGGCAGTGTTATATCCAAAATTTCTTGAGCGACCCGTCGGTTCTGTTACCGTAATTAGATTGCCAGCCGCGTCATATTCAAACCGTGTTTCATAACCCAACGGATCGGTCACGGAAAACAGCTTGTTGGCAGCATCATACGTAAAGGCTGCTGTATGACCAAGAGCATTTGTATCCTTGAGAATGTTGCCGGCTGTGTCATACGTTCTCTTGAAGACAAGGCCGGTCGGACCAGGGGCCGAATTTATGTTATAATTTTCATCATATGTGTATGACCACTTTTCTCCGTTAGCATCCTTACTCGAAACAAGATGATAAAGCTGCCCGAACACCTTTTCTTGTGTACGATTCAGACGATCGGTAACGTACACCGCAGGATACTGGTAGTCAATAAAGCTTTCGGCATTCTTCCCATCCCGTTGAGAAACCACTTTGCCGTTCATATAGGTGTTGCTGACAAATGGTATCCCGTCTGCACCGACGGCCTCGAGCATCTTGGCATCGGCATCATAGACAAAAGTCGTGGTACTCCCTCCAGGTTCGGTGCAGGACGTCAAATCTCCCGCCTGATCGTAGGTAAAACTAACCTGCCTCAATCCGCCGTAGTCTACGGAGGTAATCCGGTCGCTGTCGTCGTAGAAAAATACGGCCGTTGTTCCTCTCGGATCGGTGACAGATATTAAGCACCCGCCAGAATAAGCAAAGTCCATAGTATTGCCATTGGAGTCGGTTATTGCCTGAAGTCTTCCGTTATCATCAAAGGAAAAAGCAATGTCTTTTTTTGTCCTATACATAAAATTGCCGCTGCCGTCTAACTCCAGCGTGTTATACACACCCCTGTATTTTGATTTGTAGTCGCCGTCAGCTTTCATTATGAAATACTCCGCACTGCCGTCGCCTTTCTTAACTTTAACTTCATTACCACCATCAAACGTCTCCAGTGTCCAGTTGTAGCTGTGATTCCATTTCCTTCCCAACGGCGCCGTGAGCGCCTCAGAGGAATTGTAATACATTGCAAAGATGAATGGCATCCGTTCACCCGGACCTCGAATGAGTATCTTGGAATACGTGTACGCTCCGGTAGTCAGAATAACGGGATCCTGGTACACAACATAATCCTTAACAGCCTCTCCGACGGCGGCTGCATCCTCTGGCGGTATTGCCACAGGAACGCTCGTTATTCCGCCGGATATTATTGCCCGATTGGCAAAGTAGTTGCCATCACCAATATAGCCGCCCTCCTCAAATGGTATAGAATCACCAATTTCATAAGGATGGTCCACCAACTTTAAAACCGTTGTATTATTAAAAACGACTTTCTTTTCATTCGAGTTGTATGATGCCGTGTGACCGCTTTCAGAAGAATTATAGCTGGATGGATTTGTTGAGGTGCCGGAGTAGCTTATATCCCAATCCAAAATATCTCCGCTGTCGGGTTCGTATATAAACCATCCTTTTAGCGTTTCTTTTTCTGTATCTGAAACATTGTATAATTCCCAAAGCAGACCATACCCATAAGGGGGGGAACTATCCATATTCACCCCAATGAGTGTCCCTGACTTAATCGAACGATAAGAGTACCAAAAATATTGTGTGCCATACCCTTGCACAGGAATTATGCGGGCAGTATTGGGAAGAGGGCTCGGAGACAGAAGTAAAATTTGCGTCATGGCTTCAGGTGGCGCGAGAAAAGTAAACTCTTGGTTATCGTCACTTGGTAAAAATGCACGGGAACCTTCAACAGTAGAATCAAAGGTGAAGGATGGAAACGTGCTTTCTTCTCCGCCTGAGACGGAAAACTCCCATGACCATATCTTTTGAGCATCGGCGTCGAATATAAACCATCCCGATACAGTGCCGCCGTCTGTGAACTTGACGTTGTTTAAATACCATTTAATAGCGTTTATAGGCATACATGTAACAATCAGCGTCTCTGATGCCGTATTGCCCACCGAATCGTATGCCGTTACGGTAATAATATTTTCACCATCAGCCAGACCAATATCCTGAGCTGACCATTCGTCTGTCCCTGAGGCTTCTCCCTCTCCCCCTCTGTCGTTTGACCAGGTTACCCTCGCAAGCCCTATATTGTCCCAAGCATCCCCTGAAAGAGTCACCTTGTCTGCATCTGTTTCATATGTGTCTGCATTCGTTGGGATATGTATATCAATGACCGGATTTTGGGGGTCGAATGTAACAGTCAGCGTAACTGTTGCCGAGTTGCCCACTGAATCGGACGCCGTTATTGTAATAATATTGTCACCCTCGGAGAGGACAATATCCTGAACTGACCATGAAGTCGTGTCTGACGCTACGCCGTTCCCTCCTCTGTTGTTTAACCAGGTTACTCTAAAAATGCCGACGTTGTCCGAAGCCAGCCCTGAAAGAGTCACCTTGTCTACAGGTGTTTCAAATGTGTTTGCACTCGTCGGTTGGATTATTGACACAATCGGCGCCTCTGTGTCGGGAGGAATGTATATAACAGTTAGAATATCTGTCGCCGATTTGCCAGCCAAATTGGACGCCGTTATTGTAATAATATTGTCACCCTCGGAGAGGACAATATCCTGAACT
>CAYVLJ010000132.1:0-144 GCA_964452375.1 uncultured bacterium | reverse complement strand
GACCATGAAATCGTGCCTGACGCTACGCCGTTCCCTCCTCTGTCGTTTAACCAAGTCACACGATCAAGCCCTATATAGTCCCAAGCACTCCCTGAAAGAGTCACCTTGTCTGCATCTGTTTCATATGTGTCTGCATTCGTTGGG
>CAYVLJ010000131.1:4802-5278 GCA_964452375.1 uncultured bacterium | reverse complement strand
ACTATTTGACGAGACGGAGCATGAATTATTTAAGAATCAACATCGTGGTCACAGTCATTATTATTCTTCTTGGATGCAGAAGCGTGCAATAGGATAGGTCAAAAAGAAACAAAATTTCAAACCTCCTCTTGCACGCAGCGAGAAGGAGGATTTTTTTTAAGTGTGCGGTTTTTATAATTTGAAATGAATGATCAACCGATAAACCGATAAACCGAGTAATCGAATGGTCGAGTAATCGAATGGTCGAATGGTCGAGTAATCAATTAAGGAGATATGAAATAGATGCGCAGCAACCCTACTTCGTCCGTCAGCTGAGGCACTACGAAGGGCAGGCATTTGAATAAGCAATGATATGAAAACGGAGATCCAAAATAAATGAGAAGTGATAATATAAAAAGTGGTTTCGAACGGGCCCCCCACCGGAGTCTCTTGAACGCTTGCGGAGTGAAGCCGGAGGATATGAACAAACCTTTTAT
>CAYVLJ010000131.1:714-4792 GCA_964452375.1 uncultured bacterium | reverse complement strand
CACGTTCACCTTGATCAAACAGCTGAATTGGTGAAAAAGGAGATCGTCAAGGCCGGCGGTGTTCCTTTTGTGTTCAACTCCATTGCGGTCTGCGACGGCATCGCCATGGGACATAACGGCATGCGTTATTCGCTGCTCTCCCGCGAGATCATTGCGGATTCGGTGGAAACCATGCTGCGCGCGCATCAATTCGACGGCATGGTCTGCATTCCAAACTGCGATAAGATCGTGCCGGGCATGCTCATGGGCGCTGTCCGCGTAAATATCCCTACCATTTTTGTCTCCGGCGGTCCGATGAAGGCAGGCAAGATGAAAGACGGCTCGGCGTCGGATCTGATCACGGTCTTTGAAGGCGTCGGCGCCTATAAAGAAGGCAATATCTCCGAGGAAGAACTCAGCGAGATCGAACAGTGCGCCTGTCCGTCCTGGGGATCCTGCTCGGGCATGTTCACGGCGAACTCCATGAACTGTCTTTGCGAGGCCATAGGCATCGCGCTTCCGGGTAACGGCAGTGTTCTTGCCATTGACCCCAGACGCAACGATCTGTTCAAAACAGCCGCAAAACGCATTGTGGAGATGGTCGACGAGGACCTGAAACCCAAAGATATTATCACGAAAGATTCAATAGATAACGCCATGGCGCTGGATATGGCCATGGGCGGTTCGACCAATACGGTCCTGCATACCCTTGCCCTCTGTTCCGAGGCCGGGATCGATTACGATATGGAACGCATGGACGAGATATCGGCCAAAACACCCAATATTTGTAAAGTGTCCCCCTCATCGTCCTATCATATGGAAGACGTTGACGCAGCCGGAGGCATTTCGGCCATTTTACGCGAAATATCCAAGATACCCGGACTGCTGAACACCACCGCTAAAACGGTGACCGGCGGATCACTGAGGGATAATATTATCAATGCCTTTATTAAGGACGAAGATGTCATTCATACCCTGGAAAAAGCCTACAGCAAAACCGGCGGACTCTCGGTCCTCAAGGGCAATCTTGCCGAAGAGGGCTCGGTTGTCAAGACGGCCGGCGTTGCTCCCGGTATGCTCGTTTTTGAAGGTCCTGCCGTTATTTTCGATTCCCAGGAAGATGCCTGCGACGGTATCCTTGAAGGCAAGGTCAAGGCAGGCGATGTGGTTGTTATTCGCTATGAAGGACCGCAAGGCGGACCAGGCATGCAGGAGATGCTCTCCCCTACATCCTATATAATGGGAAAAGGATTGGGAGAATCCGTTGCATTGATCACGGACGGTCGCTTTTCCGGCGGGACACGTGGCGCCTGTATCGGTCATGTGGCTCCCGAAGCGGCAGCCGGGGGAACCATTGGACTCCTGAAAGACGGCGATGTCATCAGTATCGATATCCCGAAGGGCAAGCTGGAGGTCAGGCTTTCCGATGAGGAACTGGCAAAAAGAAAAGCAGCCTGGACGCCAAGACCCCCGCGCATAGATTACGGCGCACTTGGCAGATACGCAAAATTAGCGCAATCGGCATCAAAAGGCGCGGTAACGAATATAAAATAAATATGTGTAGAGACGCTGCAATGCAGCGTCTCTCCCAAGAATCATTTATAGATACAAGGAAAATATATGAACGGCTCACAGATCATTATCGATTCACTCAAGAAGGAAGGAGTTGACACACTCTTCGGCTATCCCGGAGGCGTGGTCATCCCCATTTTCGATACCTTGTTCAAAGAACATGAATTGAACGTTATCCTGAATCGCCATGAACAGGCGGCCGTGCATGCTGCGGACGGTTACGCACGTTCCACCGGAAAAGTTGGCGTGGCGCTGGTCACCTCCGGTCCGGGTGCGACAAATGCCATTACGGGCATTGCTACGGCAAAACTTGATTCCGTTCCCATCGTTGTGATATCCGGACAGGTAAAGAACGATTTCATCGGCACGGACGGTTTTCAGGAAGTCGATATGTCGGGTATGACCAGAACGATCTCAAAGCATAATTATCTTGTAAACGACGTCAAAGATCTTCCTTCCGCCATGAAAGAAGCATTTCATATCGCCCGTACGGGACGTCCGGGTCCGGTTTCCATCGATGTTCCGGTTGATGTGCTGAATGCGGTGCTGAAAGACTATCGTTATCCCGAATTTGTCGATCTTCCGGGATATAAACCCACGGTCAAAGGCAATCCCCGCCAGATCAAGAAGCTTGCCGATACCATTCAAAAGGCCGAAAAACCCCTATTTTATACCGGAGGCGGCATTATTGCTTCGGGAGCCGAAAAAGAACTGCTGACCGTCGTTGAAAAGACCAATATTCCATTTGTTACGACCCTGATGGGACTGGGCACATCCAGGCATGACCACCCGCTTTTCCTGGGCATGCCGGGCATGCACGGCCGTTATGCGGCCAATCATGCGCTGCAGCAATGCGATCTGTTGATCGCCGTGGGAGCGCGTTTCGATGACCGTGTAACGGGTGATATCTCCCGGTTTGCGCCCAATGCGACCGTTGCGCATGTGGATATCGATCCGGCTGAGATCGGCAAGAACTTTCACACCGAGATACCGGTGGTCGGCGATGCCAAATATGTCCTGAAAGAACTGAATAAAATATTAAAAGATCGTCCTGCGAACGGCTGGTGCAAGTCTGTAACGGCCTGGCGGGATGAAAGTCCATTGACTTACAAACAAAAAAGCGATGATGAGCTTGCACCGCAATATGTGATCGAGAAACTCAGCGAAATGAGCAAAGATGATGCCATTATCGTGACAGACGTGGGACAGCATCAGATGTTCTCGGCGCTGTATTACAAACATCACTGTTCAAGATGCTTCCTTTCATCCGGAGGACTCGGTACCATGGGTTTCGGACTGCCGGCCGCCATGGGAGCCGCATTGGCGAATCCTAAGAAACAAGTCATTGCCGTTGTCGGAGACGGCGGTTTCCAGATGAACATTCAGGAGCTCGCGACCTGCGCGATCAACGGTATAAACGTTAAAGTACTGGTCCTGAACAATCAATATCTTGGCATGGTACGGCAGTGGCAGGAGCTGTTCTGGAATAAGCAATATTCAAAAGTTTGTCTAAAACAGCGGCCCGGTTGTCCGCCCGAATGCAAAGGTCCCAACGCTTCATGTCCGGAGGTCTATCTACCTGATTTCGTGAAAGTTGCGGAAGCCAACGGAGTAAAAGGACTGCGTGCCGAAACACCCGGTGAACTGGACGCCATGCTGAAAGAGGGACTGGCTCATCCGGGACCGGTCGTCATGGAATGTCTTGTAAGAAAAGAAGCGAACGTCTACCCCATGGTACCCGGAGGAAAAGCGATTGATGAAATACTCCTGGGACCCGAGGAGGATGAAAAATGAAAACGAAACACACGATCAGATTAAAAGTTTTAAATACCGTCGGCGTCATGGCCAGGATAACCGGTTTGATCTCGCAGCGCGGATACAATATCGACAGCATTATCGCGACGCCGAACGAAACCGAGGAAATATATACGGTCCATCTTGTGCTGACGGAAACGGAAGAGAAGATCGAGCAGATATCCAAACAACTGAACAAACTCGTTGATGTGCTGAAAGTTACTGATATTTCGCATAATAACAATTATATTGTCCGTGAGTTCATCATGGTGAAGATCAGCACCGCCAAGAACCGTCCCGATCTTTTACAATTGTTCGATCTCTTCAGGGCCAAAGTCCTTGATCTTGCGACCAATTACGTGGTCGTCAGCCTTACTGGAGGTCCCCGCAAGATCCAGCGCTTTCTTGAAGCCGTTCAACCGTTTGGGATCCAGGAACTTGACAGGAGCGGAGAATTTGCTGTTTTGGATGTCTGACGATATGTTGATAATTGGAATACACGGGGTTAAAACCCCGATGTTACTGAAATTTCAGTAACCCCTGGTTTTAACCTGGGGACATTCAAAGATTCAACCATAAGCTTAATTGAAATGAATTAAAATTAATATAAAATTAATATTTACACTTAGGAGAATTTGAAATGTCTATGCAAATGTACTACGACAAAGATGCAAAACCCGAACTGCTTAAAAGCAAGACCATTGCCATTGTGGGATATGGCTCACAGGGCCAT
>CAYVLJ010000131.1:0-633 GCA_964452375.1 uncultured bacterium | reverse complement strand
ACGGTTTTGAGCCCATATCCGCAAAAGAAGCGACTGCAAAAGCCGATGTTATTCAGATATTGCTTCCCGACGAAGTACAAAAAAAGGTATATGACGAAGAGATCGCCGAAAATATGACTGCCGGCAAAGCCCTGGTTTTTTCCCATGGGTTCAATATCCATTATCGTCAGATCGTTCCTCCTGAAAATGTGGATGTCTACATGGTTGCGCCAAAAGGTCCGGGACATTTGGTACGCCGTCAATTCGAAGAAGGCTTCGGCGTCCCGGCATTGATCGCCGTTTATCAGAATGCAACCGGCAATGCAAAGGAATTGGCTTGGGCGCACGCTTGCGGCGTGGGTGCGGGACGTTCGGGTATCATCGAGGCGACATTCAGGGAAGAGACCGAGACCGATCTTTTCGGCGAGCAGGCTGTGCTCTGCGGCGGATTGACCGAATTGATCAGAGCGGGTTTTGACACATTGGTCGAAGCCGGTTACAAACCCGAAATGGCATATTTTGAATGTCTGCATGAAGTGAAACTCATCACCGACCTCGTTTTTGAAGGCGGTATTGCCAACATGCGTTCATCCATCTCTGATACTGCGGAATACGGTGATCTGACCCGCGGCCGACGTGTTATCACCGAGGAAA
>CAYVLJ010000130.1:0-5285 GCA_964452375.1 uncultured bacterium | reverse complement strand
TCTTGAAAACCGCCGCCCTCTGGGCTTGGGGGTTCGAGTCCCTCATCCTCCGCTCAACTTCGCTCACTTCCGTGAGCTTCGTCGAGTAAACTTAACATCCGCTTTGCGGATGTTTGTTTTTTCTGCAAAAAAAGCTGAGGGGGAGAGTGAGTGATAAGAGATAAGGATACAATAACCCGAAACTTGAATCAATTATCATATAATTCATAACTTATAACTCATAACTCATAACTCATAAGTAGTCCTTGACCCTTATTCTGAAATAATGTATTTTTTGACTAAAATTAAAAGGGATATAGTGCAACAGAATAAAAAACCGTTTTTATCCAACAGACAAATCGAGATACTGGGCTTTATTCTGATCATTCTGTCAATACTATTCGCATTAAGCCTGGGTTCTTATTCGGAACGGGATGAACTTATCATGACCCATCATACGCTTATCGATAATACCATGGGTTTTGCAGGCGTCCTGATCTCAAGTATTTTGATCAAGTGGGGTGTAGGGTACTTTGCATGGGGTTTTATCCCGATTATTTTTGCTTGGGGTGTCTTTACACTGTTCAAGATCAAAAAGAATATACTGAAAAGAACGACATGGTTTGCAACGGGATTGATAGTTCTGCTTAGTATTTTATTCTCAACAGATGCATTGTTGAACGTTACAGGCATATTCCCGCTGTTCACCGGTATGATAGCATATGCTCTTTCGGATTGGATTGGTATTGTTCCAACTATCATTGTTCTTATTTCAGCTATTTTTATTTTGATTAGCGGTTATTTCAGGTTCAGTTTGACAGCTCCAATTGAAAGTCTAAAAATGGGAAAAAGGATAAAGAAAGAAGATAAACCTGAAAAGATCAAACCACCAAAACCCATCAAGGTCAAAAAACCTAAAAAAGAAAAAAAGAAAAAAGTCAAACCTGAAGTTGCGCCTGATAATATACTGGATGCGATCAGACGATCTCCCGAGGATACTGAAAAAGAGAATATTGATAAGATCGAGCCGATAGAAAAACCCGTAAAAGCATCAAAAAAAGCCCCGGTTGAACCCAAAAAGACATATAACGATCTACCTTATATCCTGCCTTCACCGGATCTGTTAAATCCACCTTATACTGCTAATGCCATTGACCGGGAGGAGTTGAATCAAAAGGCTCAGTTATTGACCGAAAAACTCCCAACTTTCGGAGTGGAAGGGCGTGTTGTTCGTATTTTACCGGGACCGGTTATCACTATGTATGAAATAGAACCCGGTGAAGGAATGAGAGTAAACAAATTTGTTAACCTTGAACATGATATTGCCCGTGTAATGGCTGCAAAACATGTCAGAATTATTGCACCTATTCCGGGCAAAACGGTTGTCGGTATTGAGATTCCCAATAACAATCCCGAGATCATCAGTTTCAGATCTATCATTGAATCGGAAAAATTTAAAAATTCGAAAAGTTTGTTGACGATAGCTGTAGGTAAGTCAGCCGACGGCCATCCTTTTGTCTTCGAACTGGATAAATTACCCCATGCGCTCATCGCAGGTACGACTGGATCCGGTAAATCCGTATGTATAAATACCATTATTATGTCGATCCTGTACAGAGCAACTCCCGAAGAGGTTAAATTCATCCTTATAGATCCGAAAAAGATCGAATTATCGGTTTATAAAGCTCTGGAGCCATATCATTTGATCACTTCAGAGGATATTGACGAATATGTGATCACCAATGCTCATAATGCCGTTTTCGCACTTCGTTCCGCGATTATCGAGATGGAATCGCGTTATGACAGGCTGCAGGAAGCGAAAGTCAGGAATATCTATGAGTATAATAAAAAGAAAAAAGCTGAAAATGAACCTGTAATGCCCCTGATCGTTGTTGTCGTTGATGAACTTGCCGATCTTATGTCAAATCCAAAAACAAGGCAAGACATTGAACTGCCTATCCAGCGATTGGCTCAAATGGCCCGGGCGGTTGGCATCCACCTTGTGATCGCAACACAAAGACCGTCTGTAAATGTTATCACCGGGCTGATCCGTTCTAATATTCCCGGAAGGATCGCTTTCAATGTCGCCACTAAGATCGATAGCCGGACCATTCTCGATACCGGAGGAGCCGAAACGCTTCTGGGGAATGGAGATATGTTGTATCTTCCTCCCGGAAAACCCAAGCCCGTACGCATACATAACGCATTCGTTACATTGGAAGAGATCAATAAAGTCTTGAACCATATAAAAACTCAACCTAAACGTGACAATGATTTTATTTTACCGACGGCGATCGAACCGGAACCGGAAGAAGAATTTGATGAAACATCTACATCTTCAAGAGGTGATGCGAATGATGAACTTTTCTATGAGGCAGCAAAATTAGTGATCTCTCATCAGCAGGGATCCGCATCACTGCTTCAAAGAAGACTGAAAGTAGGTTATGCGCGTGCAGGACGTTTGATCGATGAGCTCGAAGAAGCCCACATTGTCGGACCACCAAACGGATCAAAAGCCAGGGAAGTTTTGGAGGGACCTGAATTTCTGGAACATATCAAAGAACTTGAAGCAGACGGTTATTATGAGGATGATGAATGAAAGAAAATGAAGAGGTAAAGTATTCCCGAAAGATCCAAAATATATTATATCCATATAAAAGATCTGAATTACTTGTAGAATATAACATTCCATTAATTGTTTCCGATGTTACACTTGTTCTTGGACACGGCAAAAAAAATGATATGAATTTACCGTTATTTAATTTCCTTGCTAAAAACCTCCCAAAGGAAAAAGTGAATTTTGTTCGTTTTAATTATCCGTTCACAGACAGCATAAATCCGATCATTTCAAGAAAAAAATGCCGTTTGGCATATAAGGCTGTGCTTGAGGATATTCAACATGAATTGCCTGATTCGAAATTCTTGTTCATTGGCGGAAAATCACTCAGTTCTATGATCTCTACACAATTGCATACCGATGAACCGACAGGATATGTATTTTTGACTTACCCGCTGCATTTACCGGGTATCAAGATCCCGTTCAGCAGGAAAAATCTTGTTTCACTTAAGAAACCCATGATGTTCATCAGTGGGACGGAAGATAAATTCGCAGACAGAGGTCTTTTGGAATTGCTGATGGGAGCTTTAAATCCTTATGCACACTTGATGATGATCCCCGAAGTCGGACATTCATTGGAACTTATCAATGAAGAAAAGCGTACTCAGGAAGAACTGCATAAGGAGATCGCAGATATATTGTTATGGTTTATGAGCGATGTCATTGAAAAAAGGATGAAAAACTAACAACTATGTTTCGATTTGCAAATCCCTATCTCTTACTATTGATCATTCCCGTTACAGCACTATTTATTAGTGCTTACTTCTATCAATCAAAAAAAAGGCGGGCTCTGAGGATCGGCACCGTTTCATCGGTCAAAACCGATCATTCGAAATTTTATTACAAGATCCTGATCCCTGAATTACTGCTTTTTATATCAGCCTTGTTTTTGATCGTTGCCATTGCCAGGCCACAAAAGGGCAATATTAATCGCGATATTAAAAAGAACGGTATCGATATCATGCTGGCCCTGGATATTTCGGGTTCCATGCAATTGAATGATTTTAGACCGAACAGGCTTGAAGCATCCAAACATGTCGCTATGGATTTTGTCAATGAACGTCAACATGATCGTATCGGACTGGTTGTTTTTGCCGGTGAATCCTTTTTGCAATGCCCCCTGACAACAGATTATGATATCGTAAGTGATCTGATATCCGAAATGGAGATCGTTCCCCAATCACTCGATGGAACAGCGATCGGACTTGCTATCAGTAATTGTATTAACAGATTAAGGGAGACCGAAGCAAAAAGCAAAGTTATTATACTACTCACTGATGGAGAAAACAATGCGGGAGACATTGACCCGATGACAGCTGCCAACTTTGCTTCGGATTTTGACATCAAGATATATACCATTGGCATGGCAGGCAGCGGGGGAGTGACCCAACAAGGATTTTTCACGCAAAGGATACCTCCCTTAAACGATCAATTGCTAAAAGCCATATCCGATAAAACAGGCGGCAGATTTTATCGTGCCGATTCGGAAGAAAAACTTAAAGAAGTTTGGAATGAAATATCTTCACTTGAAAAAACAGAGATCAATGCCCGACAATATATGGACTGGTATGAAAGATATTTCTTTTATGTTCTGATGGCTTTCATTTTATGTTTTGCTGCCATTTTATTTAAATATGTTTTCTGGAGAACTGTTTAATGCTAAGCTTTTTACACCCCGAAATATTATGGTTTCTGTTATTGATCCCGATCTTATTTGTTTTGGATATTCTCATTTCAAAAAACAAAAAACAATCGATCCAAAAAAATATTCATCCTGAGATGATCCCAAGATTGTATCCGGAAGACATGAAGTCGATGAAAAGTATCAAAAAAATCCTATTATTTACAGCTTTGAGTATGATCATCCTTTCATTAAGCGGATTAAGGGTAGGATCGGGATTGAAAGAACTTAAACAAGAGGGCATGGATGTGATTGTTGCGATAGATCTTTCGACCAGCATGTCCGCTGAAGATATATCTCCATCCAGATTGGAAAGATCCAAGTATGAGGTACAGCGATTGATCACTATGTTAAAAGGTGATCGTATAGGATTAATAGCATTTGCAGGTGTTTCTTACCTTCAATGCCCCATTACATCAGATTACCGGACGGCATCCATGATGCTGGAAATGATGGATGTCGACTTATTACCTGTTCAGGGAACTGCTTTTGCCGATGCAATCAACACTGCTTTGAACGCCTTTCCCGATGAAAACCAAAAATACAAAGCGATCATTTTGATCAGTGATGGTGAAGACCATGAGCAAGAGATCGAAAAAGCGGTCCAAAGGGCAATAGAAGAAAATGTTGTGATCTATACTTTAGGAGTGGGTACATTAAAAGGGTCAACCATTCCGGTTTATGATAATAACGGGAATATTGTAGATTATATGAGAGATGCTGATGACAGGGTGATCACTTCGGTTTTGCAGGAAAACACAATGAAAGAAATTTCATCCATGACAAACGGCAGGTATTACCGCCTGGGAGCCGTTAGAAACCCCATAGAAGCCATATACGAGCACATTTTGCATGGAGACAGGCAGGAATACCAAACCCATGAGTTTGCGCGTTACAGAGAGTTATATCTCGTTTTTGCAGGTTTGGCTTTGGTGTTGTTGATTGTAGCTGTGCTATTGCCAGAACAAAAGAAAATAAGAAATTCGAAGTAGAGACGCAGCATTGCTG
>CAYVLJ010000129.1:0-5289 GCA_964452375.1 uncultured bacterium | reverse complement strand
CCTCCGCGGCGAACAGGTCCCGGGCACCGGATTCGCCCAGGGCCACCTCCGACACGCGCGGCCACCAGGCCCGTCCGATCAGCACGGGATGCCCGGGCACCCCGCGGTACGCCGCACGTGCAAGGGTGCGCTGCCCCAGCGGCACCGTCGTGAGGAGGCGGGCGACGACGTCGGCCATCGGGCTCATTTCATTCAGGAATTTCCGCAGGATCCAAACTCGAGCCAACTCATTCTTACTGAGCAGCAATTCCTCTTTTCTTGTGCTGGAACGGTTGATGTCGATGGAGGGGAATATCCTTCTGTCACTCAATCGGCGATCCAGGACAAGTTCCATATTTCCGGTTCCTTTGAACTCTTCGAAAATCACATCATCCATGCGGCTGCCCGTATCGATAAGGGCTGTCGCAATAATGGTGAGACTCCCGCCGTTCTCAATGTTCCTGGCCGATCCGAAGAAACGCTTCGGCTTATGAAGGGCATTCGAATCGATACCGCCGGAAAGGATCTTGCCGGAGTGTGGAACGACTGCGTTGTGAGCCCGGCCCAGACGTGTGATACTGTCCAGCAATATGACAACGTCGTGACCGAATTCTACCAGTCGCTTTGATTTTTCCAGGACCATCTCGGAAACCTGAACATGACGTTCGGGCGGTTCATCGAAGGTTGATGAAACCACTTCGGCATTCACGTGCCGTTCCATATCTGTCACTTCTTCAGGACGCTCGTCAATGAGCAATACCATCAGAATGACCTCGGGATGGTTCGCAAGAATGCAATTTGCGATCTTTTGTAAAAGAATGGTTTTTCCGGTTTTCGGCTGAGCGGTAATGAGTCCGCGCTGGCCTTTTCCGATAGGCGTTAAAAGATCCATGATCCGTGTGGAAAGATCATTCTCATCATAACGTTCAAGGTGAAGGCGTTCTTCCGGATACAAAGGCGTTAGATTCTCGAAAGCTTCAAGACTCTTAGCCAGAGCAGGATCCTGATTGTTGATGGCTTCAACCTTTAAAAGAGCAAAGAATTTTTCCCCTTCTTTAGGTGGCCGCAATTGACCCGCTACAAGATGTCCCGTCTTTAGGCCGAAACGACGGATCTGTGTCGGCGCAACGTAGACATCCAGGTCTGAGCTTAAATATGAAAATCGTTTGGCTCTTAAAAATCCGTAACCGTCCGGCAGGACTTCCATAATGCCTTCTTCAAAAACATGTCCCTGGCGTTCGGCCTGGGATGCCAGGATCTTGAAAACAAGCTCCTGTTTTTTCAGGTTCTGCACACCGGGAACTTCAAATTCCGTTGCGATGCCCTGTAATTCTTTGAGTGTAAGTTCGTGAAGCTGTGAAATAGTATAATGCGCTATTTTCTCTTCATCGTTCAACGTGGTAATAGTTTCGCCCACAGAAACCCCTGTTATTTATGGTTGTGATATTAAAGTACGGTTGTGTCGTAAACATAAATAAGTTGTTTGTTCTTGTCAAGCAAAATCGTAAGATGTAAGACCTAAAACGTGAGACGTGAAACGTAAAAATATTTTCATGAAATGTAAAGACGCGATTGATAGCGTCTACTTTTTTATATGATCAAATAAATTAATCCTTATGACCTTCAAACCTTGATCCCCAAACCTAAGACAAGGCATATCAACCCGGAAAGCGAATCGCCGATGAGCTTATCCGGGACCTAAACAGTTGTGTTGCTGCGTTATATTTTGGAGTGATAAATAATTGAGATCCCGAATACCCCAAGGCGTTTCGGGATGACATGTCGGTTTTAGCGGAGTATGTTTCACCGATATTCATCGGTACAAGCAGCACGTCTATGTTTCTTTCGACTCCTCAGTTCTTAACTTTCGCCCCAGCGCTCCAAACTCCGCACCCCCCATATTTCTTTTTATGTTAACCGTAAACAGTTAGTCGAAAACTCTACGAAGCCTTAGCGTAATAGAGCAGTGAGAAGCAGACAGAAAAAATAGACACTGAGCAGAAGCAATATGGGGTGAAAAATATGGGTAAAATGAGTGATGTTCTTTAGTTCTTAATACATACTTATTTAAGACTAAATTATTCAAATATTTGGATAATATATTGATGATTTCCATGACCGGTTGAATACCAGATAATAATGCAAAAAATGCTCGGATTTTATAATTTTTCGGGGCATTTAAAAAAAGTAAAATTAAGTAAAAAGTAAAAATTTATTATTCTTCTAATAGCTTGTAAATATTGAAATTGAACTGTCAAGTTAATTATTGCCGTAAAAATTGATTTGATTTTATTTTCAACATGTTGTATTATTTGCTTCGTAGGTTACACTAAATATAGTATAGCTGATCTTAATAAAAGGCAAATTGGGGTTTAGATGTCATTTAAAAACATGTTCAAATATCGTGGTAAATTTACGAAGATGGTGGGGGAGGAAAAGATCCGGAATTACCAGAATTTGTACGAACACTTGCAAGCCGAAATTGAAGCGGGTAATTTGCCGGAGCACGACAATTACCTGAATCATAATGAGCTTGCAGAAAGTATTTATAAAAAGAAATACTTTTTGAAGGATTATGAGGGTAATCTGATCGAACACAGGCCGGAAGACGTTTTCATGAGGATCGCGTCCTTCATTGCCGCACAGGAAACTTCCAAGATCAAACAAACACAGTGGGCGGAGCACTATTACCGGGATCTTTTCAACGGATACTGGATTGCCGGCGGGCGTGTGTTGGCGGGTGCGGGTGACCTCTACCGTCTAAAGACACTCGCAAATTGTTTTGTAACGGGTATTGAAAAAGACAATATCGAATCCATTTATCAAACGGCGGCGGAGTGCGCCCGCACGTATTCCTACGGCGGCGGCATAGGTGTCGATATCACCCCGTTGCGTCCGAGGGATTCCATTGTGCATAATGCGGCGGACAGTTCTACGGGCGCGGTATCGTTCATGGATCTTTTTTCCATGACAACCGGATTGATCGGCCAGTCGGGTCGCCGCGGTGCTTTGATGTTGACCATCGATATCAAGCATCCGGATATCATGCATTTTATAAATGTAAAAAAGACACCCAATTGGGTGACCAACCAGATCGTTGAACAACTTCGCTGGAGCAATAAGTACACCGAAGAGCAACTTGGGGAAATTAAAAAACAGGTAATGCAAAATACGCAGATCCGTTTTGCCAATATTTCGATCAAGACCTCCGACGAGTTCATGCAGGCCGTTAAGGAAGAAACGGAATACAAACGTGATACGATCCTGGTATACAGAAAACGCCATAAACTGCGATTAACCGAAGCGCTGCAGGATCAGGGACATTATTACTCTCTGGGGATACCCAGCAAGGACATAAATGATTACGAATTGCTTGAAACTTTTTCAGACACCGATAAGCTCAACGCATGGCTGGAAGATCATTTCGAGCGCAATGTGCGTGAAGAAGATCTGAACGATAAGCAAAAACGCGACGTCTATGGTGATTATCTCATGGATATCGGTAAGGACGAATGGGAATTGGCGATCAAATACGCAGGAGATTTCTTGCTGTATTTTGCATCCGGTCCTTCAGGTGAGATCCGCGATCTTGTAAAAGCCCGCGATATATGGAACCTCTTTGTGGAATCAAATTATCATTCGGCAGAACCCGGTTTGATCTTTTGGAGCCAGATGAGCAAATACTCTCCATCGAATTATGTTGGACGACCGATCATTTCCACGAACCCCTGTGCTGAAGTGCCGCTTGAAGATGGAGGTGCATGTAATCTCGGATCGATCAATCTCAGTCGATTTGTCAGAAACAGTTTTAGCGATAAAGCCAAGATCGACTGGGAACAGTTACACATATCGACCGGTAATTGCATCCGCTTTCTTGATACGGTCGTGACCTGGAACGAAAGTCTTAATCCGCTTGAAAAACAGCGTGCGGCAGCGAATGAAACCCGCCGTTTAGGTTTGGGTATCATGGGAATTGCCGACATGTTCTTTCAGCTTGGCATCGATTATGACTCCGAGCAGGGCATAGAGACCATGGAAGAAGTAATGAGCTTTATCAATGATACGGCGTATAGAACTTCTTCGGAGATCGCAAAAGAAAAAGGACCGTCGGACATTTTCGTTTATAAAGATTATGCCAAAGGCCCGTTCTTTCAGGAAGCTCTTTCGGATGAGACCAAAGAACATATACGGCAATATGGATTGCGCAACATTGCCGTTACATCCATCGCCCCGACAGGATCGATCTCGAATATTATCAAATCCTTTGAGATAGGAAAGGAAAACTACATCGGTGTCAGTGGCGGTATTGAACCCTTATTCGCGCTATACTATACCCGCCGGGCCGAGTCTTTCGACAATCAATTTTTCCAGGTGTTCCATTCAACCGTTCAGGCATTTCTTGATCTGAACAACCTGAACAATAAGATCCAGGATGTTAAGAAAGAATTTGACCTGGAAGAAATTCTGCCCAATTATTTTTTCAAGACCGCTCACACCATTTCATATGATAGAAGGATCAGGATCCAGTCGGTGTGCCAGACATACATTGACCACTCGATCTCTTCCACTATCAATTTACCGGAAGATATCGAGCCGGAAGTCATTTCCAGCATTTATCTGGATGCGTGGTCCAAGGGATTGAAAGGCATTACCATCTATCGTGACGGCAGTCGTTTCCCGATCCTGAGCGTCAAAGGCGAAAAGACCGATTTTCAGGAATTCAAAGAAAAGCGTTTCGAAATGGAAGTCGGCAAAGACGAAGTTATCGAATTCACGGGAGATGAGGTCATGGTTTTGGAAGACGGGACGCTTTCGACACCGTTTCACTATTTCAGAAAAACAATGGGTGTAACGGACGCTAAAGAGATCGAGGTGGTATAAGATGTTAAATTACAGCAAAGAATACCGCATTCGAGAAAAACGCATTGAAAAAAAAGATGCGGAAAAGCAGGCTCAGCCCTTAACCCTGAAACGACCTGATGTTGTTGATGCCAGGGTATATAAGATCAAAAGCCCTTTTGTGAAATTCAATGTTTACGTGACTTTGGGATACATCATGGAATACGGCCGTAAACGGCCCATTGAGATCTTTATCAATTCAAAAGATCTGACCCATTCTGCGCAGTATGCAGTGCTGACGAGACTGATCTCGGCGATCTTCCGCCGTGCCGGCGATGCCCAATTCATTCTTGAGGAACTTCGCTCGATCTATGATCCCAACGGCGGTTATTTCAAGGAAGGGAAATATATTCATTCTTTCTATTCGGAAGTTGCAGATGTGATCGAACGTTTTTTCCGGGATGAGGGCAT
>CAYVLJ010000128.1:0-5321 GCA_964452375.1 uncultured bacterium | reverse complement strand
TCGCTTTCGCCAAATCACCGGCGATCGCCGTTATAGTGGATGACATGACATATAATAAAACAAATGGTTATGTAGATTCATATTGCACGGCTTTGGAAGAAGAAGGCTATAGCGTAGCTCTCTTTTCACAGATCTGGGAGAATCCCGAAGCTGTAAAAGAAGCTTTATTGAGCGTTGACAACATAGAAGGCGCCGTATTTATAGGGGACATTCCTATCGTTATGGTGCAGGACGCTCAGCATTTGACATCGGCATTTAAAATTGATCAAACACGATTCAAAGATGATACTCGTATTTCGGTAGCTACTGATCGTTTTTACGATGATCCGGACCTTGTTTTTAATTTCATCAAACAGGATGAAGAGAATTCACTGCTTTTCTATTATACTTTATCTGAAGATTCACCCCAAAAAGTCGAAAAAGATTTTTACAGCGGGCGTATCTTTCCTCCCGTTCAAGATGATAGCAAATATGAAATGATCGGGAAATATCTCTATCGTGTTATTGAACAAAAACACAATCCGGACGTGCTGGATAATATGATGACCTATACAGGCCATGGTTATCATTCAGAATCCCTTAATGCATGGGAAAATCATACGCTCATGCTTAAGGAACAATTCCCCAAACTCTTTTATCCCGGCGCTTCTATCAAGAATTACGAGCATACCATGTCTCGCAATATGAAAGAAATCATCATGCGCGAGCTTCAGGTCCCCGAATTGGATATGGTCATTTTTCATGCCCACGGAGGTGACGATGTACAGTATTTAACCGGTTATCCTGAACCCGGAAATGCCAGAGAGAATATTGAAGAAGTCAAACGTTTTGTTCGCAGTAAACTGCGTTCAGCCAAACGCCGCGGTAATCTTGAAGAAGCTAAAGAATATTATATTACCAATTATGACATCCCTGAGCATTGGGTTGATGATGCTTTTGATCCCGAGCGCATACTGGAAGATTCGCTTTACGAAGCAAAAATAGACCTTTGGTCCGATGATGTCAAAACAATGAAAACACAGGCGGAACTCTTTATTTTTGATGAATGCTATAATGGACAATTTTTCATGCCCAATGAGAGTTCAGGCACACATTTGGTTGGAGGTGGAAACTTTTTTGCCGGCGTGGCAAATACGGTTAATGTTTTGCAGGATATCTGGGCGAACGAATTTATGGGTCTCCTGGCACAGGGCGTAACGATCGGAGAATGGCATATGACCCGCCCTTACCTTGAATCACAAATTATCGGCGATCCCACTTTCCATTTTAAAGGTGATAACCCAAATGCTATGGATATGCCTTATAAAAAACTTTTACGCTCTAAGATCGTAAGCTTAAGAGTGCTGGGCGTATATAAAATGACCAAGGAACTGGGTTTGAAAGCCGAGGAAAAGCTCATAAAGATATACAATGAGGATCCTTCCCGAAATGTCCGGCTGCAAGCGCTTAAATCCCTCGCAAGCCTGCGCACTCCGGCTTTCAGAAAATTACTGGAAAAAAGCCTGTATGATCCCAGCGAATTGATCCGCCGCATCACTGCCAATTGGATGGGGCATATCGGCGATAAGGGCTTTATTCCTCTGTTGGCAGACCGCAGGGCTAAAGATATTTCTCAACGCGTATCATTCTCAGCGAAATCGTCATTGGAATTGCTTTTCGCACATCCTTGTGCCGATGACTTTCTTCTGGAGATCGCCGAGGACACCGGCCTGGACACGGCAAGGATCAACTATCAATACAGACGTTCTCAAAAATGGTTGTACGATGAGATCCTGCCGACCATCACAGATACCAGCTTAACGGCAAAGAAAAGAATGAGCAAGATCAGAACGTTCCGTAACTATAATTTCACTCCCGGGGTCAAAACGCTGATCGAGATCGCACAAGATGAAACGGACGATCCAATCGTACGCAAAGGTGCGATCGAAGCTTTGGGATGGTTTAATATGAATCCGAATTATAAAGCCCTGATCTCTGAATTGGAGGTCTTGACCGATTCAGATGTTCCTGAGGTCAAAGCCGAAGCGATCAAAAGCATCAAACGGCTTGAAGCGGGACCGAATCTGGTGATCACGCCGTAATGAACTGTTGATCTATCCTCCTTTGATGTCGCTTCAAAGGAGGATTTTTGTTTTACTATTGTATATTGAAGGAACGTATTTCCAAATCAGTGATAGCTCTATGAATATTGATTAATTAGGAGGGTATACAGATGAATGAAAAAGTCAAGCAAATGGAAAGTGAAACACTCATAACCAAACAACAGGATCTTTCATCCAACCCCGCCCCGCTGGGTTTGATGGGATTTGGTATGACCACCGTGCTTTTAAATCTGCATAATGCCGGATTTTTCGAGCTTGGATCGATGATCCTGGCAATGGGGATATTTTATGGCGGTTTGGCTCAGATCATTGCAGGCATTATGGAATGGAAAAAAGGAAACACATTTGGCACCACCGCTTTTACGTCCTACGGTTTATTTTGGCTCACCTTGGTCTATCTGATCCTGCTACCTAAAATGGGATTGGTTGAGAGTCCCAGCAATGTGGCAATGGGCGCCTACTTGATCATGTGGGGTATTTTTACCGGCTGCTTGTTCATTGGCACGCTGAAATTGAACAGAGCATTGCAAGTCGTATTCGCGTCGCTAACAATACTTTTCTTTTTATTGGCCATCGGCGATCTGACTGGCAGCAGCGTAATAAAACATATTGCGGGTTACGAAGGAATTATCTGCGGACTGTCTGCAATCTATGCTGCGATCGCTCAAGTGCTCAATGAAGTATACGGAAAAACTATCCTTCCCATTGGACCTGTTAAAAATTAGTCTGTAAATAAACAAATCTAATAAAGTAAAGGCTCGATCACTCGAGCCTTTTTAAATATTGCTTATAACATTGACTTTGCAAATCAAAACAGAGTTCCTTACTTTAAATATCGAATAAATAATAAAAGGGGAATAGACTTGTGTTGATATTAAAAATTCTATCAATAGTTTTGATCGTACTGCTTGTCCTGTTTGCAATTATTTACTTTTCATTCGCTAATTATCCTACTTATTCGATTAAAGCCGAAAGAGCTTATCTTGAAAATGACGATTTTAACAAATTGGCAAATGATCTGGTCTCAAATATGACCCTAAAGGAAAAAATTGACCAGATGTATGGGGAAAAGAAGTGGAATGCCTTGCTGAAAATGGGTGTGAATTATGTGATCCAGCAGCGATTTCCTCACATATATGTGGGACGTAATGAACGCTTGAATATTCCTCCCTGGGTGTTGTCCGACGGACCAAGAGGCGCAAGGGTCATGAATAAGTCAATAGACGGAGTAACGACTTTTCCCGTCGCAATGGCGAGAGGCGCCAGCTGGGATGTGGATCTTGAAAGGCGTGTTCATGAAGCCATTGCCATAGAGATGAGGGCCAATCATACGAACTATGCGGCAACACCTTGCGTCAATTTATTACGGCATCCCGCTTGGGGCCGGGCGCAAGAAACGTATGGCGAAGATCCCTGGCTGCTGGGAGAAATGGGAGTTGCTGCGGTCCGGGGCATTCAAACACATCATGTCATGGCATGTCCCAAGCATTTTGCTTTAAACAGTTTAGAAAATTCACGATGGGTAGTCAATGTCGATATTGACGACAGAACACTCAGAGAGGTCTATCTGCCGCATTTTAAGAAGATCGTGCAAGAAGGGAAAACAGCCTCAATAATGAGTGCTTATAATTGGGTAAGGGGTCAGCAATGCGGTGCTAACAAAGAACTTTTAACGGATATTTTGCGCGATGAATGGGGTTTCAAGGGATTTGTAAGCACGGATTGGGGATTTGGATTGTATGACGGAATTGGAGGGATCAAAGCCGGTCTGGATGTAGAAATGCCGGCACAACAACAATATGTCTATCATACCATCAAAAAAGGTATCGCTTCCGGTGAGATCACTGAAAAGGATATTGATAAGATCGTGACCCGGATATTACGCACAAGATTGGAATATGCTTTTTCAGAAGATAAAATGGATTATGGTCATGAACTTATTGCATGTCCATCACACATTAATCTGGCAAGAGAAACTGCCGAAAAAAGTATGGTCCTGTTAAAAAATGACGGTGTTCTTCCATTCAAGAGATCTCAAAATAAGAAAATTGCCGTTATCGGACGCCTGGCTGATCTGCCCAATACCGGAGATCAAGGAAGCAGCAATTGTAAACCTCCTTATGTCATTACATCCTATCAGGGAATAAAACTTCTGAACGAGAAATTGGGTAACGACGTTATTTTAAATGATGGTTCGAATCTTGAAAAAGCAAAGAGATTGGCCGGGGAAGCCGACGAGGTCATTTTGGTGGTCGGATACACCCATGAAGACGAAGGTGAATATATCATTCTATCAAGAAATAAAATGATGCGATCCGCTAAAGCAAAAAAACTGATCGGGAAAAAAGGACTGGGAGGCGACCGAACATCCCTGAAACTGCTTCCCGAAGACGAAGCTCTTATCAACGCAATAGCGCCGCTCAATAATAACACCGTGGTAAGCTATGTGGGAGGAAGCGCAATAGATATGAGTCATTGGGAAGACGAGGTGCCGGCAATCATATTTGCTTGGTATGCAGGTATGGAAGGCGGAAATGCTTTGGCAAATATTCTTTATGGGAATACTAACCCAAGCGGAAAATTACCTTTCAGCATTGCCGAAAATGAAGAAGATTATCCATATTTTAACCCCTATACTGATAATATCACCTACGAATACTATCACGGATATACACTTTTTGATAAGGAAAATATCCCCGTCGCCTATCCTTTTGGTTTCGGATTAAGCTATACGTCTTTCGACTATTCCAACTTATCAATAATCAATGCCGAACCGACTGAAAAAGATACTCTTCAAGTAAAAGTCGACCTTAAAAATACAGGTGGTCTTGCAGGAGAAGCAGTTACTCAACTGTATATTGGATTTAAAAATTCCAAGATAGATCGGCCTGTCAAATTATTGCGGGGATTTATTAAAACTTATTTAGAGCCCAATGAGGAAAAAACCATAAAATTTACACTGCCGGTTGAAGAAATAAGTTTTTATGAACCCGAAACCCGGCAATGGAAAATTGAAAAGATGGAATATGAAATATTCGTTGGAAGTTCTTCAAAAAGAGAAGATCTCTTGACGGGATATTTTAAAGTTCGATAATAACAATTGAAATTAACACCCTGAATATATAAAGGCTCGATCACTCGAGCCTTTTTTATTTATCCCGCAAATCCCGCCTGCCCTTCGAAGCTCTTCGTAGTTCCGAAGCATTTCGGAACGAAGTA
>CAYVLJ010000127.1:0-5326 GCA_964452375.1 uncultured bacterium | reverse complement strand
AAAAGAAATGGATATTGATATCAAACGTCTTGAAAAAGTTTCAAACCGTTTTTCACAAATTGGCGCAAAGATCAAATTAAAACCGATCGACACATCTGAACTTTTTGAGAATGTTAAGGAATATATCGAAAGACGAATTCCTCAAAAAAACAAATCGGTCGACCTGACATTTACCATGAATGCAGACGGTAAGATCAAAGCAAATCCAGAATTACTTGAATGGGCCCTAGAAAACCTTATTAAGAATGGTGTTGATGCTTTGGAAGGTAAGCCGGGTAAAATAAACGTGAATTTTACACAATCCAATTCTTCAGTGATCATAGATGTTGAGGACAGCGGCAAAGGGATTCCTGATAATCAATGGAAAACCATCTTTAAACCCGGATTCAGCACAAAGAAAAGAGGCTGGGGCATGGGATTGTCCCTGACAAAAAGGATCATTGAAGAATATCATTTCGGAAAGATACATGTCCTGCATTCAAAGGAAGGTGAAGGTACATGTATCAGGGTGGTTTTAAAAACGACCGTATAGAAAAATTTATTTTAGGCTTCCCAAAATCTTAAGCACGTTCTCTCTAACATGCATAACTTCACCGTGCCCGAGATCGCTATACAAAAACATAATACGTTCATCGGGAATAATATCCATATTCTTTGTCTCGCCCTTAAAATATTCAATCGATGAGGAATCGCATTTCGCCATTAGTATGTTTGAATTATCCAGTGTACCTCCATTCTCCGTGTAGATATCGATGAATCTGCCATCATGATCAAGCATCCATTGTAAGAAAATATTTTCAAAGGCATAAAGTCCGTCAAAGATCACTACATCGCTGATCTTATCTGTGTATCCACCCCATTTCAAGATATGCGCCATAGCATGATAGGCCCCGCTGTGTCCCGATAAAATAATTCGGCCGATATTTCTTTTTTTTATCACTCCATCACTTTTTAAGTTATCCAGCAATTCATCGATAAAACGCTCGAATCCGCCCGGATCGCTGAATTTCCCGGAAAATGAATCTTTGGCGAATTTGGGTCCTTCCGGTATTACAAGCAGCATATCGCGTCCGCTCTTTTCAAGCTGTTTCCCAAGATCGAACTTCTTATTACATTTATCTTTTGAATTGCCCCAGCCATGAATAAATATCATCAGTTCCAGATCAGTATGGGGCTTATATGCTTGCGGAATGACAACCAGTATGGAACTGTCAGCGTAGTGTTCTTCGTATGAAAAGTGCTCACCTTTATATGTATGGCCGCTTTCTCGGGCTGGATGCGGAAAAGGGGCGTTTTTCAATTCATAAGTGATGCTTTTAGGTAAACTTGCGCAGGAAATAAGGACCAAGGTTAAGGTTAAGATAGGAATAAGAATTGAGCATAAGCCAATAGGGTATCGTTTCATGATTAACTCCAATTGTTAATGGAATGTATTTTCTATTCATTATATTTCAAAATAAAATATCAGGAATAGATGCGACAGCTTACTTAAACAATATCCGATTCATCTTATTACTTATGTATTACGATCTACCTTTTTACTTTTGCTCTTCTTCGCTAAAGCAACGAAGAGTCTTTGACCTTTTGTCTTGTTTACCTATATTCCACCATGTTAAAGCCTTTGAAAATCGATGGTCTTAAAATCGAGCATCCGGTATTGCTGGCGCCAATGGCGGGTTTTTCCGATAAGCCGTTTAGGAGCATGTGCAAAACTTCCGGCGCAGGTATTGTATATACTGAATTCGTATCGGCTGAAGGGATAGTCCGCAATAACGACAGAACCATCAATTATATGAGATTTGATGATACCGAAAGACCGATCGGCATTCAGATCTTTGGACATGATCCCGAAACACTTGCCAGATCGGCACAATATAGCGAAGAAAATTTAAAACCTGATATCATCGACTTGAATTTTGGCTGTCCAGTTCCCAAAGTTGTAAAGCGTGGCGCCGGATCTGCCATATTAAAGGATCTTGATCAACTGGAAAAAGTGGCAAAATGGGTCGTAAGATCCGTTTCAATCCCTGTTACTGCAAAAATACGGTCCGGATGGGACAAAGGTAGTAACGTTGCGGTTGAAGCCGCAAAGCGACTTGAAGCACAGGGGGTTTCTCTTTTGACGTTACACCCCAGAACAACTAAACAACGCTATTCCGGAACAGCGGATTGGTCAATTATTTCAAACGTAAAAAAAGCTGTTTCAATCCCATTGATAGGTAACGGTGATATTCTTAACCATAAAGATGCCGAACGTATGATCAGGGAAACAGGTTGTGACGGGATCATGATAGGTCGCGCTGCTATAGGAAAGCCTTGGATATTTCGTGATGTTATAAATTATCTTGAAAAGGGGATCATACCTGAACCTCCTTCAAAAGACGACATCAAAAAACATTTTTTAAAACATCTTGAACTTCAAAAAGAACACTATTCGCTAATGTATGCCGGCAACCTTTTTAAAACTCATGCTTCAGCATATATACGTGGAATGGATGGTGCGGCTCATATGAGATTTGAGATCAACCGATCAAAAGATATAGAGCACATAAAGATTTTGGCTGAAGATTATTTCAAAACATAGATCTTAATAATATGATTGGGATTATTAATCTGTTCACACTAATGCTTTTCAATCATTTCCTTCATTATCCCATAGCTTTTAAAAGGATATTTTTTTAAATTGCAAATTATTTTGGAGTCAAATATAAATGGCAAATAAAATAGATCATCTTGATGTAATGCCCCCAACAATGAGGATACTTCCCGTTGAGGGGATCATGCCTTTACCTCATATTATTTTCCAGGTTATGCTTCGAGAGGAAAAACATCATGATCTTATCAATGATTCGATGAAGGCGGACAAGATCATCGGAGTTTTTTCTAAGATCCTAAGTGAGTCCCCCGATGAAGATGATAATCGGATTTTTGAAGTAGGCGTAGCTTGTTCAATTTTGAAGATAATACAAGCCAGTGATGGTACAACTCGTGTGCTGCTCAGAGGATTGTATCGAATAAAAATAGAAAGAGAACTTGATGCAGAACTCAACTATCGTATAGCCATAGTAAAAAAACTAAAAGAAGTTAAGAGCAACAAACTAAAAGCCGAAGCCTATATAAGAACGATCTCCGACCTGTTTCAGCGTATCATTTCAATTTCTCCAATATTTCCGGAAGAGATCCAGGATGTTATTTTTTCTATTGAAGACCCCTCAAAATTATCCGATCTCATAGCATCGTCCTTGAATATTCAAATATCTGAGAAATATGAATTCCTCAAGGAATTGAATATTGTCAAACGACTTGATCACTTGGTCAAAGCTCTGCAAAAAGAATTCAAGATCATAGAATTAAACGCTAAAATTAACGAGCATGTGAATAAAGAGGTCAACAAACAACAGCGTGAATTCCTTTTACGGGAACAGCTGGAGGCCATAAAAAAAGAATTGGGTGAATCCGATGAGGACGATCCAGATATTCAGGAGATGAATGATAAACTTGACAAGATCAAGCTTACGGATGAAGCAAAAAAAGCGGTAGAAAAAGAAATTGAACGCCTGTCACTCATGTCCCCATTTTCTTCTGAATATACCGTCAGTAAAACATACATTGATTGGATGTTGGACCTCCCTTGGGGTAAATATACCGAAGATCAACTGGATATTGAAAACGCATCAATAATACTCAACGAAGATCATTATGGACTGGATGATGTAAAGGACAGGATCCTTGAATTTCTATCTGTGCTCAAATTGAAAAAAAACGCCAAAAGTCCAATATTATGCCTTATAGGCCCTCCCGGTGTTGGAAAAACTTCGATCGGGAAAAGCGTTGCCAGGGCTATGAACCGGGAATTCATTAGATTTTCAGTTGGTGGAATGAGGGATGAGGCGGAAATCCGGGGTCATAGAAGAACTTACATTGGTTCCATGCCCGGCAGGATCATCCAATACATTAAAAAATGCGGTTCTCATAATCCCGTTATCATGTTAGACGAGGTTGATAAAATTGGAGCTGATTTTCGCGGTGACCCGGCTTCCGCGTTATTGGAAGTCCTGGATCCCGAACAGAATAAAGATTTTAGGGACAATTATCTGGAAGTTGCCTTTGATCTTTCAAAAGTATTTTTTATTGCGACCGCAAACAGCACCCACAGTATTCCCCCCGCGCTTCTGGATAGAATGGAAACAATCTCAATGCCCGGTTATATTACCCCGGAAAAAGTGCAGATCGCTAAAAAGTTTTTAGCGCCCCGTCAATTAGATCAAAACGGTCTGAATAAAAAACAACTGAGTTTTGCATCAAAAGCATTTGATCTCATTATTGAAAACTATCCTATGGAAGCCGGGGTTCGGTCGCTGGAACGTGAGATCGCAAAAGTCTGCCGTAAAAGCGCCCGTGAATTTGCTCGTGATGAAAAGCATGAAAAGATCACGATAAATAAGGAAAACATTCATCAATTCCTTGGTCCAAAAAAGATCTTTAAGGATAAACTGCCCGTTCAAAATGAGGTGGGTATCGTTGTCGGTCTTGCATATACGCAAAGCGGCGGTGATGTCCTGCCTGTAGAAGTTAATTTAATGCATGGAAAAGGTAATTATAAAACGACAGGATTACTGGGCGATGTCATGAAAGAATCCGTTGAGACCGCCATTTCATATTTAAGATCTTCAACTGATGAATATGATATTGAGCCGGTTGCATTCATGAATCATGATATTCATATTCATTTCCCTGCTGCAGCCATTCCCAAGGATGGACCTTCTGCCGGTGTTACAATAACAACCGCCCTCCTTTCTTGTTTAACAGGTAGAAAGGTCAGACATACTGTCGCCATGACAGGCGAAATATCCCTAAGAGGTAGAGTTTTACCTATCGGAGGTGTGAGGGAAAAAGTAACAGCGGCAAAAAGGATGAAGATAAAAACCGTTATTTTACCCAAAGCCAATCAATCTGACCTTGATAAAGTGCCCGACATGATAAAAAAAGGTATTTCATTTGTTTTTGTAGACAATTTTAGAGATATTGTCGACCGAGTATTATTAAAGAATTAAAAAAAAGTTTTTTGACATAAACTGCAAATTAACCCATGCACAGGCAACCGGAATAAGTTGCGTGCTAAAATTTAAAAGATACGTTTAATTACTTAAAGGAGGTTTGTATGAAACAAACGAACGTCATCATTATGGGTGCGGCAGGTAGAGATTTTCACAATTTTAACACCTTTTTCAGAGGTAACGAAGAATTTAAGGTTGTTGCATTTACAGCAACCCAGATTCCCGATATCGACGGCCGAAAATATCCGGCTGAGTTAGCGGGCGACCTC
>CAYVLJ010000126.1:2889-5579 GCA_964452375.1 uncultured bacterium | reverse complement strand
ATTTGGCGTTGTAAATCGCCGCCCATGCGCCGGTCGCCTGATCTGGTTTGCCCCAGTTGGCAAAAAGAAGGATCCCGACAAGAGATGCAAAATATAGTGCATTTTGCCAGAGCGGTCGTTTGACTTCCTCTTCTGGCATGGCCATTTGTGCTGCTGCTTTTTCGGCTTCTTCTTTTCTAAAAATGAACTGCATGATCAGTCCGATAACAATACTAAAAACGATCGCTCCAACGGCTCTTGCAATACCTAACTCGGGTCCTAAAATACGGGCAGTCAACACGATCGCTAAAATATTGATCGCAGGTCCCGAATATAAAAACGTTGTTGCAGGACCCAGTCCGGCACCCATCTTGTAGATGCCCGAGAACAGGGGGAGGATGGTGCAGGAACAGACCGATAAGATCGACCCCGATACCGACGCAACACCATAGGCCACGACTTTCTTGGCTTTGGCGCCAAGATATTTCATGACCGATACCCGGCTGACGAACACCGCAATGGCTCCTGCAATAAAGAACGCCGGGATCAGGCAAAGCAGCACATGCTCTTGTGCATACCATTTTGCCAGCTGCAGTGCTTCCATGATCGCATTATCAAAACGTTGTGTCCCTACCGGCAAGTAAAAGAACGCCAGGAAAACAGTTCCAATTATGGCCAGTATTTTCCACTCTTTTTTCCAATTTACCATATATGTTCTCCAATGATTGTGTTTTTCATTTTGTCATATCGATCTGTGATTTCAGTTTTGCCGATAGAACGGCTTCAACACAGCTCATTGAATTCAGTATACATGGGACTTTCAACTTGTAATAAACATTTAATCCTCGTTTGTCATCTTCCACGATGCCCGCTTGTTTTAAAATATTTAAATGCTTTGAAACGGTTGAGAAATCGGCGTCGATCTCCTTGACGAATTCACAAACACAGCGTTCGCCTTCGGACAATTGCTCTGCCATCCATAACCGGGTCGGGTGCCCCAATGCTTTTAAAACATCTGCTTTAGCCTTGTATAATTCTTTTGTTTTCTTGTCCATTTTCAAACTCCCTAATGTCGTATTTGGTATAATAGCCAAATAGTTTCAAATCTCAAACAAATTATTGAAATTTATGGTAAGGGTTTTAACGAAAAAGGTAAAACAGAGATATTGATAATATGAGAAAATGCTGATATATTTTTTATAAAGACTGAAAATCTAGTGACGATCTTGGAAAAAGCTTATGATAAATTATAATTTTGCATACTGAAATGTAACTCATAACTTATTGGGGAATTTGTCTTATTATCATTGAAGACGTGAAGGATAATCATATGAAAACCAAAGAAAATAAGAAAGAATTGTTTTATGGTCTGAAAATTGCGATCCCCATGATTTTTTATGTTCTTGCGACCGTGTCCCCCATGCTGCTGAGGATATTTATCCCTGTTTCAAATACTGATTACATCAGCACCAGTCTTAAATTGATCATTCTCTTCGTGGCGACATGCTATCTTATACCATTCAAGATCGGGATTCCCATGCAGGTGCAAGGCAGAAAAAATCTCATTGACATCGGTTTGTTATCGCCTGAAAAGTTACCGGCATCGTTGCTGATGGGACTGCTGTTTGGACTCCTTTCGCTGTCATTTATGTTGCTGGGCTCTCTGCTATCTGGAGATTATGTGTTTCATCCGTCAACGCTCGACCTGCAACACATGTATTTCAGTCTTGTACCCGGAATTTTTGAAGAAGTGATCTTTCGTGGCTTCATAATGATCGTATTGATCAAATATTTAAAGAGCATCAAAAAAGCCATGGTCCTCCAGGCTGTTCTTTTCACATTATCGCACGTCAAGGATATTAGTCCTTGGGGGATCGTGGATATTCTGACCGTCGGTGTGATCGCCGTTGCTTTTACCTACGTTGTGCTGAGAACCGGCAATCTCTATGCGGCGATCATATTTCATTTCATTCATGACGCATTTCTATTTGTTGTTCAATTGCCTGAGGGCAGCGATCAGAGCAACCTTCAGCACCTGCTTTTTTATGCATCGATCTGGCTCGGTATGTTCTTGATCATGCTGCTTGTCAGGCTATTGACCGGTGATATTGACAAACAACGATCGTCCAATATCTATCTTAAAGCCCTTCATGAAAGCAAGAATATGGATCGGGTAATATCTGACAATGGACATCATCCGCGTTCATAACAACAACCGGAAAACCTATGAATATTTTCATACTTGATCTCAATATCGAAAAATGCGCGCAATATCATTGCGATCAGCACGTTGTAAAAATGATCCTTGAGAGCGCACAGATCGCCTGCACGGCGCTTAATGAGAAGGGATTTGAAACACCTTATAGATCAACCCACGTAAAGCATCCCTGTGTTCTTTGGGCTGGCGAATCCTATGATAATCTGGAATGGCTGAAAAAACTGGCGAACGCACTGAACGAGGAGTATCGTTTCAGGTTTGAAACATCCGCAGACCACAAATCCCTGGCCGTTATTAAAGCGGTCGACGATATGAGATTTGAATCAAAAGGACTCACCGAATTTCCCCAGGCTATGCCCGAAAAGTATCGAGTGCCGGGAGATCCGGTTAAAGCTTACCGACAATTCTATGTCGGAGAAAAACTTGGCTTTGCCCGGTGGACAAGAAGAAAGCCGCCGTCTTGGATCAATGAGATCAGAAGAAAATAATGATG
>CAYVLJ010000126.1:0-2789 GCA_964452375.1 uncultured bacterium | reverse complement strand
TCATCCCGATCCCGTTATAATTAGAATGTTTAATCAGTTTTTTACAGTATTGTTTTGAGAATCGTCCAAATACCAAGCAAGGTGACAATGATTCCCAGAGCTAATATTAATTTTTTTTCAGATTTGATGCGCGATGTGATATAAGGACCCACATAAGCAGCTAAAAGAGCGCCAATAGACGTATATATCACAAGATTCCAGTCAGACAAACCATTCAATATAAGGTATGTTATGAACCCTGCAATACATATGGGAAACTCCGCGAAAAGAGTCGAGGCAATTGATTTTTTTACCGGTCGGCCACTGATAATTTGTCCGGTTGTCACTACGGGACCGAACCCGCCCCCGGATATAGCTTTATTGAATGCCGAAATGACCCCGACAACGAAAATCTTATTCCAGGAAAATTTATATTTAGTTTTAATAAGCAAAATGACACCCATCACCAGGACAAGAGCCCCGATGTATATTTTAAGCGCCTGCTTGGGAATGCTGACGGCAATAAAAGCGGCAATTATTGTTGTAACAATACCCGATAGACCTATTAAAATAATGACTTTGGAGTCTTGTGAAAGTTTCTTTTTTTCTCCTTTTTTTTCATACAATTCAATATTCTTGAATTGTTTGTGGCGAAAGCTCGCCAGTAATGAAGATGCCGCTTGTGATAAAAGAATGGAAGGTACTACGATCAAGGGGTCGTATCCAACGATGATCAAAACAGGTGACAATATGGTCCCATAAAGCATGCCCAATGAAGAATCGATCAGTTCACAAACAAAAGCCAATAATAAAATTAGTACGATATGTTCCAAACTCATTTTCTGCTCCTTTTATAATTTTCCGTTTAGATTTAAGCTAAGTTGTATTGTATTTTCGGTAGGACGGTCGCCTTCAACAGATCCTTTTTCAAAGATCGATCTTGTATATATCAGTCTGATACAGCTATTGTCTGCATAATACCATTCAAGTCCGGTTTCCAAACTGACCACTTGGCTTGCACAGGCAGCAGAGGATACAAATCGCTCAAAAACTCTCTGGTCCGCATGATATCCGTGAATGCGCGCAACAAATTCAAGAGCCCCTTTACCGCCTCGGGATAAAACCGCATCTTCATCTAATTCTACACCTTTTTCTGTTCGATTACCGCCACAGATCAGGTATCCTCCGCTTAATGTCCATACCTTATCCTGCACACGGAACTCTACACCCGCAGAATCGGCAATTCCGTAATCGGAGTAAATATATTCGCCCAGTAAAAAGACCCCATCTGTGATCAGTCTGATTTGAGGTGATATACGACATATTTTCCCCTGGCCGGTAACGGAAGCCCGGTAATGGAATATGTCGGTACCGGCAGGTGTTTTTATCCCTGACATGTTTTCTTCGCTTCGTTTTCCGATCATTGCTCCGGCCGCTATCAGCAGTTTGTTGGCGGCGTTCGTTCTTTCAGTGTCAAAAGGCGAGAGTCCAAGATGAATTATTAAGTCTTTTGGATCGCCGATAGACGAGCCTCCGCTTCCGGACCCATTCATACATGCCAGGTAAAGATCAAGCTTGCGATTTAAAAAGTTGCCGTGAAAAGAAACACCGATATCACGATTGGGCGCTACGGAAGCCGTGTAGGCAAAATCATTAAAAAGCAATGACGGCACAGATTGAGAACGTTCAAGACTGAGCGGGGATTTATATTTACCCATTCTAAATGAAATGTTATCATTTATCTTTAGGTCGATATAGGCATCCAACAAGGCCGGTGAACGGGTCAGATCCCCCTGGATCCTTCCGCAAATATACTTACCGATATTTATACGTGTATCGATTCTGGCCCTTTTGATTTTAAATGTGTTATGAAAATCATCATATTCGTCATTTATTCCCATATATGCGATCGGCTGAATAAAGTATGAAAATCGAATACCCGTATCTGGATCATTCATCGATATCTTATCACTTTCGCTTCCACTCTCATCCCCTGCCATCGATCCGGAGATTAGACAAAAACAAATAAACAGTATGCTTAAAATTTTTTTCATTTCATGACTTATGGTTAAATCCTACCCCGTTCAACACAAATTAAAAAACCAGACCCCTTATACATATATATCCTATGGGTATAGTAGACTATTTGATCAAAAAATTTTATTCTATTAATTCATCAAATGTAAGTTGCTCAAGAGTATCTGAGATATAATTGCGCAGAAGGCGAAAAACACTCAGAAGCTTGGGGCTTTTTTCGATTGGCGTGTGTTCAAAGAAATATGAACTGACCGATTCGACCGGCGCTAATGCTCCATCCATAAGCCGGATAATTTCCGCAACATTGATTTGATCGGGACTTTTTGCGAGTTTATAGCCGCCCTTTGGCCCCTTATAGCTTCTAACATAGCCGCCACGTTTTAAAATAAGCAGAATTTGCTCAAGATATTTTTTTGGGATCTCTTTGCTTTCCGCTATTTTGGTTATGGAACTTAATTCACCGCCCTCGTACATTTCAGACAAGGTGATCAGGGCAAGACATGCATATTCGCTTTTGACCGATAATTTCATTATTAACCCAAACTTATTATATACTACTAATCAGATAGAATATATCGTATTTTAGAATTTAAGTCAAGTTCATAATAATAAAAAACCACATAATTAAAGTTTAAACGACACAAAGTTTTATTTCGAAGTTCAAAAAAAAGCCATCCGGTTAAGGATGGCTTATGCTGATTTCATTCAAGGATGATCTTTATTTCATCAGGATCATCTTTTTGGTGGATGTGAATGATCCGGTCTGCAGGCGA
>CAYVLJ010000125.1:0-5601 GCA_964452375.1 uncultured bacterium | reverse complement strand
GTCTTATACTTAATGATGATAATTTCATTTATTTAACCTCTTTCACGGTTTATTCGACAATATTTACCATAGTTGAGTCGCTGAGGTTGTTCTGACCCATCACAACAACCAGATCGCCTTCGGAAAGACCGTTGGTAACTTCATATTTTGTTTTGGATTCCACGCCGATCTCGATAGGAACTTCAAGCGCCACACCATCGCGAATAATAAAACAAGAATAGGTTTCAACCACCCTATCGTCACGCAGGTTGTCCCCGAAACTCTTTAGAATGGTTTGTTTGTTTGTTGCGGCCTTATCGATCGTCAATACGTTTTCGAGTTCGTTGATAACAATAGACACGCGTGCGAACATGCCTGGTTTCAAACGCATATCGGCATTGTCGCTCTTGATCTCGACTTGTGCCGTACGGGTCATGGGATCGATCACCGGAGACACGTTCACAACGGTTCCATTGAACACCTCTGAAGGATAGGCTTCAACGCTGATTTCAGCACGTTGTCCGGCTTTGATATGTCCAAGATCTCTTTCCGTAACATTGATCTTTGTTTGGATCGTTTTGATCTGATGGACCGTTGCAAAGGGTTTTTGAGGCGTGGACATGTCGCCCGGTTCATAAACCAGATTGGATACGTATCCTGTGATCGGTGCCGTTATTTTAGCGTATCCCAATTGGGTTTCCGCCATATCAAGAGCCGCTTTGGCTTGTTTTAAACCCGATTCGGCAACTTCTTTTTGCGTCAGAAGCTGGTCCCATTGCGAATCGCTGATAGCTTTTGCTTCATACAATGTTCTCATCCGCTCATATTCCACATTCACGTTTGCGACCTGGCTTTTGGCACTTAAATAAGCTGCTTCCGCCTGGGCTTTTGATGTCCTGACTGTCGCATCGCTGATCTTTCCAAGAACTTCACCCTTCTTGACATAATCACCGTTCTCAACATAAATGTCGGTTATCAAGTCGGACAGTTTCGGATAAATGACCACACTCGGATCGCCATTGATATTGCCAAGGTACTGCACTTTTTGAGTAATGCTTTCAGCTTTGATCCGTTGAACATTAACAGGTACAATGGTCAGGCCGTTCTTGCCTTTTGTTTCGGATATCGGCTGGAGAGCTTTTTGAACTTTGGCAAGATAACGGCGTATTTCAACATCACTAGCGTTTTCATCCAGTTCATTGGTCAATGAACGGATATCTGTTGCTGTTCTTGAGTAATCGACTTCTTCGGCAGATTTGCCGCCGGGTGCCCCGCAGGATACCAGAAAAATGCCGATGATCATAAAAAGAGTGATGAATTTTAAAGATAATTTCATGTTATTCTCCATTATTAATAAGCATATTGTTTAATGATTTCTTAAGGTCTTCAACAGCAAGATTATACTGGAAAACCGACGAAATATAATTTGATTTTGCACCAAGATATCCGCTTTCTGCAGACATCAGTTCCAATTGGGTAGCTGAACCGTTCTCGTAAAGCAATTTGGAAAGCCTTAAAGCCTCTTCGGCTTGTTTGACCACATCTTCAGTGGCATAAATGTTGCTAAGTGTTTCTTCAACTTTACGATAGGCGGCATCCACATCGGTGTAAACAAAATCTTCGATCTGTTCCATCTGATACTGTGCCTCTTTTACACCAATGTAGGCTTTCTGAATGCTGGCGGCATTTTTCCCGCCGTTAAAGAGGGGAAGGGAAACGCCAACTGAAATGTTTGATGATCTCAAATGATTCAGATCTGTCAGATCATCTGTATTGGCCTGCCATTGGAGATTTCCTCCCAACTGAACCTTGGGCAAGATCGAGCTCCAGGCAAGATTGCGCTGATATTTGGCGATCTTTTGCTGTTCGGCTGCCATTTGCAGTTCCAATCGTTCATTTTTTGTCAGTTCAAGAAGATCTTCAATGCTCATGCCAAAATATGGATTATCGATCTGCTCGAGTTTCCCAATAACCTCAACCTTACCCAACTCGGGATCATTAATATAGGTTTTTAGATTTGTAAGAGCGGATACGCGCTGATTTTTCAGCGAAACAAGTTGAGGTTTGTAAGACTCATAACGAACTTTTGCCTGCAAAACGTCCAGCTCCGTGGCTTGTCCGACCGCCTGACGCTTTAAGGCAAGTTCATAGCTTTCTTTCGATGAGGCCAGACCCATTTCGGTCGCTTCGATCATGGAATTCAGCATTTGGGACTGATAATACAATAGTCGGATCGTGTAGATCACAGTGTTGACTTGATCCTGCAGTGACAGCTCAGATAAATTGACAGCCACAGAGGACATCAATTGACCGTTGATGATGGCTCCGCCGGTGAATATGGGATATGATACTTGAAGCCCTGCAGTGGAATTGAACTGTTTTCCCATTCTAAGTTCTGAAGGGGGAGCGGGCCCGTCACCGTCAAAGTCAATGACCATGACAGACAACTCAAGGTTATCCTGCAATTGGTAAAATGATGAGACCGTGGGAAAAAAGTTTGCCAGGGTCTCTCGGGAAGAAACCTTTGCTTTTTGCAGTGAGGCTTCCGATAGTTTGATCTGGATATTGTTTTCCAACGCGAGTTTTTCCGCTTCTTCAAGCGAGATCTCACGCGCTGAAAGCCCAACAGCCAAGATCATTAAAAGTGTTATTATCTTTTTCATCGTTTTTCAAATCCTCCTCGGATCAATTTCATAAGTTCATTTGTGTGACAGACCAGATCCAGATCAATGTTATTCATTTCTCTCATTTTTGGTCCGGTCGTATGATGGATCATGCCCATCATGGCGGCGCTCAAAAGATTTGGGGAAATGTCATCACGCAACTCTTTGTTCCGGATACCGTCATCAAATATTTTTTGTAAGGCTTCTTTTTGTCTCATAAAGAAATCCTGCAAGATCTCAACACCGAAAGATGCATCGATCTCTTTATTCATGATCTTCTTAAACAGCATGAACAAGTGGGGGTTGACATCGGAAAAGTTACACATTCCATGTATCAAGGCTCTTATCTTCTCCCAGACGCTTTCGTCAGAATTGGCAATGGTTTCCATTCCTTCCAAAATGCGCTCTACGGAATGATTGATGCAAGCATTGAATATCTCTTCCTTGCCCGGGAAGTGATAATAAAGCGCTGCTTTAGTAATTCCAAGTTCATCGGCGATCTCTCTCATGGATACCCCTTTGTAGCCGCGTTCCGCGAAAGTCCTGATCGCGATATCGATGATCTTGTCATGTGTGGTTCTATCGGTCATATTTTGACTCCTTTCGAACTTACTAAACGGAAGGTAAGTAGTAAAGTTCCCGAAGTCAAGAAAAAACTTACCGAGCGGTAAGCAACCTCCGGTTGCAAGATAAAAAGATATTTGAATTGTAAAGACGCGATTTATCGCGTCTCATATTTTTTGGGGGAGGATAATGTGATACAGACCCGATAAATCGCGTCTCTACATCCTACTCGGACAGTTTATCCTGGAAGGATGTAATAAACTTCGCCATATGTTTTCCATCCATCAAAGCATGATGAACATGTACTGCGACCGGCATGATCTTGCGTCCGTTCTCTTCCGTCATCTTACCGAAGGTCAGAATGGGGATACCCTCGGTATTGGGCAGATCAAGAGGATGTTGAACGGAAGTGAATTTTATCCATGGCATAATAGAATAGTAAATGGTCTCGGGACAATCTTTGGAGGTGTCTAAATAATTTAACTTTTTAACGCGGTCGATCTCATTTTTCGCTGCCGGAAGAAATGCTTCAAAATCATCTTCATATTCTAACATGGCATAACCCATTTCGCCGTCATCACGCAAAAGAGTAGGTGATCCGTTTACTTTATCATAGATCACCGGTATGCCGTTCTCGATGCGCATGCGAAATTCCGGGATCTCATTTGCCGCCTTTAGTGATAAATAAAAATAAGTTAAGAAAAAAGACACAGCATTCTTTTTAGATCGGGAATATGCTTCTGTACAATCGATATTCGTCGTGATCCCGAAATACGGGTCACTATATGTGATGAAATGTCGGAAGGCGCTTTCACGCTTCCAGGATGAGAGATCGATCTTTTGTTTCATGGTTTAATTTACATGGATATGATCGGCGAGCAAAGAAAATACACCAATATACGGAAGAATGATCTTTAAAAAGAAAATGGGTCGTTCAACCGTCGATCAATACTTTACGAGGTTTAAGTGCAAAACGTTTATAATTAAAAACAACGATCAATATGGCTATCAGGATCTGAATACCGGTTTGCAGTTGTGAAACCGCGGGTGAAAGATCAAGTATTTCACCAAAAAAGTTTTGTGAGAAATGATATAAAATACCGGCAAGAATACTTCTGCGTGTATTTTTGTAGATCCAGAACATGATGATACTGGTGGAGAATTTCTCGATATTATAAAGGATAAGGTCGAAGGTTGAAGTCTGTGCGAGTTGAAACTGATAAGTGCCTTCAATAAAATACATGGGAACATGCCACAATGCCCAGATCGATCCTATAACCAGACAGCTTGTCAGCCAATGATAATGTTCGTTCATCTGGTCGGTGGCATATCCTCGCCAGCCGATCTCCTCCGCCAGAGGGCCGAAGAAAAGAGTAAAAACCATAAAAATAAGTAAAGTAAGCGGTTCCGAAAGAAAAGTTGCAAATGTCGTAAAATCCTGCCATTGACCAACAATAAGATAATTAATTAGAACAGCGATCAACCCTGTGACAGGCACAAGGAAAAAGATCAATAAGTACCATTTTCCCCGAATACGGCTAAAATCAACAATGCGCTTGAAGAAATCTTTTCTATATGTTCCGTTCCCGCCACGCAAGACGATCAACACTGCAACAAAGCTTGGCGCAACGCCTGCCAATGCAAATAAAATACGGGTGATCGGCATATGAATACCAAGTCCGTTTACAACCGGAACCAGCAATAGTCCCCAGCTCCATAAAAGCGTAACCCCGAAAAATCGCCAGACATTTCCCTCTTTATACATTGATACCTCTGGTTATTCGAAAAGAACATCAATAATACAAAAAATATTTTAAGCATAAAAACAAATATTTGCGATTTTATTTTATAATAGCTATAAAGTAGGATTTTACTTGTAATCCTTAGGTCTGTAAACGTTTATGTGGAAAAATCAGTTATTCTTTTGAGGCCGGTGTAACATATATTTTACGCCATGGGTCAAAGATACCGCCGATCAGTCGTCCCCCCAGGTAGGTCACTGCCGTCGCTCCAATTGTAATGCCGGCCAATTTACCGGCATATGTGGGATTGTTCTCGGTGACCATGACCGCTATTCCACCGATGACCAAACCGGTAGCACCACCGGCGATTGCACCGAACACACGTTCGACCTTTCCCCTGGCCTTGATATATTCAATGTCTTCAAGCATGGAAGATTTATTTTCACCTTTGAATTTATAGAAAACAAAATTATCCTTGATCGACACCTTTTTAACTTTTAACTCGGTTCCGTTCTTAAATGAAATGATCCCTTTCGGAAAAGAAGCTGAAAACACAAGGGATACCGTCAACATCAAAACGATACAAATACGAATGACATGTTTCATGGCTGCACCTCGATTTTTACTTAATTAATAAAATGTATATAAAGAAA
>CAYVLJ010000124.1:0-5650 GCA_964452375.1 uncultured bacterium | reverse complement strand
CCTGAATTTGGTTGAAGCTGACGGCGGCGCTGATATCGGCAAATGGTATGGCTTCTTAACTTCTTCTGTCAATAACGGCTATAAATGGGATATGTGGTTTACCAATAATGAAGGGTATAAAGACAATAATCCTTCTTCATATAAAATGCAATTCAATGATACTTCGCATCCCAATACACGTTCTAAGGGAAATCTGCCAACGGGCATCAATATCAGAGAATTTAAGTTTTATCCTGACTCTGCAGTTATTCAGCTCGTTATGGATTCACCTCTTGCTTATAATTACGATGGCATGGTCTTTGATGAAATGACCCGTGCCGCGGGCGGCTTTGATCATATCGATAACCTGATCGGGTATCGGGACAGTTCCATTTATTTAAAGAATTCAATGGGACTCTTCAGACTTTTTAGGAACTCTGAGGCATACGAAAAGGGGAAAACGGCTTTCTTTAGCTACAACTCGGATATCATCCAGATCACGAATGATGAAGTTTCCGCCACCGTTAAACATCTATATTATAATCCGACCTTCATGCAGGTCTCAACTACTTTAGATCTTGATCATCCCGTTGATCTTGAGCATATAGCTTTACATGGCGATACGCTTTTCTTGCCGCCTGTATCTGTTGTGACTGCTGAAGGATCTACTTCTCCACTACAACTAAGAAATGTATACAAACTTGATATCCCATCCTGGTCATTGTTACAGGTGGATGAGGGCACCGGAACATTTGTTCCCTATGTAATGAATGATCATATCGAATACGTTGAAGCCGAAGCCGCAGCACTGATGAACGGAGAATTGATCTACTCGGATAATTATGGCTTTAGCCTGGAAAAAGCAGGCAGTGCCATACTGCCTGAAGATTGGATGCCCTTTGATAACGATCAGCACCTGCTTCAGGAGATCATTCCTCTTCATATGAATAATGACGGAGATTTTGAGATCCTGGCACTGACGGAATTCGAAGAGGATAAAACCTTATCCGCCTTTTTAAAGAACGGTCCGCTTCTCAACGGTTTTCCCGTTTTTGAAAATTATTCAAAGATCAGGGTTTATAAACTTAATGATGAACCGCTAATAGCGGCTTATGATCCTGCCGGTATCATTGACATATACGATACGGATGCAACAATACTGCACTCCATGCCAGCGCCTGTTGATGCAGCATCTTTCTTTATTGAACAAGTGAAAAACGACACGGCATGGATCATTGCAGACGGCAGTATATATGCCGTGGAATCCGATGAAGTGTATTGGGGTTATAAGGGAAAAGATGCATTACACAGCAATACAATAACTGAAACGCAAAACGCCATTCCGATGGTTTCCGACAAGCTGATCTATCAGGACCTGATCTATAATTACCCAAATCCTGCAGAGGGCGACAGAACGAAATTCCGTTTCTTTTCCACCGGGGCCACCGGTGTAAGTGTCAATATTTATGCACTGAACGGCAGTTTCATTCAAACACTGGAACATGACGTCAATGACCAACAATGGAACGAGATCATCTGGAATGTCACTGACGTGGAATCCGGTGTTTATATTGCCAAGATCGAGATCACGGATGGAATAATAACCGAAACATATTTTGTAAAACCGGCTATACTTAAATAATGCAAAGAAATAAAAGATATACACTATTACTACTGCTTCTGATTGTCATAACGACATCTCTGTTCGCTCAATACGAACCGCATCATCCCGAACTTGACTGGAAAACACTGGAAACGGAGCACTTTATTTTTCATTTTCATCCCGGCACCGAATGGTCCGTGCAGATGGCTATGAAAGTCGCTGAATCGGTCTATCCCTACGTTACGGGCCTATACAATTGGGAACCCAAGGAAAAAACACAGATCATTATTCAGGATACGGATGATTACGCCAATGGAGGCGCATATTACTTTGATAACAAGATCATGATCTGGGCTTCTCCTCTGGAGTTCGACCTGCGCGGCAATCATCAATGGATGTGGAATGTGTTCACTCACGAATTTTCGCATATCATCTCACTCGGCGCCTCGATGAAATATCCCATTAATATTCCGATGTTCTACGTTCAGTGGATCGATCGCGAGATCCCGATGAAGGAAAATATCATACTGGAATACCCGAAGGGTATCGGTTCTTTACCCATTGCGAACTCCATTGTGCCGATGTGGTGGGCCGAAGGTGTGGCCCAATACCAATATGAACATGCCGTACATGATTTTTGGGATTCACATCGTGATATGATCCTGCGTGATGCGGCGCTCAATGACCGCATCATGTCCTGGGCGGATGTCAGTCATTTCGGACACCCCGGCATAGGTAATGAGGTCGTATACAATACCGGTTATGCTTTTGCATCCTATCTTGCGGACAGATACGGATCGACCATACATTCGGATATCGCAAAAGCGGCGAAGAAAAAATTGAATTTCTCATTTAATAAGGTTTTAAAAGAAGTTACAGGCATCAGCGGCAAGGAACTTTATCAGGATTTTATCGATCATTTCCAGGCTGATTTCCTTAATCACACTTCTGTTATCAGAAAAAATCTGAGCATAGGGGACGTCTTTTTTGACAAAGGTCCCGGAAATTTTCTGGCATCCTATTCGCCGGACGGTAGCAGAATGGTCTTTCAGTCAAGTGTCGGCAACGATTATATCTCCTATAATTTCCTGTACACTTTCGATGAAAAAGGCAAAGAAAAGAAAATCTCAAAAAATCGTGTTCGCGGAAATGTTGCCTGGTCCTCCGATGGATCCAAGGTTTACTTTGCACAACGCCAGAAAGCCAATATTTACGGTTCGACCTGGTTTGACCTGATGGAATATGATTTTGAAACAAAAAAACTGAAGCGCCTGACAGACGATGCGCGTATTTACTCAGTTACCACCGATAGACACGATAACATGTATGTGATACGTGTTTACGACGGAACGCATAATATTTTCAGTTATGACCCGGATACCGGAGACATGGAAAATCTGACCAATTTCTCCACCGGTGAGCAGGTGTTTATTATTAATTCCGATTCAGAGGGAAATTACCTTTACTTTGATATGGCTGTAAATCACGGACGTGATATATACCGTCTTGATCTGAAAGATCATCAAATACAACCCTTTGTTTACAATAATGAACATGACAACCGGACGCCTCAACTGTCCCCGGACGGTAAATCACTTTATTTTTCCTCCGACAGGACCGGTATCTTCAATATATATCGTGTGGATTTGGATGGAATGAACACCGAGCTTGTAACCAACGTTACCGGCGCAGCCATGTATCCGGCCATCGATCCGACGGATGGCAGCTTGACCTATACCCTTTTCAAAGAGGGTCGATTCATTCTTCATAAAATATCTGATGTTGTCGCAATACCGAAGGACCATGCGGTTTATAAAGATTTTTCCTTTCCAACCGTCATGCAAGACAGAGAATGCACTTGTGATCTTGAGCAAGCAAAGGATTATGATTTCCAGTTCTCAAACCTATTTTTTGTTCCCTTTCTCCAATACGATTACGACGCACTGAAGGGCGGGATCATCCTGTTTCAGAATGAGGTTCTGGATAAATTGAACCTTTTTGCCATGGCCGATATCAATCATCGCGGTGATTACGATATCAATGCGAGACTTGATTTCAATCAATTTCTGCCCCGGTTTTATTTTGAAGTATTTTCTGTAGGTTTAAACCGAACTGATTCAACAAAAATGAACGATTATTATGCCATGGAACGAAAAATGAGTTTTTCATTGTCAGAGGTCAGTTTAGGAATGCATTATACATGGCAGAACCAGCATTATTTTGAATTATCGGCGACGACAGGGCAATATACTTCAAATGTTAAAGCAAATGCAGATGACCCGGCATTAGGTCTTCTAAAATTTATTTCATCAACATACTATAAAGGTCAACGAGTCGAATTCCGTTACCGGTCAGATTTTACACATCGCCACTGGCAAAGCAATATCTCCCCCACCAAAGGTTGGCGCATCAATGATCTGGTTTTAGCTTACGATTTCAATAAATTCATCGATGATTATAAAACAACCGATTTTGGCACATACACAGAAACATATACAAATAATTATACGCCTCGTATTGATTTTGATTCGGATATTTTCATTCCAATTCCTTGGACTAAGCATTCGGCTTTATCCTTCAATGCCGACATAGGCATGATGTTCAATACCGAGATCGATTCTTTCTTCAATTACTTTGGCGGTGGACTGCCCGGCTTGAAGGGTTACCCTTTTTATGCCATCGAAGGAACGCATAAAGCTATTTTAACTTCTACTCTGCGTTTTCCTTTATTCAAAAAATTAGGCCTGAACCTGGAACCTTTTTTCTTTGAAAATCTATACGTCAGCGTATATCATCAGATCGGAGACGCCTGGACCTTTGGAAGATCCGCGCCGGACTGGAAACAGAATATCGGTCTGGAGGCACGTATCGCCGGACATTCATGGTACGGATTCCCGCTTGCCCTCACTCTTGACCTGGTCTACGCCCTGGATATGATCCAATATGACGAATACGACGTGACAAAGACCATTGGACATAATTTCAGATTCTACTGGACGCTTTTATTCGACTTTTAAGGATATTTATGAAAAAACCATTGCTTATCATACTGATCGCTTTGACTTTTCTGCATGCTCAAGTGCCTGAAAAGATCAAATCGAAATCAATTCCTTTGGGCGTAGGGCTTTCAACCGTATTACCCGGTGCAGGACAATGGTACGCCGAAGATAAGGGCATAGCGATCGTTTATACGGCTTTGGAGGCGGTTTTTATAGCAGGAACGGTTTACTTTAATCATCAGGGAGAGCTGAGCGTGGACGAATATGAAGATTACGCCGATCTTCACTGGGATGTGAACGACTGGTTGGAAGTTTATGACCCGAATATAGATCCCACAACCCATCGATCGACCGTTTATGTTGACAATACACATTATTCTCCGGAAAATACTGATGATTATAACGCCATGATGGATGATATAGATGACGGATATTATGCATTGTATATTGTGAAAGACTATCACTTTTATGAAAATATCGGAAAGTATCAGCAATTCAAGCAAGGATGGGATGATTGGTATCCCGGATCGGAAGATCCCGGCGACCCGCTGAACGGAATTATCGGCAAATATTCCGATAATCAATATACTTATGCTTCAATGAGGCTTGCAGCGAATAAATTACTCGATTATGCCACATATTTTGGAACAGCTATCTTTTTAAATCATTTCATCTCTGCGATAGACGCCGGTTTTCGCATAAAGAAACACAATGAAAATCAGGATATTTTACTTACATTACATGCGGCTCCCCTTTTAAGGCAATCGGGCGCCGTCGGTATACAGACCGGTATAAACCTTAGATTTTAAACGACAGGATATTATGAAACGAATTGAATTGTTAAGCTTGCTACTGGCAATATCTGTGATCTTCAGCTCATGCTCGGGATCAAAAGAAGCCAAATCGGACGAACCGAAACAAGAACGCACTTACATCGAAAGATTTGAGGATGCAGTCGAGGCATTTGAATCGAAAAAATATTTTAAGGGAATTGAAGATTTTTCATACGTCGTTTTCAACGCACCCGGTTCAGATATTGCTGATGACGCCCAGTTCTATCTGGCATCTT
>CAYVLJ010000123.1:0-5751 GCA_964452375.1 uncultured bacterium | reverse complement strand
TCATCTTCCGGTTGTATATCAGTTGCCTGTTGCTGAAGATATTCGTTAACATATTCCGCAACTTCTTCAACTGTTTTGAATTTTGCTTCTTCTTCTGCAGGGATATCAATATTATAACGAGATTCCAGCTGTTCAATAACATCGCTCAGATCAACACTTGGGGTAGCAGGTTCGTATTTTGGAATTTCAATACCTGATGAATTTATTAAAGTACCATAAAACTCTTTAAAAAACTCTGCACGCGTTTTCTGTCCAAAAAGTGAAGCGCAAAGAAGAAGAGCAAACGTGATTGTCAGAATTTTTGAGCGCATTACCATCTCCTATAAATTTCTATAATAAGCAATATAGACAATATCATTGTAAAGTAAGAAACTCATACTAAGATGTCAATGCATTTATATCAGCTTATAAAGCTTTCATAAATTCCAATGCATTGAGATCTTCGCAGCTGAATATTGTCTCCTTCAACTTTTCAATATCGTATCTTTCACCGCAAAGGGCCTCGACTTTCGCGTCCAGATCCTCTTGTGTCATCGGCTCTCTTGGATCTCCTTTAGGATATTCAAGATACAAACTATGTTCAGAACCATCGTTAAGTTTTATCGTAACCCGAGAAGGTTGTTTTGCAGGGAACATTTTTTCAAATTCTTCCGATGCCTCACCTTTTATCTTGTCAATAACTTCCCAGATCCTCGGATCTTTAATTTTATCATCATCAAAGCTTTTTGTGGTTACTTTTTTATCCACTAATGCGCATGCAATACAATACGGAAGGCTATGATCCGCAGTCTCTCTGGAAGTAGGACGATACTTATGGGGATCAAATAAAATATCACATGCCCGAGCTATAGTTGTGATCGAAACAGTGTCAATATCTTTATAATCAATATTATTTTCCGTAATGATCTTGATGGTAGCAGAAATATGAGTATGGGTCAGGGCTTCGGTGGGAAAAGCTTTCATTGAACATTCAAGTATCTTGAACTTCTTACCCAAATCGCCGAGAAGTGCATCTAGATCCCAATCGGGACCAAATACATCCATCAAACCTTCCTTGCCTTCAAAAATAGCTTCTGTGCCTGTATATCCTTTTTCTGCCATCAAAGCCGCCAGAACACCCGATTGTGTTGACATCGGATCAACAGTATTTTTCATCATGGTCAGTTTGCCTGCTGTGGGACACCCGATAGTATGATTATGGCAGGCACTGATGCCGATGGCATTAACCATTTGATCGACATTTAGCCCTAATATCTTTCCGGCAACAACGGGGGATACAAATTGAGTTAAAGTCGCATGGTGCCACTTTCGCTCCCTTACACCCGGTTTTGCAAATTCACACATACGCTGTTCAAATTCATAAGCCAAAACGATCGCTACTATCACATCTTTCATGGATGCCCCTACTCTTTCGGCCATAGCCAATGCAGCAGGTATAATATCAGACGGATGGGAAGGATCTTCTTTCCAGTAAATATCATTGTAATCAAGAGCTCTGATCATCAGTGCATTCAAAAAACTTGCTTGAACTGCAGGAATTTTAAATTTATAACCAAATACAGTTGCTTCTTCTTTACCACCCATTTCTTTGTAAATATCTTTGATAATATTTACGTCTTTGGTATGCATACTACCCAAAGCACAACCAATTGAATCGTAGAGATAACGTTTCACTTCATGAATGACGTTTTCAGGAAGATCTTCGTATTTCAGATTAACCGCAAATTCAGCAATTTGACGACTGATGGTTTTTTCCACTTCAAAACTCCTTTTTGATTAGTTTGTTTACAGTGAAATTTAACCGATATTTTTCTTAATTTCCAATATATTTTGAGAAGGTCTTACATTTTTTGGGCAGGCTTCATCACAATTGTACATACTATGACATCTGAAGACCCCGTTCTCACCCATTACAAGGGCCATACGTTGATCATGAATTGCATCTCTTTCGTCTTTTAGAAACCTGTTCAATGAAACATATGCAGCAGGACCGTGAAAATCAAGGTTCATTCCTGTCATCATACATGCGGAAGTACACGCCCCGCAGAGAATACAATCAATAAGTTCATCCATTTCTTTCCTGTTCTCATAACTCTGATGAGCTTCACCGGAATGTCGGACCAAATAAGGTTTAATGGATTCATATTTTTCCCAAAATCTCTCCATGTCAACCATAAGATCTTTGATGATCGGCAGCTGAGATAAAGGTCGAATTACATTTCTCCCCGATCGCAATGGTGTTTCACAAGCCAAACCATATCTTCCGTTAATATGCATGGCGCACGAGCCGCATCTTCCCTGAGAACAGGAAGCGCGAAAAGCCAATGATCCGTCATAATGATCCCGAATATAAAGCAAGGCGTCAAGAACGCTATGTACTTCATTCCTGGGTACAGAATAGTTTTTGAACCTTTGTTTTGTATCAATTAAAGGATCAAATCTAAAAACCGATATTTTATAATATTTTTCCTTCATTTCTTGGTTTTGCCTCGCCAAATAATGCTAATAATGGTTTTGCACTCATCTTAATTGGTACATGACGGATCTTAATCTTATTTTTTTTATATTTAGTAAGAGAATATTTTATTCTGCCTTTTGAACTTGGAAAATCGTTCCTGAAGTGCACACCTCTGCTTTCATTTCTTTTCAATGCACTTTGGATGATAATCTCTGCAATATCGAGACTTCCTTTTAGCTCAATGGCATCGATCAAACCATAATTTGCTCTTGCTTCCAATCCGCTTACATGAAGATCATCCCGGTATATGTCCTTTAGTTCTTTGATTATTTGTGCAGCTTCCACCAAGCCCATGCCGTCTCGATAAATACCGACAAATTCATCCATTGTTCGATTCATTTTTAACCTGATGTCAGCTGATCTTACTTTACCATTCTTTTTCAGTAGTGTTTTTACTTTATTCTTTTCTTCTGAAAAAGCATTTTTAAAAAATACTGAGTTTGGGGGTTTGTGATGTTTTTGTTTTATGTAACTTGCAGCCTGTTTTGCTGCGATCTCTCCAAAAACAAGCGTCTCTATTAAAGAATTTCCACCCATTCTGTTTGTGCCGTGCACACCGTTACAAGCGCATTCACCGGCAGCGAACAAACCATCAATATCTGTTTGTGTTTTTTCATCGGTACTGATACCGCCGATAGTAAAATGTTGACCAGGTGTTACGGGAATCTTCTGTCTGATCGGATCTAAGTCGGCATATGTTTTACTTAGTTCTCTTACACCGGGTAATTTATTTTTGATCTTCTTACTCCCCAGATCCGTAAGGTCAAGTTGTACACATGTTGCTTTCACACCTCTTCCGGCTAAAATCTCCCGACGTATGTTCCTGCTGATCACATCTTGGGGTGATAATTCTTTTTTATCATTAGTATCGCTGTAGGATTCAAGAAATCGCTCTCCTTTACGGTTCAGAAGCACAGCACCTTCCCCTCTTGCAGCTTCGGTGATCATAATATGTGTACCGGATAATTGTGTTGGATGAAATTGAATATATTCCATATCTCTTAAGGAAGCTCCGGCATATAAGGGTACTGCCAAGCCCCAACCGGAATTAGTCAAAGAGTTCGATGTCTTGCCATAGATCCTGCCGCTTCCTCCTGTAGCCCATATAACTGCTTTTGCGCTAAATACTTCCATTTTACCCGTTGATATCTCCAAAGCGATCACTCCGGAAGTCATGTTATTATATGTTAGAAGTTTTTGAACGAACCATTCATCATAAAATCTTAACATATCGGGTTTATTATGACGTAAGCGTATACACTGTTCATAAAGTGTATTCATGATAACTCGACCGGTTTTATCGGAAGCATAAACAGTACGCGAAAAAGTGGCTCCACCCATCTGCCTCTGTGCAATACTGTTATTTTTATTTCTTGAAAAAAGGCATCCCCATCTCTCAAGTTCCTTGATCTTTGCGGGCGCATTATTTACCAGGATTTTCAATGCCTCAGATTCCGAAGCATCATAACCGCAGTCCATTGTGTCTTGAAAATGCCTATCGGTGCTATCGCCTGTTTCATCCTTGGAACTTTTATTTGTCAATACTGCATTTATCCCCCCCGAAGCAACTACCGAAGAAGATCGTAGCGGATGGACCTTTGATATAACTGCAACGTGAAGATCTTGCTTAACAGCTTCAATTGCAGCCCTTAAGCCGGTAATACCAGCACCCACGATGACAACATCATATTTTTTCATAATGGCAATAATTGCGGGTATACATTAATAAAATATAAAATGATACCAACTGTAAAGATAATTATCATGATTATTGTTAATATTTTATGTGCCTTACTTACCTTGAACAGATCAATGATCAGGATTTTAATTCCATTTAAAATATGCCAATACAGGGCAATTACTGTTATGTGGGCCATAACCCTGAAAAAAGGCAATTGTATCATTACCAGCATCTGTTCAAAAGATCTTTTCCCAAGCATGATAACCGATAAACCTAATAATATGATCAGGCCGGCAAAGATCAATATCAATCCGGTGATCCTGTGAGACAAGAAAGAGAACATTCCCAATCTTAAATTCAATCTATAATGTGCAAAGGTTCTCGTTGGTTTCATGATGCACCTATTAAAACCAGATTCCATAGACATAACACCGTTAAAAAGACCCCGCCTGAAATTAGAATTATTTTCCAAACATTTTTATATGTTTTAGAGGGGTTCTTATCAGTTAAAATTGTCCATAATCCAATAAATGCATGGTATATAGCAAGAGCAATAAATATTACATAAAAAACAACCCACTCCGGCTTAGAGAACAATTCACTTAATTGCAAAACAGTAACGGGTTTATCAAGTTTAAAAAAGAAAACCCAAATATGTATCCCCAGACAAACCAGAAGCTGAACTCCTGAAATTCTCTGAAATATCCAATGTATCCTCTCTTTGTTGGGCTTCACTTTAAACATAATTTAAAATGTATTGATTAAAGAGATGATAAACAAACACTTAATTTGGGTAATAAATTAACTGCTATTCTATTAATACTTTTTTCAAGCGCTTTACAAATTTATCCGGTTTTTCAAAACCATTCAATCTTAAATCTTTTCGTTCATTTCCGGTTTTATCGTAAAGAATAATCGTGGGCACACCCGGAATATCAAATATTTCCTTTAAAGTGTTCGTACTGTCATTAACGACCGTAAGATCAACTTTTAAGCGTGTAAAATCCTTGAGAATTTCGCTTACTTCCGGATCTGCAAAAGTTATATGTTCCAATTCTTTGCAAGGATTGCACCAATCAGCATAAAAGTCTATAATTACAGGTTTTTCTTCTGAAATCGACATTTGCAAAACAGGTTCTGAATACGTTTCCCATCTTAATTCTTCAGATACTTGCGCAGAGGGACGGATCATCAGGATCCCAACAGCCAAAGCTATCATAGCAAGTATGACCTTTAGTCGCGAAAACCATTTTACAGAAAGCCCTGCTCTATCGATAACACCATAGTAAACGGCTGCACCTATGATATAGACAGGTAGTATAAATTCTGAAACTTTTCCTGATATTAAAGGCAGTATAAAATAGATCGACATGCCGATCAAAGCCAATCCAAAGAAAATCCTGATCCCGTTCAGCCATTCGCCGGAACGGGGCAAACTGTTGATCTTATTGGAAAAAATACCCAGGAAGAGATATGGAAGCCCCAAACCTAAAGCTACAAAATCACCAGGGTTCACTTAAAAAAGGTGGCGTTTAAATGACATGGAATTCTC
>CAYVLJ010000122.1:2180-5823 GCA_964452375.1 uncultured bacterium | reverse complement strand
CCTTACCCCCCATAGGTACTTTGCATACATCTCTTGAGCAAGCTGTTCCAGAGAAGCAAAGGGTTTATCCTCTCCCGTGCAGCAACAGCGGCGCAAATACCGGCAATGCCCGCACCGACGACCGCAATATCCGTTTTGATCGATGTGGTCATATTATCCTTTCATTGCTTTGATATAATTAGCGGTTATAACACGGGGTCGTGTGATCATAGTTCCCACAACAACCGCATAGGCGCCTGCATTCAGAGCCCTTTTCGCTTCTTCAGGAGACGAAATACGTCCTTCTGCAATTACCGGTATATTAATATCATTCGAAAGTTTTGCGATCAGGTCGAAATCAGGCTTTTCGTTATTCATAATTTCAGTTTCGGGTGTATATCTGTTCAACGTCGTCGAAATGCAATCCGCACCGGCAGCAGCGCAAGCCTCAGCTTCATCACAGGTTGATATATCGGCCATAATAAATTTTTGATATTTTTCCTTAACCATTGAGATGAACTCCGGTCCAGTTAATCCGTCCCAAAAACGCATAGTTCCGTCTATGGCCACCATATCACAGCCAATATCATAGAGCTTTTTCACATCTTCAAAAGAACGCGTGATCTTGACATATCCGTCATCAAACGATGCTTTTGTTATGCCGATCACCGGGATACTGACCATTCCTATGATCTTATTGGTTTTGTCTATTCCACAAGAACGTATAGCGCAGGCGCCACCCATTTCAGCGGCTTTCGCAAAAAGTGCCACGCCTTCCGGCGTATTAAAAGGGTCATTGCCTTCCGCCTGACATGAAACAATAAGTCCGTTTTTCATTGATTCAAGAATATCTCGGGACATCAGGTTCTCCAGAATATTTTTTTACGGGTAAAGAAAGCTACGACTAGGGCAAGTATCAGTGTTTGAGCGCATGCCAGAAGGAATCCGGGCCAACGATATGGATCCGCAAGATCTTTCAACCAAGGGAATAGATGCGTAATATAGAGTATCGGTACGATCAGGTTCATCATTCCCACATAGGCGATCATCGGGTTTTGCCCATTATTTATCAATAAGTTAAAGATCTTCTTTTTCTTTAAAATATCGATCCAGATCGTAAAAAATAAAAGCATGTAGTAAGCAAGTCCGCTGGTAAGGAAATAATATGACAAGGTTGAGTTGTCTTTTTTAATACCGCCGCCAAATGGTTCAAATACAAGCCCCAGAATTACCCATATACTGCCCCACACTACAAGGTTTTTCAGCAATTTTTCATCATGGTTTGAAGCTTTGCGGATTTGCAGCCAAGCAACAAAACACAGAATGAATAAAACAAAAGTTGTAGTGTTGAGCGCTCTTGAATATAATCCGACAAGCGAAATACCAACCATTGCAAGGGCATAAAGTGAAAGCACAACCAGTTTACCCGTATCGGGTTTGTTGTCGGATTCTTTTCTGTCTTCAAGCCACTTTTTAACAAGATCTCCGGCCATGGTACCGGGCAAAACGATCAGAAGATATTTCAGCCATGAAAAGTTATACAACCATTTAAGGGGTGAAAAATTCCATATCCGGTCAATCCAGGTATAATTAACGCCATTAAAGAGGTGTTGAACATAAGGAATGGTTTGAACCGCTTCCTGTCCCCCGATCGCTGCAGCCATATCCCATTGCATATGAACTAACCGCATGCCGATAAAAACAGCCATAAAAACAAGTCTTAGCATCGGGTTTTTCCTGGTTAACAGATAAATTATTGACCCAAAGAACATCATATTTGCAAGAAGCATAATAATAATGTCCATTCTTTCCGGATGAAACCCGGAACCATCGGGATAACGGATGAAGACAACGAAAAAGAGCGCACTGGTCCACCCCGCAACTTTCAGAGCGACATGCAGCCATACCGGCCACTTTTTCGGAACTCTCAGAAAGATCGCGAACATAATAACAAAGCCGAGAATACCAAGCAGCCATCCCTTATAAGCAACCGGTTCACTGTTCCAAATGTTTTGAACAATGTTATACGGACGTATATGCTGAATAAATATGGCAAAAAAGACCAAAAGGACGGTTCGTTCGATAATATGTGCCGATATAGAGAGAGCAGGACGTGATGAATTCAGTCTTCGTTCAAATGCGAACGGGAATGCGGCTCCCAATACAAAAAGAAAAAAGGGAAATACGAGATCAACCCAGGTAATTCCCGGTAAAAGAGGATTGAATCCTTGTCCCGGCGGAACTTGCGCATGAAACATCCAATGTGGTAAACTATAGGGCAGAATACCGGAAAGAACCATTAGCAGTATTGCCGTCCCTCTTAACGCGTCCAGACTGTAAGCTCGCTGTGAATTGATCATTTTTTAACTCCTATGACAGCAATCTCGGTATCCGGGGTTATGTTCTGAAGTTCAATATCCAGCAACGCGGTCAGCTGTTTCTCGTCGATTAAGCCTGTCATATCGACGATTCGACCTCCGATCAGGATATATATCCCGGGTATCAAAGCTCCGGCATCTCCGTATGACGTCAGCTCTTCAATAATATCCAATAGGGCACTTTTAGCTGCAGTGGCAATACATTTTTTCAATTCAACATCTTTCAATTGCAGCTTGATGACCCCTTCTTTGTCTAGTATTCTAATATTCAATTTTTCTGTTCCCGACCTTACGAGGAAACGCTTTTTAATCTCCTTATAACCAAGCAGATAAAGGCTATCGGTTTTAAAATATATCTTACAATCAACCGGCTCCGTTTTAATTGATCTTGCAGCGATTTTTATGATCTCTTTCTCAGACAAAGCTTTGATTTTCATGTCTTTTGTTCTCATCTCGCCCGATCCTGTCGCCGTTGCGATAATGCGATTGTTCCTTGCATCGACTTCGACACTTGCTTCGATGGTATCTGGATCGGCGCCCATTGCCTGAACGGAAGCCATTGCTTCCTGTCTGAGCTGAATAATATCATCAGTCGAAGGATCCATGACGGTTTTTTCTATGGTATCCCTGATAATACCCAAAGCGGCACCGATAGCTGAAATAACGTCGGTATTTTCAGCGATCATGAAAGGATAATGCATATGACCGGCTGCAGCGGGCACGATCGCCGGAGCTCCGCCACCTCCCCCGACAAATTGGATAAAATCGTTATCCAATTTATACTCGCGGGTCAACTGTTTAATGGTCGGCTTCACTTTTTCGGATGATATTTCAAGTATTTTTTTTGCAAGTGTTTCAGGATCCGTATCATATTGTTGCGAAACACTATTAAGAAGTACTTCTAATCCATTTTGATTGACAGTTTTACTATTGGCATCACCGGCAAGTCCAAGATAATGTGAGGCTTCCGTGGGTGTTAAAGTAAAATCATGCTTTCCGTTTTGAGCTTGTATTGAAAGATAGTCCTTTGGATCGTCGGGACGAGGCTGGACCGTATCAAGCTTAACATTGGAAAAATCATGTTCATGATCGAAAGCAGGATAATGCAGATCGGCGATATGGGCCGAACGCGGACCGACATCAATGATCTTATTATTCTGAACACGAGGAGTTGAACCACCGGCGATCCCGAGTGTTCTGACATCCAGAGCCCTCAGGAAAAGCCTGTTCCCGCCGATCTGAGCACTTTTGATCTGCGGTTTTCCATTCTTTATTACGGAAATATC
>CAYVLJ010000122.1:1781-2170 GCA_964452375.1 uncultured bacterium | reverse complement strand
ACGTGCCCCCTTCTTCAAGAAAAATACCGTCAGAAACTTTCGAATACATCAAAGCCGCAGCTACGCCTGTCGCAGGTCCCGACAGCATGGTCAGGATCGGTCGTTTTCGCATTTCGTTTATATCCATGATACCGCCATCCGAACGCATGATCATCAGCGGAGCGTCAATACCGCTCTCACGCACGGCTTTTTCGGTCATATTCGCCGTTTCCAGCATCTTGGGCATCATGGCGGCGTTTATGACCGCCGTACGAGTTCGAACACGCAGACCGTACAATTGCGAAATATCGGATGCCGATGTTGCCGTATATCCGTTTTTTAAAGCCGTTTTAGCTACAAAACGTTCATTTTCCGGATCATCAACACCATAGACTTCAGAAGCAACGAAT
>CAYVLJ010000122.1:0-1771 GCA_964452375.1 uncultured bacterium | reverse complement strand
ATAATCGATAATCTCTCCGTCAGAATTCGGATATTGGACCAACAAACCAAAAACATCATCAGCAAAGTCAAATTTTTCAATGGGCTGAATTCGAAGTTCAATACCAAGTGAATATGCCCGGGTTTTAAGAACATCGATCGTTTTAAGGATTTGATCCTCCTCCGGTTCATGACTTATATCCATAAATTCCGTAAAGGCTACGAGATTCTTACCGGGTGCCAGAATAATTGTGTCGTTGGCGATCTGACGGAATCCCAGATTGCCCTCCGCACCTTTTCCAAGAACAATGATCCCTACTTTTGCTACGTCGCCTTCCAAAAGGGCGTTTGTCGCCTGTGTTGTGGAATGAGCGATCATAACGACTTCTTCAGGCTTAATATTCGCATCTTTGATGAGATCTTTCATTGACCTCACTACGCCGGCAGCTACGCCTTCTTTTGCCTTATGTGTTGTTGGAACGCAAGTCTTACCGCATAACGAATAATCGCTGATATCCACCGCAACGGCATGAGTAAAAGTTCCTCCGACATCTATTCCGATTTTAATTTTTCGCATCGATATTTTCCATAAAGTTTAATAGAACATGATTGAAGCTATGATCAGGCCGACGACAGCCACCGCTATACTGTATGGCAATGTATTCCACAAGACTTTCTGAACGTTTACCTGCATTTCATTGGCAAGCCAGACATTATGTGTATTTGTCGGATCTGAGACGCCCTGTACCATGCCTACTGACATCAGAAGTCCCATGATCGCAGCGCCCGGCATACCTGCGGCCAGGAAGATCGCCGCAATGCCGTAACCCATCCCCCATGGATTCAACGGTCCGCGATACAATGCCAGAGGTGCGGCAAGCGTGAAGATCAGCACATACATAAATGCATTGCCCGGCACTAAAGTGGTCATTACCGGTTGCAACAGCAGCAGCACAGGCCAGCCGTCCGGATATATTGACGAAATATCGCCGCCTGGTCCGATTATGGCATTCAGCAGCATGCCGATACCCATCATCAGCACAACAGCTGGCATGGCGACCGTTCCGCCTTCGAATATCGAGCGCATCAGCGTATTCAACGCACCTTTCTTAAAGGTTGCCAGAAAACCGTATATCAATCCGCATATAAATGCGGCAACAAAGTCGAGATCAAAGAGAAGGATCAGAAAAAGCGGTATCACAGGGGTGAAATAGGCGGAAAAATGGAGCTGACCCTTGTCATATTTTTTTCTAAAGATCCTGATAATATTGTTAAGTACCGCCAGAGTGATCAATAAAAGGACAAGATATTTTAATATTTTTCCCGTAAATGAAAATACACTTGATGCGGTATTCTGGAAACCTAACGGCAATGCTTGCCAAATAAAAAACAAACCCGTTATTATAACGAGGAAAAGCAGACTGTAAAAAATAATTCTTTTGATCTTAAGATCATGTCCATCGCGATAAAGCTGGATGGTGATATAAAATAGCGATGTGACGAACAAAATCACGAACATGATCAGAGCAAAGCTTCTGATCTGTTCAACTTCCAAATTCAAGACCGAGATGTAAAGAGCCCAGTTGCCTGCATTCAAGATCCCGCCCATGGACAGACCGAGAAGAAAGATCCCGATAACTGTCAAGGGACCCATTCCGACTGAGATCATAATGGGCAGCGCAATCGTAGTGACCATTATGATCGCTCCAAGCCCACCCAAAGACGTAAACAATAATCCTATCAAAACCAGAATAACAACAGCAATCACCCACGGATTTACTCCGGTCAGTTCA
>CAYVLJ010000121.1:3808-5845 GCA_964452375.1 uncultured bacterium | reverse complement strand
TGATGGTTGATGGTTGATGGTTGATAGTTGATGGTTAAGAATTCATCATTAATCATCCATAATCCATAATTCATAATCCATAATCCATAATTCATAATCCATAATTCATAATCCATAATCCATAATTCATAATATTTGTTCATCTTTTCCCGCAGGGATTCCTCTGGATCTTTTCATCTTCGATGAAGCAGACCGGCAGGTCAACCCTCAACCTTAATCTTAACCCTCATTTAATTGATTTTAGATAATAAATTTTGTATATTTTATGATGTAATAAAGGTCACTGAATGGAATATCACCGGCAATCCCTTTTTCTTGTTCTCAGTCTTCTTCTCGTGCTTTCATGTACGTCCAAATCCTACTTCTACGGAGATTTTAATGTGGTGGCCGAAGACCTGAACTTTCCCGAAGGTCCTTCCTATTACGACGGTCAACTTGTATTCTCAAATTGCTACGGGGGATGGATCGGTTCGATCAGAGATACGCTGGTTGATACACTGCTTAATAATAGAGATGGTCTTGTAAATACGAATGGCACCGCCTTCGATAAACAGGGAAATCTTTATATCTGCGAATACGGCAAAGGATCCATACTCAGATTTACCCGGGATGGACAATTGACGACTCTTGCAGATAAAGATCACAGAGGCAAACGTTTCAATCGTCCAAACGATATTGCCATTTCAGAAAGCGGTATGATCTATTTCACAGATCCTAAAAGCTATGACCCAAAAGTATTTGATGGCAGGATCTTCAGAAGCGATCCGAATACCGGAAAAACAACCTGGTTGATTGAAGGTCTTCAATTCCCTAACGGACTTTGTTTTTCACCTGACGGAAAAACCCTGTATATCGGTGAATCCGTTAATAAAAATATTCTTCAGATCACACATGGTGTGGGTGTGCTGGATACGCTGATCACGCTTCCCGCCGGGAACCAGGATCCCGATGGTATCGATGTTGATGAAAACGGTAATCTTTATATCGCTTATTTCGGCGGAGGCAAAATATACGTTGTCTCACCTGAAGGGCGGCTCCTTGATTCTTTGCAAACTCCGGGTAGAAAACCTTCAAATCTGGAATTTGGAGGAGAGGATATGAAAACACTTTTTATAACGGAATGTGAAACAAATAAGATCTACAGCATTAGAACTTTGATACCAGGATATAGAAAAAAATTAAAGGAACTATAAAATGAACGAACATCGAAAAGTGATCATTATCGGATCCGGTCCTTCCGGCCTGACTGCTGCGATCTACGCAGCCCGTGCTGATCTTGAACCGCTTATCTTTGAAGGATCACAACCCGGGGGGCAACTGACAACAACGACCGAGATCGAGAATTTTCCGGGTTTTCCGGAAGGCATTACGGGTCCGGAACTCATGGACAAAATGCGTGAACAGGCTTTGCGCTTCGGTGCTAAAAGCCTGTTTAGATCTATCATAAAGGTCGATCTCTCTAATCGACCTTTCAAGATCTGCGATGATGAGGATAATACTTATACGGCTGATGCTTTGATCATTTCAACAGGTGCATCCGCAAAATATCTTGGACTCGAATCCGAAGCAAAATTAAAAGGATTCGGTGTATCGGCTTGTGCAACCTGTGATGGATTTTTCTACAAGGATAAAGAAATTGTCGTGGTCGGCGGCGGTGACACTGCTCTTGAAGAAGCACTTTACCTGACTCATTTCGGCAAAACGGTAACACTTATTCACCGTCGCGACGAATTTCGGGCCTCTGTCTTTATGTCTGAAAAAGTTAAAAAACACAAAAAGATCAATATCAAATGGGATTCTGTTGTTGAAGAAGTACTCGGTGAACCGGGTCCGGTCGGAGTCACCGGGGTTAAGATCCGTAATGTGAAAACAAATAAAACTGAAGTATTGCCTGCGGCAGGTTTTTTTGTTGCCATCGGGCACAAACCGAACACAGATATGTTCAAAGGAATGCTGGAAGTTGACAGCACCGGCTATATCATCACACAGCCTAATTCCAGCAAAACGGGACTCAGCGGTGTTTTTGCCTGCGGAGAT
>CAYVLJ010000121.1:0-3798 GCA_964452375.1 uncultured bacterium | reverse complement strand
GTTCAAGATCCGCACTATCGCCAGGCGATCACAGCTGCCGGTTCGGGTTGTCAGGCTGCCATGGATGCGGAGCGATTCCTGACCGAACAGGAATAATTGACAACTGTCAGTTGACAATGGACCCTCCTACGCCACCAACTACGCTAATGCTACGTTGGTCAAGAAGGCTTCGGAGGGCAGGCAATTGACAATTGAGAGTTGAAATGATCAGTTCTCAATTGAGAATAAACGTTGTTTGAAATTTTGATAATATTTGAGTACCCTCTCTCCTCCTCTCCACCTCTCCTCCTCTCCACCTCTCCACCTCTCCACTTCTCCTCCTCTCCACTTCTCCTCCTCTCCACTTCTCCTCCTCTCCGCCTCTCCTTACTCCCACACATTTTAATAGAATATTACTCAGATATTTCACAGCAATAAATTATTTTGAATAAGCGGATCGAAATTATATATTCGGTCTATTTGAAAAACACAAAAGGAGAAAATATGTCAACCATTATTGATGTCTTTGCACGTGAGATCCTCGATTCGCGCGGCAATCCGACAGTCGAATGTGAAGTCACACTGGAAGACGGTTCTTTCGGCCGTGCCGCTGTACCTTCAGGTGCGTCCACGGGTGAACATGAAGCCCTCGAACTCCGTGACGGCGGCGACCGTTACATGGGCAAGGGTGTTCTGAAAGCCGTTCAGAATATTAATGAAGTCATTGCTCCCCGCCTGATCGGTGAAGATGCTTTGGACCAAGCCTACATTGACGGTATTATGTTAGAACTCGACGGAACCGAAAACAAAGACGTTCTCGGCGCCAATGCCATTCTTGGTGTTTCCATGGCTATGGCACGCGCAGCGGCTGACTATTATGAAATGCCTCTGTATGAATATCTGGGCGGCGCCAATGCACGTGTTCTTCCCGTTCCCATGATGAACATCCTCAACGGCGGTTCGCATGCGGATAACAATGTCGACCTTCAGGAATTCATGATCTACCCCTGCGGCGCAAAAAGCTTTGCCGAAGCACTTCAGATGGGTGTTGAGGTATTTCATAACCTTAAAAAAGTCTTGAAGGAAAAAGGCCTTAATACAGCCGTCGGCGATGAAGGCGGTTTTGCTCCCGACCTGGGTTCCAATGAAGAAGCCATTCAGGTCATTCTTGAAGCTGCAAATCGAACAAAATATGAAGTCGGCAAAGATCTGTTTATCGCCATGGATGCCGCAGCCAGCGAGTTCTACGATAAAAAATCCGGCAAATACAATCTGGCGTCTGAAAATAAAATGATGACAGCGGACGATATGGTCGAATTGTATGCATCCTGGGTCGAAAAATATCCTATCGTCTCCATTGAAGACGGTCTGGATGAAAACGACTGGGACGGCTGGAAAAAACTGACAGAGAAACTGGGCGACAAGATCCAACTTGTTGGTGATGATCTCTTTGTCACCAATCCTAAGCTTCTCCAAAAAGGTATCGATGAAAAATCAGCAAATGCCATCCTGATAAAATTGAATCAGATCGGTTCTGTAACGGAAACCCTGGATACGATCGAACTGGCAAAGTTGAACGGTTTTGCCGCGGTTATTTCCCACCGCTCCGGCGAAACTTCCGATACTTTCATTGCAGACCTCGCCGTTGCTACAGGCGTCGGACAGATCAAGACCGGCTCGGCATCACGTTCCGATAGAATTTCAAAATACAATCAATTGCTGCGTATTGAAGAAGCTCTTGACGAAGTCAAGAAATTCCGCGGTTTATCGGCCCTTTCCGGTAAGTAAACGAATATCATATCAAAGAGCGGGAGGATATTATCTTCCGCTCTTTTGTTTTTTTATTATGGCTATACACAGAGATAAAAAACCGCTCATAGACCGATCCGCCCGGATCAAGATCATTTTGATCATTCTCCTTCTTTGTTTTGCATTTTTACTTTTTAACAATAACGGGATGATCAGGCTTTTTAAGGAAAAAAAACAGAACCATGCCCTTATAGAAAAAAAAGAAGAGCTGGAAGCCCGGGAAAAAGAACTTCTCGAAAAAAAAGAAAAAATCCAAACAGACAAGAAATACATCGAAAAGACTGCCCGCGAACAATACAACATGGTGAAGCCCGGAGAGAAAGTGTATAAGGTTATTGAAGAGTAAGTCAATAAGTTAAATTTATATCCAAAACAACCAAAGCGCGTCATCCTGAACTTGATTCAGGATCTAAATTATCTAATGATTTAGTAATAAAATGCCTTTCATGACTAAGCCGAAATAAATTAATATCTTCCAAATCATCATTTTCAAACCAAGGTTTAGAAAGATCCCTAAATTCGGGATTTAAAGTTTTAATTAAATCCCATTTCCAATCTTTATGCCAATTTTTAAGCTGTTTTTCACGATCAATTGCATCTTGCATGAAATTATAGTGTTCAAAATACATTAACTCATTAAGATTATATTTTTTACAAAATGCTGAACCCTTGCTTGCCTTATGTTCAAACATTCGACGTTCAAGATCATTTGTAACACCAATATAAAGAACCGTTCTATTTCGGTTAGATAGTATATAGGTATATGCATCCTTCATATAATAATATACAAGTTTATCTAAATTTTTAAAATACAATATTTTAGAGTGTGACCTATATCATAAAACGACACTCGAAAGCAATTATACAGATCCTGAATCAAGTTTAGGATGACATGTTATTTTTATTAATTGTCCATTGTATATCGTATTGTTTTAACTGAGTATTAACTTTTATCGAACAACTTTTGTTTACTTTTGCTTTTTTTTATACTAACTTTCGCGCGGCGAGGTAAATGCTATGAAGGGTTTCGAAAAAGAGAGAAAACACACACCGGCTCCGCTTTGGATAAAGTTGCGTTTCTATGTCCTGATCCTTTTCGCAAGCATAGCTCTGATCATTATTTTACTCCTGTTAAATCATGGTGAAAAACTGCCGGAAGTATTGATACCGGCCGGTATTAGTCTGGTAAATGCCCTAACGGCATATATTATCTCAAAACGAAAACAAGGCGAGCGCAGTTATAAGGACATGATGAAAAACGTCAAGAATTGGACGATCGCCCGATTTCTTGCAATGCTATTGTTTTTGGCAAGCATGATCATACTAAAGCTTGTTGATCCACTGCCTTTCATTTTTACTTTTATCGGATTTTATATTCTTCATCAGCTCATTGTGATATTGATCATGCAAAGAGAGATAAAATAATTTATGAGATCATTTAAAAGACATATACCTCTGATACTAATATTTCTGCTCATGCCCATCTTGAGTTTTGCCGCTGTCGAAAGCAATAATATGGTCCATAATATGATGATCCTCGTTTTTCAGCTTGTGATCATTATTTTTGCCGCTAAATATATGGGCAAACTGTTTGAACGTATTCACCTTCCTTCAGTTATCGGCGAACTTTTTGCCGGAATTATTATCGGCCCTTTTTTACTGGGCAAGATCCCTCTGCCGGGACTGCCTCACGGACTCTTCGGAGATTTTCTGTTCAACAATCCGGCATCCGCATTACCGGTATCAAATGAATTGTATGCCTTTTCCGTGATCGCATCGATCCTGCTGCTTTTTATGGTGGGTCTCGAAACCGATCTGAACTTATTCCTTCGTTTTTCACTACCCAGCATTGTGATCGGCGGCATGGGTGTAATATTTTCCTTTGGAATTGGCGCCGGGATCGCATCTTACTTCCTGGAGGTGCCTTTCATGCATCCGCAAGCCCTCTTTTTGGGTTTTTGCATTTTTTTGATTGAAGCAGCATTTTCAACCGTTAATTCGCCTTGGCGC
>CAYVLJ010000120.1:0-5946 GCA_964452375.1 uncultured bacterium | reverse complement strand
ACTTGTCGGGTAGGCTTAATAAATACACTGCTTGTCAAAGGCCCGCTTCGCCGGAGTAGTCTCGGCTACGAAGGCTGTACACAAAGTGCGCAGGGGGGAGAAATCTATTCATGACATGGAGATTGTTTAGAAGGAAAAAAAGATTGAGTCAATAATTAAGTCAATCTTAATAGAAAGGCAGAGCCTTGCTCTTTCTATACCATTATAGCATTTATTTTATATACTTTTTAAAAACCCCAAAAACTTATCCATCTCTTCTTTTGTCCGTTTTTCTGTTACAGCTATCAAAAGCTGATCTTTCCGTTCAGGGAAATGATCTCCCAGATCGATACCGGCATAAAAAGATCGTTCAACGCCCTTTTTAATAATTTCCTTGGCAGGAAGCGGGGCCTTTATAACGAATTCTTTGAAAAACGGTCCCTTATTTACTGATGAAAAGCCCGGCAATTTGCAGATATTCTCATGAAGGTAATGTGCTTTTTGCAAACTGAGCTCAGCTACTTTTTTTAAGCCGCTTTTTCCCATTAAAGCCAAATAGACCGTGGCAGCAAGTGCGCACAGCGCTTCATTGGAACAAATGTTTGAGGTTGCTTTTTCTCGACGGATATGCTGTTCCCGGGTTTGAAGTGTCAATACGTAACCTCGTTTGCCTTCTGTGTCTTCCGTCATGCCTGCTATGCGACCGGGCATTTTTCTGACGAATTCCTGCTTGGCAGCAAATAGTCCTAAATATGGTCCGCCAAAATTCAGATGATTGCCCAATGATTGTCCTTCTCCGAAAGCAATATCGGCATCGGCTTCCCCTGGTGTTTTAAGAACTGCCAGAGAAATTGGATCAACACCCTGAATGAACAAGGAGTCGTTGTTGTGCGCTTTATCTGATACACTCTGAATATCTTCAATGCATCCGAAGAAATTAGGGCTCTGGACGATCACAGCCGCTGTCTGTTCGTTCAACAGAGAGTCTAGAGCATCAAGATCCATCCTGTCATCTTTAAGCGGACAATCGACCAAAACAATGTCCTGTGAGCGGGCATAGGTTTCCAATGTTTTCAGGTACAGAGGGTGAATAGCCTTAGATATGATGATCTCATTTTTTTTACGCTTGATACTTTTCGCCATTAAAGCGGCTTCCGCCATCGCAGTGGCGCCATCGTACATGGAGGCGTTCGATACATCCATTCCGGTCAATTCACAGATCAGTGATTGGAATTCGTACATGGCCTGCAGTGTGCCCTGTGATACTTCAGCCTGATAGGGGGTGTAAGCTGTTGCGAATTCCGGCCGGGAAATAATGAAATCAACGACTTTTGGAATAAAATGATCGTAAGCTCCTCCACCGAGGAAAGAGACAGTTTCATGACAAGCGGTGTTTTTCTTGAGCAGCGCCTCCATTTCCTGCTGGATCTCCAATTCGGATAATGGATTTGGCAGATCTATTGAAATGTCGCCGCGCAGTATTTCCGGGATGTTCCCGAGCAGATCTTCAAAACGGTCAACCCCGATCTTTTTCAACATCTGTTTGACATCATCATTACCATGGGGTAAATATGGCATTACAGACCTCGCTTTAAAACAAGTTATGTTAAATCATCAACCGACGAACTCTTCGTAAGCGTCAGCATCCAACAACTCATCCAATTCTGAATCATCTTCGACTTTTACTTTAATGATCCAACCTTCGCCGTAACAATCGGTATTGACGAGAGTGGGTTCATCTTCAAGCGCTTCATTGATCTCTACGACTTCACCGCTTACCGGTGAATTGATATCCGAGACCGTTTTAACGGCTTCAATGGTTCCGCAAGATTCGCCTTTAGAAACAGCATCACCGACTTCGGGCAATTCTACGAAAACAATATCACCCAATTCGCTTTGAGCGTAATCGCTTATACCGATGGTTGCTATGTTGCCCTCGATCTTGATCCATTCATGAGATTCAGCATATTTGAGTTCTTTTGGATAATTCATTTATTTTTCCTTTCTTATAACTGTTTATTAAAACCAATGGTATTTATTTTTTAACTCTCTCAAGATATTGTCCGTCGCGAGTATCAATCTTGATCAGGTCTCCCTCATTGATAAAGAGGGGGACAGGAACTTCCAGGCCCGTTTCAACTTTAGCAGGCTTTTTAACGTTTGTTTTAGCTGTGTCTCCGCGTTCTCCCGGTTCAGTGTAAGTTACTTCCAAAACAACGGCAGTCGGCAATTCGATCGATATCGGAGAATCCTGGTAGATCAAAACCTTTACCTCGTCGTTTTCACGAATATAATAACGATCATCACCGATGATCTCCGCGGATACGGGTATTTGTTCAAATGTTTCCTGGTCCATCATATAATAAAGGGCGCCGTCATTATAAAGATATTGCAAGACATGTGCTTCCACTCTTGCCTCTTCCACTTTTTCACCCGAACGAAATGTATTTTCCAGTACTTTTCCATTCAATACATTTTTAAGTTTTGTTCTTACGACCGCGCCGGCACGTCCCATCTTGCTATGTTGGTAAGAGACGATCTTATAAAGCTCCCCATTATATACGATGATCATACCCGGTCTGAAGTCAGCTGTTGAAGCCACAATATGCTCCTTTCGTAATAAATTCAATTAAAAACAACATGTAATTTACACTTGGGGAATCATATTAGCAAGATTGAAATATGTGAGTCTGGGGTCTGGAGTCCGGAGTGGGAGGGGTGTGTTAAAGATAATCTATATGTTACGATATTATTGGTAATATTGCCCGGTCAGCGATTTTATATTATGTTAAATATGGCAGAAAGTGTCATATTGGCAGACAATATGTCAGATAAATAATAAAATATGACAAAAACGCAGATGATATTTATAGAAAAGCTCTTTGGCAAGGTTTTGGCGCTATATAGGGTGACATTTGAAAAATTACCGGCTCAAAAACCGGAAAAGATGAAAAAAAAAGAAACCGCTCCAACGGGAGCGAATGAAAGGAGACATAAAATGTATCTGGTAAAACGAAACTACCCAACCCCGAGTGTGAACCGCATGTACAACAGTCTGTTCGAAGATTTCTTCGGAAGCTTTGATCCGGATGCATACGAAAGCGTGGATTGGAATCCCCGCATGGATGTTGAGGAAAACGAGAACGAATTTGTCCTTAACGTTGAAGTCCCCGGATTGAAGAAAAAAGACATTGATATCTCTGTCAAAGAGAATGTCATCACTATCTCGGGAGAAAAGAAAGCACGCGAATCAAAGAAAGATTCAACCTGCTACATGAACGAGATCCGCTACGGTAAGTTCGCACGCTCATTCAGACTGCCGGGCAACGTGGATATCGACAAGATCAAAGGTACCTGGAACGAAGGTATTCTGACCGTCGAGATCCCGAAGACGGAACTTGCTAAACCGAGAAAGATCGAGATCAATTAAAATTTCATAATCCCTTCCTTACCCCGTAACCCCGCTCGCCCAAAGCGGGGTTTTCTTTTAATCCTTCAGGCACGGAGATACCTAATGAATTACCAGAAAGATGATCTTTATTATCATGATTACCAATGGTCCGGGACCGAAGAACCGGTTAAAGTCCAAGCTCTTGAGGCTTTTCGTCCACAAGATGGGAATACAGTCCTTACTATGATCAATTCACTGACAAGCAATCTTTTTGATGGTGCGATCCTGGAGATCATCATCCATGAATACATTCCTAAAACAGTCAACACTGTCAAGCAGGCATATGAGTGGATCAAAGACAAAGGTGATCATTATTACAAGGCGATCTTGAGATCTATAGCCAAAAGTGAATAGCAGGGATCAGAAGCCAGAAGTCAGAAGCCAGAAGTCAGAAGTCAGAATAATGCGCGTTTCTTTTGCCCTTTAAACTTGTAAACGTTACATTCGGGCGAATCTAAAGTAATCACTACATTACCATCATTTACACACACTACCACATAAAAATTGACGAATTGTCATTTTTCATGCTTTTATCACCCAATTATCTTGAATTTTATCTAAATATTCCCTAAACTCGTGCTGTCATTTTTCAAGTAAACCATTAAAAAAACCAGGAGTGTGATATTATGATCAATGCGCTCTATAAGATCCCCCATGCGGAGAACGAACGTGTGTTGACTTATGCGCCCGGAACCCCGGAACGCGAAAGCGTCAAAAAAGTATTGAATGAATTAATGCAGGAAAAGATCGAGATCCCGGTCATTATCGGAGGGAAAGAGATCTATACAGGCAAAACTGCCAATGTAGTTTGTCCCCATGATCATCAACATGTTTTAGGCACCTACCATATGGCAGGCGAAAAAGAGATCAAAATGGCGATCGAAGCCGCTTTGGAAGCTCGTAAGGAATGGGCAAATATGCCGGCAGAATCCAGAGCCGCCATATTTAAGAAAATGGCTGTCTTGCTTGCCAAACCTTATGGAGATCTGCTGAATGCCTCAACTATGCTGGGGCAGAGCAAAACCGTCTTCCAGGCTGAGATCGACGCTGCCTGCGAATTGATCGATTTCTTTAATTTCAACACATATTATATGTCAGAGATCTATAAGAACCAACCGGACTACAGCCCCACAGGCACTTGGAATCAATTGGAATACCGTCCGCTTGAAGGTTTTGTCTTTGCGTTAACGCCTTTTAACTTTACATCTATTGCCGGCAACTTGCCAACTTCTCCTGCCATTATGGGTAATACGGTCGTTTGGAAACCTTCAAGGACCCAAATGTTCTCAGCTTATTATCTGATGAAATTGTTTAAAGAGGCCGGACTTCCCGATGGCGTGATCAACTTTCTGCCGGGCAGCGGTAAGCAAATAGGGGATATTGTTCTGAAGCATCCCGATTTTGCAGGTATTCATTTTACCGGTTCAACGGAAGTTTTCCAACATGTCTGGAAGACTATCGGTGAGAATATAAAGAATTATAAAAGCTATCCGCGCATAGTAGGCGAGACCGGCGGTAAGGATTTTATTGTTGCTCATGAATCTTCAGATGTTGATGCGTTAGTTGTTGCCATGGTTCGAGGAGCGTTTGAGTTCCAGGGACAGAAATGTTCCGCTGCCTCGCGAGCCTATATTCCGGATACCATCTGGGATGAAGTAAAAGAAAAATATATTGCAATGGTCAAGACCATCAAAATGGGCTCACCGCTGGATTTCTCTAATTTTATGACAGCTGTTATCGATGAAGCGGCCTTTGATAAGATAAGCGGTTATATTGAATATGCCAAAGAAAGCAAAGACGCCGAGATCATCACCGGCGGCGGTTATGATAAATCAAAAGGTTATTTCATTGAGCCGACGACTATCGTGACGACCGACCCGAAATTCAAGAGCATGCAGGAAGAAATATTTGGCCCGGTTTTAACCATCTATGTCTATAAAGCAGATGAATATGAAAAAACCCTTGAACTGTGCGACCAAACAAGTCCCTATGCTTTGACCGGAGCAGTCTTTTCAAAAGACCGTGCCGCTACATTGCTGGCCAAGGATAAACTGGTCAATGCGGCCGGTAACTTTTACATCAACGACAAACCCACGGGCGCCGTGGTCGGGCAGCAACCCTTCGGTGGTGCACGCGCCAGCGGTACCAACGATAAAGCAGGTTCGTCAATTAATCTGATGCGCTGGGTATCGGTCCGGACGGTAAAAGAGAACTTCAATCCGCCGAAGGAATATGAATATCCTTTTATGGAAGAGAAGTAAGACCTGCCAGCTCGACCCTTCGTAGCTTTAGCGGAGTAGGGGTGCTGGCTGGTCGAGAAGTTGACGAGATTGTTATTTGACAGGATAACAGAATTTACAAGATGCTATTTTTCTGACAGGATAACAGAATTTACAAGATGCTATTTTTCTGACAGGATAACAGGATTTACAAGATGCTATTTTTCTGACAAGATAACAGGATTTACAAGATGCTATTTTTCTGACAGGATAACAGGATTTACAAGATGCTATTTT
>CAYVLJ010000119.1:0-5994 GCA_964452375.1 uncultured bacterium | reverse complement strand
ATACTAGTTATTCGATATGCTTGAGGTACAAATCCTCCCATAAGCATATACAAGAACACTAAAGGCCAGTCCCGGATAAAAAGGTTCGATATGCTGAGGATATTCACCGCTGATCTTACCAATTATCAGCCCTAGCAGCGTAATGGTAAATGATCCCAGCATCAGGATTATGATATATTTTGGAGATACCGGGCGTTTGAAAAGTGCCGAAAGCGCCGGTATCAGCAAAGAGGGGATAACAAGAGTTCCTATCATATACCAGATTGATACAACCGATGGAACCAGGATCAGAATGATCATGGCGATCACACCCGTCACAAGATACCCGATCCTGATATTGCGTTTGATCCGATCGGGATAATACCGTGACAAAATATCATATCCAACCGTTTGAGCTGAAATGAAAATATATGAATCAAGAGTAGACATTACCGTGGCAAGCAGACCGGTGAAGAACAGACCGAACAAACCGATGGGAAGTATTTTATATGCGATGAGAGGATATGCATAAAGTGCTTGAATATCAGGAAGTAAGGCACGGGCATATAAGCCGGTAATAACCGTCATAGCATCAAAGATCATCCAAAATATGATACTTATCAGAATGCCGTTTCGTGCCGTTTTTGATGATTTGGCAGCCGCACATCTTTGGTGAAAACCGGGATCTACAAGCGTCCATAAAGCGATAAAGAACCATGATAAAATATACGTTCCGGAAAGACCTCCGGTAAGCGTAAGATGTTCACGCGGCAAGTGAGCGGTACTTAAATATTCTGATAGCGGATATTGTTTTACCAAGAAAATGAACAGGATAATAAAACCGAGAAACATCAAAAGAAATTGCAAAATATCCGATTGAACGACACTTTTGAAACCTTTTCTATACAAATACAATGCTGAAATAATAAAGATCAATATGGCCGACAAAACCGATGAGATACCCGTCATAAGCGATAACATAATACCGGCGATCAACAGATAGGGAGCAGGCGAGGTCATGATGAACACAAAAAAACTGCTGATGTAAGATGATTTTTTACCGTATTCAAGGGAAATGAGTTCAGGAATGCTGACAGCTTTGATCTTTCTGATCCTGCCGGCAATGAATATTGCGTAGACGAGGGCAAAAATATAGTAGGTACACCCCATCACAAACCAGTTGGACAGTCCGTATTGGTAAGTAAATTCGCCTACTCCAAGAATACCGCCGTACCAGGTAGAGACAAGCGTCATCACGAACATGGGAAGAGTCAGTGTTCTTCCTGACAGTAGAAAATCTTCTGCGGCACCTTTTTTTTTACGTAAAAAACCGATCAGGAAAAGTGACGCAAAGTATATCCCGATGATCAAAAAGTCCAAAAGATGGAAATTTATATTCATATTTTCAATTCGGTCATAAAAAGAATGGAGCCGGTCTTAAAGCAAATGTGCAGATCGTTCGTTTTAAAAGCATTGCTTAAACCACGAGAACCTTTATGAAGAGTATCGCTATGCAAAGGGTACCTGGCATTTATAACCGTCAGATCATCGGCCGTATGTATGGCAAGTAAGGAAAATCTCTGTCCCCGTTTACCTTTAAAACCGTATTCACCGGGTTTGAGGAATCTGAGATACTCATTTTTAGTTATGATCTCAATGTTTAGCAAGTTAGAATAAGCAGATAATGTGGCGATATTAATAACAGCATGATCAAGACGTAAACCCTCGGCTCCAAAAACCCGAATATGCCTGAGATCTTTCTTTATGCAATAATTCAAGATCTTTTCAAGATCATTTTCATCAGGATCCCTCATTTGAATGACCTGAGTTTTATTATCCTCGGGTATATGTGAAACGGAATCCATATCGCCGATGAGCAGATGGGCTTTGATTTGATATTTTTGAAGATAATCATAAGCGCCGTCAGCGGCAATGATACGATCATTTTCAGCCAAAAAGTTTTTAATGATCTTTTTAGACGGAGGTGTACCGTTTAAAAAAATACATGTTTTAGTGGATTTGTCCATGGTCTTTCAATTTTTTGGTTAATTTCTTCATATTGATCTTTATTTTAAGTTTGTGGCGGCTTTTTCTGACCTGCCTGCGATAATTACGGGAATAAAAATAACGTTTGGCTTCCATTGTTATGGGTGCTATCATGGTTGATGGACGCCAATTGACCGCCTTGTGATTACGTACATGTTGCAATGCGCCGTATTCATCGGCCCAACTTAAAGTGTAATGGCTGTAATGCGGCAACATCTGATATTTGACCACTTGCATAAATGCTTCGATCTTGGGATCGAAAAAATGAAAAGCGCGTGAAAAAAAGATGGCTGTATGCAGGAAATTCGGTGAATTGATCAATCCATGCGTGTTTGCCTTTTTTGCAAGATGAAATAGTATTTGCAGCATGTGCATGCCAATTCCCAAACTGGGTGCTTTTTGTCCGGGTAGCGGGGGTCTGTCTCGCCTGAAGGGTTTATACGGATTTTGCATCATCAGCCATTCTACATGCAGAAATTCAAGATTCATGTAACGTTTTTTATCCAAAGGCAGCTTGAGGTTCTTTCGCTGCAGGACCAATTCAATCAGTTTATGCTTCATCCCGTCACGCTCTGTGAGCATAATAAATCGATGGACATAAGGATCATTCATGTTCAAATGCCAGGATATATTCGGAATACCTTTTCGTTCGAAATATTCTTTGACACCGTATTTCTCGAACATTCCTTCGATAACGGTCGGTGAATAAACACCCAGGAAAAGATGTTTTTTATGGTTGAACACACCATTGCTGATAATGTCTCCTTCACTCAGATTGAAATCACGCGAGGATTGGAACTGATGTGTCGCCATATGGCGAAACGCTTTGTCATATTTTTTTTGATATCGTTTGACCATAATTTATTCAGGTTCGGGAGAACAAAGTGACTCCCTGGGCATCTGTGATCTTTCTTTTGATCATTTCTTTGGGTTTATAGTTGTTTTTCGGGAAGACCACGATCTTATTGCAAGCCGTTCGTCCCCTCATTTCATCAGGGCTTTTTTTACTTCTCGTTTCAACAAGTATTTCTACCTCTTTGCCGATCATGCTTCTATATCTTTCAAGCGTATGTTTTTTCTGCAGAGCGATCAATTCGGTCAATCTTGCGGATTTTTCCTCTTCGCTGACATTATCATCCATATTCCAGGCCTTAGTATAGGGCCGGGGTGAATATTTGAACGTGTAAGCTGAATCGTATTTTACGTTATTCATTACCTTAAGCGTTTCACGAAAATCTTGATCGGTCTCTCCGGGGAAACCTACAATAATATCTGTGGTTATGCCCATATCGGGAACATAATTTCGTATCATATCAACCAATTTCAGATAATGTTCCTGGGAATAGGTGCGGTTCATGGCTTTTAGAACGGGATCGGCACCGGCTTGTAGCGGCAAATGGATATGATTTGCGATCAATGGCTTATATTCGGCATGAACCCGCATCAATTCTTCATCCACATCCTGGGGATGAGGTGAGGTGTATCGCAAACGTTTTAATCCGTCCACTTCTGCGATGGCTTTTAACAATTCAGGGAACTTGCGGTCTTCATGTTCATATGAATTGACATTCTGCCCAAGAAGTGTGATCTCAACAAAGCCTTTTTCGATCGTTCTTTTTGCCTCTTCAACAATACTTTCTATGCTTCTCGAACGTTCCCTGCCGCGGGTGAACGGCACTATGCAGTAAGAACAGAATTTATTACAGCCGCGCATAATGGAGATCCAGGCATTGATCCCTTCATTTCGTGCAGGGAAAAGGCCGTCATATACTTCAAATTTCGATAATTTGGTATCGATAATATGATTATTGTCTGAATCCAGATGTTTAGCAATATGCCGGTATGAATCGGGACCAAGTATTAGATTGACATATGGTTTGCTTTTAATGATATCATTCTTAAGATTTTGCGCCATGCAGCCGACAACACCAAGCTTCAGATCGGGATTTTTATCCTTCAAATATTTTAATTCACCCAATCTTGAATGGATCTTTTGTTCGGCATGCTCTCTCACAGAGCAAGTATTCAAAAGGATCAGATCCGCATTTTTTGGAGAATCGCTTAAAATAAAATCATGTGCTTGCAGGATACCGGCGAGTATCTCTGAGTCATACTCGTTCATCTGGCAGCCGTAAGTTTCGATATAAAAACGCTTTTGCATAGACTTAAATATAGGATAAATATGGAGAAAGAGAAAGAAAAGTCTATGCGTCGAAATCATTATTTTAGGTGTATGAATTTTCTCGTATCACGCATATTGTCTGTTTTATATGAAATGATGTACTTTCCCGATGGCAAATGATCCATGTTCAAAGAAAGCTCATGATAGCCTGTTGAAAGTATATCATTGAATATATTTATTACTTTTCGACCGGCCATGTCGTATAGATCGACAGAAATATCGGTTTCTTTAAGGACATTTAGCGGCAGTTTACAGCCCGAATTCGCGGGATTAGGATACAGGCGGCCGATCTTAAACCTGGATATAACGTGAATATCTAACACGACCGTATCCAAGAATATCTCATTCATATTAAAATCAATTTCGCTGATGCTATAGATCAGTCTGTTTCCCGGCAATATATTATCGTCAATAACCACGTAGTCAAAGGGAGTGCTACTCGTGCCTCTTCCTTCGATAAATTGGAGAATATCTCCATTCTTGTAAAGATTGAAACCCGAATTTTCGATTTCACTTTCGGTCGTCCAGGTGATCTCAACATGATCGTCCCGGAATAATGCGTTGAAATTCTTCATTTCCACGGGCAGCGGATCATCCGTGAGTTCCTGGCCTGTATTCAACTCACCGGGAGTTGCGGGTCCGTACTGCCATGAAGATCCCGGCATACCGAGAAGATAAATGGAATTCGTATCCGGGCCGCTGCCGGTCTCGTAAATGCCGATATCCGGAAATATTTCACCTTGGGCCGGTGGATTGTTACCGGTGAAAGTGCCTTCATATGCCAGGATATCGACCAAAGTATCCCTGAATACCAGGATCATGCCTTCGGTATCATTTTGAATGCCGCGTTGAAACCATGTGTAAATTTGAAATGGCCCCTCTCTGTCGCCAATATCAAACTCGTCAACGGTATCAAGACAGTATGGCATGCCGTCATGTCCGTTGTACATGTAAAGCGCCAGATCACCCAAATAATACTCTTCCGGCGATTCCACGATAACTTCAACGAACTCATTTCGATCTATGCCGGAATTATCGTAATGTATCTCATTGATCCAGGCATGCGGCAATGCCAAACAAAATCCCGTCATAAATAATGTGATGGATAAGAAATGCTTTTTTCTCATTTTCGTCCTCCTCGATTTGACAGGAAAAATTATAAAAATATTTGAGAAATGTCGACAGTAAAATTTACGGTGTGATACAGGTCACAGATCGTAAAAATTAGAAATAATGAATTTATCCAGACTCGATTCATCGCGTCCAGACTTCAGATTTGTTTATTGTGATATCAGCTTCTTTAATCGCCTCAAAACCGTCTCAGATCCCAATATTTCACATATCTCAAAAATACCGGGACTCACACCGAAGCCGGTGACGGCAATTCTTAAGGGATGAATAAGTGCGGCAGCTTTGATATCAAGTTTTTCGGCGGTATCGCGGAGAATGCTTTCCATATCATCGGCAGTTTTCGGATTTGTTGCTTTATATGCCATTTCCAATTGTGAAATACTGTCTTTTATTGCCGGATCCGACAGGTGCTTATTAACGGCATCTTCATCATATTTAATCGGAGCATTAAATAGATATTCACCAAAACTGACGAATTCATTCAGCAGCCGCATTCTGGATTTTAACAGGTTTATATATTTTATACCCGTTTCATCACTAAAACTTTCGTTTATCCAGCCTTCATTTTGCCAAAGGGGTTTCACATGCGGCCAAATATCACGGGCATCGCTTCTTGACAGATGCTGCCCATTGATCCAACCCAGCTTATCAAGATC
>CAYVLJ010000118.1:0-6025 GCA_964452375.1 uncultured bacterium | reverse complement strand
ATAAACGATAAACGATAAACGATAAACGATAAACGATAAACGATAAACGAAGCTGTTTTATTCTAACATCAATTGCAAATTAATTTTTTGTTCATCGTTTTTAGTTTATAGCTTTTATGCCTTTTTACTTTTTACTTTTTCCTTTGTTTTAAAGGTTTCATCAATTAAATTTGGTAGCTTTGCTCTTTATATACGAAAGTCTTCATTCCCTTAAAGCGAGGGGTGAAATTGTAACAGAATATGGAGGTTCAATCCCGTATGTCCAAAAAGCTAACTTGGCGTTACATCTTGATCGTTGTGCTGCTGGCTTGGGCGGTTTACACTTTAGTGCCGACCTTGCAGTTCGAACGAATGAGTGACGCCGAAAAGATCAAATTAAAAGAAGAAGGTAAATTGATCGACCTTGAATCCAAGATCATTAAAAGAGGTCTTGATCTTCAGGGCGGTATGCACCTTGTTCTGGAAGTGAATGTCCCGAATTTCGTTAAAAATATTGCTGAACACCAGTCCATGGCCTACTATGACTATATGGACAAAGTAAATGCGATTTACGAGGAAAATCCGGAAATGGATTACCTTGATATCATGTTGAAAACGGCAAATGACGATAGTCTGAGACTTAGCCGCTATTTCCCTACAGATGATCGTAAAACCGACAATAATTCTGTCGTTCAAAATCTTCATAAAGAAGCGGAACATGCCGTTATACGAGCTGAAGAGATCATTCGCAACCGAGTTGACCAATTTGGAGTTGCCGAACCGGTTATCCAACTGGTCGGTAATAAACGTATTATTGTTGAATTGGCCGGGATCGATGATCCGCAACGTGCAAAAGATATTATTAACAGCACCGCACTCCTGGAATTCGTTCTTTTAAAAGATGCCGATTACACTCAAGATATTATCAATCGAATCGATGCTGCGGTAAAACGTACCAATCCCGAAGAGATCACTCAGCTTGATACTGCCGTTGTAAGCAATACGACCAGTGAAGATAAAGAGATCTCGGTAAGTGAACTTCTCGGTATAACCGAAGAAGAAAACGGTACTGCGGATTCATCTGTGCTCGTTGATGAAAACATTGCTGCGGAAAAGCCATTTTCAGCATTACTCCGTAATCTCGGTTGGGATATCGGAGTGCCAACTGAAAATTATTATGCCGTCAACAAGATCCTGAACGATCCTGAAGTCAAACGCATACTTCCGAACGATCTGAGGATCATTTTTTCGGGACACACCCAAGAATATCAAACACAAGAAGGCGGAAAAGCGAAATTCTATTCACATTATTTCGTTAATCGCGAACCCGGTATGACCGGTGAAGCCGTACGTGAGGCAAAAGCCGAACTCGGCAGCGTTTCCAGCGAACACATGGGGCAACCCATTGTTAACCTAAGAATGAATTCAGATGGTACCAAAACCTGGGCCCGTCTGACAGGTGCCAACGTTGATAAGCGCCTTGCCATTGTTCTTGACAACAAAGTGCAGATGGCTCCGCGCATCCAAAATAAAATTCCGAATGGGCGTACGGTAATTGAAGGATTTGCCAGTATGGAAGAAGCACAGAATATCGAGATCGTCCTTAAAGCAGGTGCCCTCCCCGCCCCGATCGATATTATCGAAGAACGGACAGTGGGAGCTTCACTTGGCGCTGATTCTATCGAACGCGGTGTGCGCTCAATGATCATTGGTCTTGTTCTCGTAGCCTTCTTCATCATTATCTATTATAGGGGTGCAGGAACGATCGCCATCTCAACACTCATTCTGAACATTCTCTTTGTTCTTTCCATTTTGGCGGCGCTTCGTGCAACACTGACCTTGCCGGGTATTGCCGGTCTTGTTCTCACGATGGGTATGGCGGTGGATGCGAACGTGCTGATCTTTGAAAGGATCCGGGAGGAATACCTCAAAGGCAAGACGATTCGTTCATCGGTTGACAATGGCTACTCAAGAGCCTTTATTACCATTCTGGATGCAAACCTGACAACTCTAATTACAGCTCTAGTGCTCTGGCAGTATGGTTCGGGTCCCATTCGCGGTTTCGCGGTAACATTGTTCTGGGGTATCGTTTTTAACTTTGTATCCGGTTACTTTATCTCACGGACGATCTTTACATCGTTCACACACGGTAAAAAACCTTTAAACAAGCTCAGTATATAGGAGGCGACCGTGCTACAATTCTTTAAAAATCCTAACTTCAATATAGTCGGTAAACGCCGTATTACGTTTATCATTTCCATCTCCATTATCTTGGCCGGTATTATTTCTCTCTTTATATTGGGCCTCAACTACGGTGTTGATTTTGCAGGCGGCGCTAAAATGCAAATAAAATTCAATAAAAGCATCTCTGCCGAAGAACTGCGAGCTTTATTCACTGATAGAGGTTTTGGAAATCCTGAGATAAAAAGCTCCGGTGAAAACGAATATATGATCACAGTATCGGCAGATGAAGCAGAAAATTCCGATGAACTTCTTAAGCAGGTTTTTGTCGATGTCGATTACAACATTCTGCAGATCGATAAAGTCGGTCCCAAGATGGGAGCGGAAATGCGGAATAATTCATATCAGGCCGTCGGTATTGCTCTCTTGCTAATCCTGATCTACATTACGGTTCGTTTTGAATTTAAATTCGCGATCGGTGCTGTTGTTGCACTTATCCATGACGTTTTGATCACACTGGCATTCTTTTCTTTCTTCCAGTGGGAGTTCTCGCTGCCGGTCCTGGCGGCTTTTCTGACCATTGTCGGTTACTCGCTGAATGATACTATCGTCGTATATGACAGAATTCGCGAGAATATCAAGATACATAAAGGTAAACCGTTAAAAGACGTCATTAATCTGAGTGTCAATCAGTCATTGTCAAGAACGATCATCACTTCACTGACAACCTTTGTCGTGGTCCTCATTCTTGCTATATTCGGCGGACAGGTACTCTTCGGATTTTCGATCGCTATGGTCGTCGGTGTGATAGTTGGAACATATTCATCTATGTTCGTAGCGGCACCCATCCTAATTGCATGGGCCCATCGCTTCCAGGATAAGGATGACAAGAACAAAAAGAAGTAGAGGATCGGACAGGAACTTCCTGCCGGATCCCCGGATATAATTGATCAGCCCGGCGTAATAACCGGGCTTTTTTTCATCACATACGGGTAAGCCATGGATAAGAAACTGTTAATGGATGTTCGTGATCTTAACTTTTCCTTTGATGGAAAGCAGAAAATATTATCAAATATTAACCTTCCACTCTATGAAAAAGATTACCTGGTAATTATGGGACCGAACGGCGGCGGTAAAACAACTCTGCTCAAATGCATGCTGGGTCTGCTGAAACCCCAATCCGGTAAAGTTATTTATAATCACATCACTTCCAGTGATTTCGGTTATGTTCCTCAGTTTACGACGTTTGATAAAAGTATGCCCATTCGTGTATTTGATTTTATCGAAACAGGGTTGATCGGAGATTATCATCCTCTGAAAAAACGGAATAACGGCGATAAATATCTCATTGAAAAACAAATTGACGATTTTTCATTAAATGAGATAGCTTATTCTACGATCTCGGAGATCTCCGGAGGTCAATTACAACGCGCCTTGCTTGCAAGGGCGCTTATTCAAGATCCACAAATCGTATTCCTTGATGAACCAACAACTTTCATCGATTCGGAATCCCGCGGAAACCTATCTGAAATTTTGAAAAAATTGAATAAAACAAAAGCCATTGTCATGATCACTCACGATACATCTGCGATCGATGATCAAGTCAAGAATATCGCCTGTGTTAACCGCACGCTTTACTACCATGGTCGTGACGAGCATATCGAGGGATCGCTTGAAAAGGTTTACGGTTGTCCAATAGAATTGATCGGGCACGGTCTGCCCCATCGGGTCTTGAAGGAGCATGAATGAATATTCTTCAATATGAATTTGTACAAAACGCTATCATAGCCGGTACCTTGTTAAGCATAACTGCGGGTATTATCGGTTCATTGATCGTGATCAAGCGAGACACATTGCTGATAGGTGGAATAGCTCATGCATCGTTCGGCGGACTTGGATTGTTCTATTTTCTAGGTTTAGACCCCATTCTGGGAGCTTTTGTCGTCGCACTGACATCAGGAAGCATTATCGGTTTAAGTAATGAAAAACAACTGCAAACACATAATGCCCTGATCGGGGTATTGTGGGCTTTCGGCATGTCGCTGGGAATTATTTTCATTACGATCACTCCGGGATATGCCCCAAACCTTCTTACATATCTTTTTGGAGATATTTTAACGGTAACACGTGCTGATATCCTCAATATTGCCATATATGACTTTGTACTGCTTATTTTTATCATTTTATTTTTTAAACCCCTGGTCGTTTATCTATTCGACAAAGAATTCGCTGCATTACACGGGATCAAAGTAAAACTATATCGAATTTTTTACTATCTTTTCATTTCCATTGCCGTCGTGATGATGATCCGTTCGGTAGGTATTATTCTTGTACTCGCATTACTGACAATCCCTCCACTCATTGTTATTCCCTTATTCAAACGTATGCCTGTTATTATTGCTATGTCGGTTTTGGTTTCACTTGCCATTTTTATCGGAGGATTTTTCATTGCCTACTATACAAATCTTCCAACCGGTCCCATAATTATCTCAACAGGAACCATTACGCTATTGCTAGTGAGGTTAATATGCTCACTCATAAAAAACAATTCCTGATCAAAGCTTACAAAAAGATCATTTCCAAAGTTCAATCAGATGCATTGTACAAGAAAACACTGTACCGGTATGATAATACTCTCTATTTTAGAAACACCCCATTAGATATAAATCCCAAAAAAAATCTTGTTCTTGCCGGTTCGGGTAAAGCTTCACTGGCAATGGGACGAGCTATTTTGCCATATTTATCACAAGAACCTGACAAATCACTCTTTATTTCCCCCTCTGAAGCCCCTGAGGCGCAGTTTCATGTTCTTCCCGGCGATCACCCTATCCCAGGGGAAAACAGCCTCAGGGCCGGTATAAGCATGCATTCATTTATTGATTCTCTTAATGAAGATGACGTTATGTTGTACTTCCTTTCCGGAGGATCTTCTTCTTTGATGGAAATGCCGGTTCAAGGCCTTGGAATTGACGATATACGCAAAACAACTCAAACATGCCTTGCCCGTGGTTTGAATATTTATGAAATAAATACCCTGAGAGGCGCCTTGTCACTTGTTAAGGCCGGTCAATTGGCTAGAAGCTGCAAAGCACGGTGTTACGTATTTGTTTTATCAGATGTTATGGGGAATGATCTCTCCGTTATAGGTTCCGGACCTTTTTATCCACCAAACACAAGTCCAGAGAAAATTGCGGAGATAATAAATAAATTTAAATTGCATACATTTCTATCTTCGCGTGTTATTGAGGTTTTGACTTCATATGATGATATGGTTCGCGAACCTCATGTACCCCATTATCTCATCGGCAGCAATATGGATCTTATGCAGGCTGCAGAAACGTTTTGTTTTGATCATGGTATCAAACCCATGACCTTTCCGGAAAGTCTCTTTGGAGAAGCTCAACAAGCGGGAAAAATGATCGCAGATATGTTGAAGCTTTATACCGGGGACAAACCCGTTTGTATGATCTTCGGCGGCGAAACCACAGTTACCTTGAATGATCATCCGGGACTCGGAGGCCGGGCGCAGGAACTGGCTTTGACCGCCTTGTCAGATCTCAAAAATATCCCTAATATCACCTTACTTTCCACCGGATCGGATGGAATGGACGGTGTTGGTGGAGCTGCGGGAGCTGTTGTCAGCAATGAAACCTATAAAAAAGCCTTAAAATTGGGTCTCTCAATGGAAGAGCATCTGAAAAATCATGATTCCTACCATTTCCATCAACAATGTGATTCAATGATAAAAACGGGCTATTCCGGGACGAATGTAGGGGATTTGGTGATGGGGTTGATAGTTGATGGTTGATAGTTGATAGTTGATGGTTGATGGTTGATGGTTGATGGTTGATAGTTGATGGTTGAT
>CAYVLJ010000117.1:0-6080 GCA_964452375.1 uncultured bacterium | reverse complement strand
TGTCAGACTTGATCAGGGCGACACCATGGTCAAAAAATTCATTGTTATTCGATAAGCAAGTTCAAAGTCTTAAGACTTTTCGAATCTATTAATTAACTGAAAAAGTTGCGGGCTCAGAATTCTGAGCCCGCTATTCATTAGTTTATTAAATAATTGGGAAAGAGCCCCTGAATTTCGAATATCGGAATTCTTGCTCGTAGTCTTACCGGTTACCGGTTACTAGTAATCGATCACTACAAGGTTGTTTTAAACAAAATATATTAACTGTCGTAAAACAAAAAAGGGCACAATATTGTGCCCATAATTTTTCGCTTATGAATTACTTATTTGAATTTTACTGCCGTACCGTAGGCCATAACCTCTGCGGCCCCGGCCATTATAGAAGCAGAAGCGTAACGGATGTTGACGATCGCATCCGCTTCGAGTTTTTCAGCTTCGGCAACCATACGTTTAGTGGCGAGCGCTCTCGCATTATTCATCATTTCGTTATATGTGGTCAATTCTCCGCCGATCAGTGTTTTAAAACCTTGTGTAATATCACGGCCTATGTTCTTTGACTGGATGGTACTGCCTTTCACAATACCCAGCATTTCAAATTCTTTTCCGCTGATGTAATCAGTATTGACTAAGATCATCTTCCTCTCCTTTTTTTATTTCTTTAATACGTTCTATGAGTGCCGGAATGGCAAAGCCAGCGACAATAATTGGAATGATACCCCCCAATATTTTTACAAATAAAGGTAAAGCATCAACAATAAAGCATATGTACGCGAATACAATATAGTATGCTATGATAATAAAAGTTATTATAATCGGTGCGATCATTTTATTCTTTGTCATGTAAATGTCCGTGTTGAACTATTAATGAAGACTTAAAATATTATCAAAAATCAAACTTCACAAGATAAGCTGGAAATGGAATAATAATCAATAAAAAATTAATAATATATTCAATACTTACACGTTAAATTATTATTGCCAATTCTGCCTATTATGTTTATAATTAAATAATTAAAGATAAGATAAGGAGAAGAAACCATGAAAAAGAACAGGATCTTTTTGGTGGGTTTATTTGTTTTTGTGTTACTTGGCTGCAGTTTGTTCAATTTTGGCAGCAGTTTTTCACCTCCCACATGGATACAGGGAACATGGCAGGATTCGCTGGAAACAACGGCATATACTTTTACGGCGGATAATGTTACACAAACCATTGCGGGGTATACGCTCAATCTTGGTTTGGTAAGTATAGCAGGTACCGTAACAGAAACATCCAATGACTCTTTATACGAATTTACCATCGACCAGAGCGGTGCCGCAGCCACATACAGCTTTGCAAAAACTTCTTCCACCACGCTGGATTATACCGTAACGGCGAGTGAAACAACCAGTCCGGCCGTTGAATTGACGAAGCAGTAAAAGAAGTTTAAGCGTTTAAACGTTTAAGGGTTTAAGAACGTCGGATTGACGAAAGACGGATTATTTATACTTGAAGAAGGTACGGAACGATTTCAAATTATAAATTCAACGTGGTTTAACGAAGCTGAGCCATTCCGTACTTTTTTTATTTAATCAACACCATTTTTTTCGTATCTGCAAATTCGCCTGCGGTCAGTCGGTAGAAATAGATCCCGGAATTATATCCGGCCGCATTCCATTTAACAGAATGATAACCTGCCGGTTGAACTTCATTTAAAAGTGTGGCGATCTTTCTGCCGCTTAAATCATAGATTGATAAATCCACATCACTGCCAGTTGAAAGCTTCCAGTTGATGGCTGTTGCCGGATTAAAAGGATTAGGATAATTTTGTTCTAAAATAAAGTTGTCCGGTTTGATTCCAATGACCCCAACTGTATTACCCGAGAATTTTTGCAATTCCGACCACTCGCTTTCGATCGAGCGATTCAAGGCTTTTACCCGCCAGTAATAGTCCGTATTATTTTCAATATCCCTTGCAATAAAAACCGTATCTGTAAGATGTTTGTCTTTAAGTTCAAGGGTGAACATACTGTCTTTTGATAATTGCATACGATATGATGTGGCATGTTCAATATTTTGCCAGACCAGAAGGCATGTATCGGACATGCATATATAATTATTTACCGGTGAGATCAATTCGGGAGCATCTGGTAAAGAAATATGTTGCGCATAATGTTGACACACCGTTTGCTCACTTAGTTTGTCACGTACGGAAAACCCTCTAAGCTTTCCAAATGAATTTTCCCAATCAATATTACTGGCCATTTGATGTCCCCAAAGAAAAGCTCCCGAGACCATATTCCCATGATCTCGGTTTATATTAAAAAATGAATTGTAGATATTGTTTTGTGTTTCTTCACCGTCATCTAAACCATTCCCATCTGAGTCCTCAAAGAATTTAGTCTCAAATTCTCTCACACTTGGCATGTACGGGGATCCAAGGGCATCTACATATCCGAATTCAAGAAAGAGTATGGGTTTATGAGGATATTTTTCATGAAGAGGTTTTAGGTTTTCATTCAAGATGGTATTCCAGGATTGATCTATACAAGTTGTATCCATTATGGTATCCGGGGGTGTATCAGTAAGAGGGAAATAAGCGCTGATCCCGATAATATCCAGTCCTATATCTTGCCAGATCTCGCTTAAAGAGAAAAAACCTGTATCCGTAAGTGCGGAATAGTGCATGTCATAGGTAAGCAGTCCTCCGTATGCCTCTTTGACGGTATCGGCCATGGCACGAATATTCGATCGATAATTATTTGACCAATAACCTTCAGTACGGGTACGGAAAAGACGATTGGTCTCGGTTCCCAAGGAATACAACTCGACTCCTTCAGCTTCGCAAATATCCGCAAAATGGAGTGCTTGTTTCGTGTAACTGGCCCAGAATTTGTTCACAAATCGTTCATGTTCCGGATGTTCTAATGCCCATGGCCAGTATTCGAGAACGATATTCGGATCTTCAATGTGCATTTTCGGATCGCCCAATTGCCAACGGCTGACGGGATGTGGGGCTTGCTCCGCATCTGCTGTTTCAAACGCAAGTGTAAGGTAAACGTGATATTTTCTGTTCCTGAATTCCCTGATAATCCGGATAAGGTCCTCATCCCGGAAAGTGGGGATAGTGACGTCTGTATATTTACGTTCTACCGTGCTGTCCATACTGTCACTAATGTGTAAAGATACGGATATACCTACCCAATTAACATTTAGACTGTCTAAAAAATCAAAATAATCCTGAGGGGGGTTCTGAACAAAAAAAGGAGTTCTTCCCCAATTCCCTCCCATGTGAACAGCGCGGAAAAATGAGGTGTCAACCTCAGTAGCATTGCACAGAGCGAATATCAAAAAAAGGAACACCACAATATACTTGCGGTTGAACATGTGTCCTTATCTCCAATTGATTTATAATAAGTTATATTTGTATGGAGTGTATATCAAGGGAAAATTTTTAGTTTAGAGGTTTAGTAGTTTAAGGGTGGGGGCTTTTTGGAGTTGAGCACTACGTAGATTCGATAGATTTCTTGAAATATCATCAATTTCATTTCGTCACCCTCAATTTATATCTGAACTCCTAAACATATGAATAATAAATAATTTATTCAATTCCTTGCCCGGAAATTGAGATGGCTGTCATTAATAATATTAGTATTTATTAAAAAAATTAGGACTTCGGTTGTATTTTGTCATGTATTAAGCTAAATTCCTTACGATTTGAAAGGAAAACCATATGAAAAAGATCGCAATTTTAGGAGCGGGCAATATCGGACAGGCTATCTATCGCGGACTGACAGGAAAAGGAAAAGTCCGGCCCGAAAACATTATTTTATCAAATACGAACATCAAATTGCTCGAATCTTTGAAAAAAGAGGGTTGTTTTATTACCGACAATAATCCCAGAGCTCTGGAGTTTGCCGATTTTCTGATATTAACAGTCGAACCTCAGCAGATCAATAAGTTACTCGAACAGATCGGATCATCCATTGATCCGAACAGGCATGTTCTGATCTCAATTGTATCGGGCGTATCTATCTCTCAGATACTTGAAAAGTTGAATGCGGACCTGTCTGTTTTTCGGGCTATGCCAAACACGGCGATCGCCATCGGGGAGTCCATGACGGCTCTCGCATGCAGAAATGAAGATAAACACCTTTTCCTCGAAGTTGAAGATATCTTCTCCCATTTGGGCGAAACCATATATTTGAAAGAAGAATTGATCACATCCGCAACAGCCTTGACAGCTTGCGGGATCGCTTTCTTTATGAGAGCGATAAGGGCTGCCGTCCAGGGGGGTATTGAAATCGGCCTTCATGCGGAAGACGCCAAAAAAATGGCAACACAGACAGCTAAAGGGGCAGCGATGCTTCTTCAGAAAAGCGGGCATCATCCCGAAGAGGAAGTCGATAGGGTTACAACACCCATGGGTGTAACGATATCCGGTCTGAACCAGATGGAGCATGTCGGTTTTTCTTCGGCTATGATCAAAGGGATTGTCACGGCCTGGGAAAAGGCGAATAAACTTTACTAGTTAAACGTAAGACCCTTCTACGCCAAGGCTACGAAGGGCAGGCGTAAAACATAAGACTTAAGACCAAAATCTAAAAAAAATTTGTTAAATGTTGAAATGTCGATTCTTAACCTGTGAAGCTTTAGCGAAGAAGGTTATCACATTTCTTGATTTGTTAATTCAGTATTGTTAAAGTAGCATGACATGTAATAACTTATAAATAACTAAAAAACAAATGTATAGATCAGTGTTAAAATATTTAAAAAGTATTTTGTATTGGGAACAAATATAATTAATATTATTTACAAGCATATATTAGCAATAAGAGGTTTATATGAAAAAGCTACTCGTTTGCATTGCAGTTGTTCTGCTTGTATTGGGTTGTATGCAACAAAATGACCCCATACAAGAAGAACAAAGCGTTGCTCTTCAGTTCATGAAACCGGCAAGTATTGATGTTGTAAGTGCCAAATGCAGGGTCTCTGCAGATGATATGGACACCATTCTGACCTATCTTTCCGTTTCGCCCACGATGATCAGCGGAGAAGTCCCCGATATTCCTTACGGAGACGATAGATTATTTGAGATCATGTGCTATAATTCTTCCGGTAATATGAATTACTACGGCTTTGCACTCGTTGATATCAGCAGTCTTGCGCCGACGGTCAATATTACCTTGAATCAGGTTGATTCAACAGCAGATGTCAGTATTATCGGAACCTTCGGCGATGAGGAAGAGACGGAAGAAAAGATCGTTTTCTCAGCCGACTGGAACGGTTCATTCGATATCTATATCATGGACACGGACGGTACGAACATTCGTCAATTGACATCATCCGCTTATGATGACCGCTATCCGCAATTGTCTCCCGATCGAAGTAAGGTCAGCTTTCACAGAAATAATACACCCGAAGGACATATTTGTTATATTGTAGATGTACAAACCCTTGAATTGGAGCCTATCGGTTTGGACAGCTTAGCAGCGCAATGTGTCTCATGGCATCCTACAGATAATACCTTCATTTTCCATTCGGCTATCAATGGGACCTGTGATATTTTTAAGTATAACGCCGATACGGAGGAGATCACACCCCTGGTTGTCAATGATGAAACAAATTGGGTGCCGGTCTATTCGGGCACAGGCGCTGAATTTACCTATTATGCTAAGAAAGACGGCATGTTCAGGTCGTATATTGTGAATGCCGATGGTTCTAACCGTCGTGTAATAAATCCTGATGGCCATCCGGATGAACGTTTGCCTCATATCAATCCCGTCTATGATGAACTGATCCTGTTCTCTGGACGTTATTACGCACCTGGGTTATATAATACATTCGGTTTGTACATTACCGATCGAGAGAGTGGAAACATTACCGAACTCTTATCGACAGAGGGTGTCAATGAATCCTGGCCGAACTGGTCACCCGATGGTGAAAAAGTTATTTATGAGCGCAATTATTTAAGCAATTACGGCATTTATGTCATAAATCGCGATGGGTCGGGACACAAAGCGATCCTGGATACACCGGGAGATGAACTGTATCCTCATTGGCGTTAAGCAGAATATTTCATTTAAATAAAACCCTGTCCTGT
>CAYVLJ010000116.1:5258-6153 GCA_964452375.1 uncultured bacterium | reverse complement strand
GCTTGTAAATGACAATGGTGCTTTTTGAATTATTCATTGTTTATCACTTTCAAACCATATGATTTCAATTATTGGTACCTGCCTTTTAATTTCTTAGGGACCGTTCTCAAACTTCTTCCGCCTGTTCTCCCGGTGCACGGCATTCGCTTCACTGTGGTCTTTTTCCACCCTGTAGCGTTTGAAGAAGTTATCGTAAAATTTGGGAAAAGTGCCGTCCAGCAATGCTTTTCGAGCCAAACGGGTCAGCTTGACAAAGAAATGGATATTATGAATGCTGTTCAGCCGCATGCCCAGGATCTCGTTCTGCCTGTAAAGATGATGCATGTAGGCTTTTGTATGATGTTGACAGGCATAGCAGTCGCATTCGGGATCAAGCGGAGAGAAATCGTTCTTATACAGACTGTTCTTGATATTGATCTTACCGTCCCATGTGTACACTGATCCGTTGCGGGCATTGCGGGTCGGCAAAACACAATCCATCATATCCACGCCGCGGGCAATGGAATGCATGATGTCTTCCGGTTTGCCTACGCCCATGAGGTAACGGGGCTTGTCCTTGGGCAGTGCGTCGCACACTTTTTGAGTCAAGTCGTACATGATCTCCTTGGGTTCACCGACCGCCAGTCCTCCGATGGCATATCCGTCGAACCCCTCATCGGTCAGGAATTTCACGCTTTCCATGCGCAGATCTTCATAGACCGATCCTTGCACGATGGCAAACAAAGCCTGAGAATGTCCCCATAACGGTTCTTGGGAAAGCAGGTAGTCTTTGGACATCTTTTCCCAGCGATGGGTGACCGCCAGGGATTTTTTGGCATAGTCGTAATCACAGGGGTAGGGAGTGCATTCATCGAAGACCATCACGATGTCCGAGCCAAGCGTTCGTTGGATCTCC
>CAYVLJ010000116.1:2912-5188 GCA_964452375.1 uncultured bacterium | reverse complement strand
AAGATGAGCGAGGGAAAAAACCTGAAAACCGCCCGAATCGGTGAGAATGGGCTTATCCCAATTCATGAATTTGTGCAGACCGCCGGCTTCTTTCATGACCTCCATGCCGGGCCGAAGATAGAGATGATAAGTGTTGCCCAGAATGATCTGAGCATCTGCTGCTTTCAATTCGTCATTAGATAATGCTTTGACCGTTGCATGAGTGCCCACAGGCATGAAAATGGGTGTTTCGATCTCACCATGGTCGGTCTCAATGATGCCGGCACGTGCGGATAGGGGATTGGATTCATTTTGCAATGTGAATTTCATGTTGAAATATAAATAGACAATAGGCAAACTCCAATAACCAAAGAGTTATGAGTTATGAGTAGATCTTTCGACTGCTCGCCAGCTTCAAAGGAGTCCCTGCGGAACTGACGGATTCGCTCAAGATGACAAGCTTGGTTTCAACCTTCGAAGCTCCGATAGGAGCGTAGTAGGTCAACGCTTCAACAAATCAAGTCATCAACTTTGTTGCAATACAATAAAAAACACGATAAATTAGGAACATCGTGTTTTAACACTGGTAAAACCTATAAATTTCGGGAAATATGATTTGAAAAAAACAAGCGGTCTGATTATTTTGCTGTCCTTCGCACTAGCTGTTGCCTCTCCGGCGGGGCTTGATATCGCTTATTCCTCTCCCGAGGTCCTGAATGTACATGTTAAAACAGGTGATTTTGAAACCCTTACCTGGTATGAAGAAGGGGAAGAATTTACCCGTTTCACTTTCGACCGTTCAAATAATATCACCTCACAAGACGATTTACAATATGACATCATTCAGTTCCCCATTGCAATTGGGGAATCGTTTCCCGATATATCTGTAAACATAACAAAATCAATACAATACGATCATAATATCAGATCTTCCGCTTTATACGAGATCAGCGATGTCCGGCGTTTTCGCGACCGGTCATTTGTATATCTGACAGTGAATCCTTTTTTAAGCGACGGCCGGGTGGCCAGCGAACTGGAAATCCGCATCGATCTTCATGAGCGTCCGGGAAGGATAATCAAGGATAAAAGTAATCGTTTTTTCCTGAACAGCGATTATGCAGACGGACTCAATAAGAAATCCCGATTGATAACATCCACATTTCGGAAAGTATCCACATTCACAGGTGAATGGCTGGATATCAAGGTCAGTGAAGAGGGTATTTATTCACTCAGCCGTGCGGATCTGCAATCGGCAGGTGTGACCGGTACCATCGCAGACGAAAAACTTTTCCTGTATGCCGGACCGGGTTTCGGTGGCAAGTTAAGGGATCATTTCCCCGATTCGACGGATTTTCACCTGAAGCAGGTACCCATGCTGTTTCTCGATGCATCTGAAGATGCTGAAGACAAATGGGTCTTTTATGCAAGTCCAAACTCTCACTGGGAACGAAGCACCGTCGCGACTGATATTCGGGAACTGACCTTCAAACGTAACAGTTATGAGACCGATCAGCATTTTCGTTTGTTTGTCGGTACTGCTTCGGATACTTTGCTTCGAATGCAGCAAGATCAGCCGCAATTTACCGGAAGCGAAGATGAGCAGGATTATACCTATCAACGTCTGCATCACGAAGAAGAATTGATCAACCCCGCTAAAGGCGGAGAGCTGTGGCTCGGTAACCGCCTAACGGCAAATAACGACTATGCATTCTATCTTAACAACCTTTATACCGAAGAAAACATCAGCGGAGCCATTCGTTTTCGATACGGTATGGCGACTGCAGATGCACATCAGTTTTCAATGTATGTAGGGGATTCTCTCATTGATGTGACCTATGCATCCCTGGGAAAAAGCGCTAACGATTATGATTATGAAAGCTCCATTACAAGAAAAGATGAATTTTACCTGCCCAATTCCGCTTTAAGCGAAGAATTGGATATACGGGTTGCCTATCAGGGTGAACACACGACCAGTGAAAGCTTTTTAGACTATATCGATATCATTTATCCTTCTACGCTGGAAGCCATCGATGGGCAGCTTGGTATGTGGTTCAAGAAACACGGAGTGGACAGAAAATGCCGGATCACAGGATTGACAGGTGCCGTATCCTATATATTTTCTGTCGAAGAGCCTTTTTCGGTCAGCTATTTTCCTGTAAGCGGCAGTACTGCAGACATCCTGGTCCCCGCCTCCAATTACAGCGCTTCTTTTCTTGCTGTAAACGAAGGGCATTTCCGCTCGCCCGATGCCCTTTCGATCTTGCCGTCTTTTGAAGCCCGGGTATCCGATGACGTTT
>CAYVLJ010000116.1:0-2865 GCA_964452375.1 uncultured bacterium | reverse complement strand
GGCAGAATTCAAGGAAACGCGTAGTATTCAGCCTCTCAGCAGCTATGTGAAGACCTATTCGGAGATCGTTGGACAATATAACGCCGGCAACCGTGACCCTTATGCGATCTGGCATTATCTTGCTGACATGTACCGTCGTTTACCCGATCCGAAGCCCTTGTATGTGCTCTTGTTCGGTGACGGCCATTACGATTATCAAAACCGCTTGTATTCAACTCCCGTCTATATCCCCTATCTCTATGAACCGGGGATCTTGTGGCCTTGCGATGACATCTATGTGATGGTCAATTCACCTGTCGATCTTACCAATGATCTTGCCATCGGTCGTATCCCGGCAAATTCCGTCGATGAAGCCGCCGATGTTGTCGATAAGATCATCGAATATGATAATCGGGAAAATGCAGGGGAATGGCAGTTGAATACCATGCTGGTCGCAGATGATCCCACGGATCTTGCCCAAGGCTCCTCTTTTGTCGGACAAACAGTGTTCATTAAAGATTCGGAACGCCTCTATGATGATCATATTCCCAAGGTTATGCAAACCAAGAAAGTCTACCTGACCGAGTACCCCGAACGTTATATCACCGAATTGCAGACCATGGGACGTGACGGTGCCCGTGAAGACATCATGCAGACATTTTTGAACGGTGTTTCCTTTGTTAATTTCTATGGTCACGGCGATCCTTCGGTATGGACGCAGGAAAAAGTTTTTGTCAGCAATGATCTTGTCCGTCTTGATGTAGACCGCAAATATCCATTGATCCTGGCGGCAACCTGCAGTTGGGGACGGTCAGATAATCCTGATTTCCAAAGCATGGCAGAGGACATTCTTACCATGGAAGCCAACGGTGCCATTGCCACGCTGGCTACGGTTAGGTCGGTTTTCCACGGCAGCTCAACTTCCGCTAACGTCAAATTTGTAGAAGATTTCACAACCGGACTGTTTGAGGGTAATCCGGATTACGCTTATTCGCCGCTCATGGGCGATGCGGTTCTTTATGCAAAGAACGAATCGAACAATATCTACGGGACCACCAAGGTCAACAATAATATGAAATTCATGTATTTCGGCGATCCCACGCTGATCCCCGCATTTCCGCAGAATGCCGGAACAGTCGATTCTTTAAGCCGCGATACGCTTCGGGCGCTTGATAGGGTGGCAATTTACGGCAGGGCTCTGGAGCGGGACGGAGAAGACCCTCAACGAAACGATCTGGAGGGCCGTATCACCATTTATGATAATGATCACCAAGTCAGTCGTGAATATGTTTATAATACCCGGGGTGATATTTCCAATGTGAAATATTATCTTGAAGGCAGCCGCCTTTTCAATGGGAATATATCATTTGAAGGCAATGCTTTTGCTGCGGAAGCTTTCATTCCCAAAGATATTCAATATCACGGGACCGAAGGCAAGGTGAGAATGATCTACTGGAACGAGGATCGTCTGTTTGACGGTTCTGCCGCCATAGATGATATTCACGTGGGCGGTATCAATCCCGATGCCGAATCCGATATCCAGGGTCCGGTGATAAACATTATGAAAGCCGGTACGGAATTGCAGAATGGAGCGGTCGTCTACGATACAAGCATGTTAAGTATTGTTTTTGAAGATGTCAGCGGTATCAATATCACCGGAACTACCGGGCATGTGCTTGAAATGAGTATTGATAACGGGCAGCAAGTGGTTGACTTAAGCGAATTGTTTTCCTACGATCAAAATGATTTCAGCCGCGGCGTTGTGGAATTCCCGGTAGTGCATTATCTCGATGAAGGAGAGCATTTGCTGGAGATCGCTGCATTTGATAATTACAATAATTTCTCTCAGGTTGAACTCACGCTTAATGTGCTGGCACAGGGAGCGGATGTCATTCAAAATCTGATCAATTTCCCAAATCCTTTCAAGGAACAAACCGATATAACTTTTTCATCTGCTTTTGAAGGATCTGCAGATCTTCGTGTTTATTCTCTGTCGGGTAAACCTGTCGCTGAGCAACAGGATATATCGGTTCATACGGGATTTAACGCTATTCCTTTTACAGCGCAAGATGACTATGGTCATTCGCTTGCCGCGGGAGTCTATTTCTACGTTCTGGAGATCGTTTCAGGGACCGAAGTGTTGAAACAGCATAACAAAATGGTCGTTCTGCCATGATCTTTCAACCTGATAAGCCTGTGATACTGGCATCCGCATCACCCCGAAGAAAAGAATTGCTGAAAAAACTGGGATTGAAATTCTCCGTTTTGCCTGCTCATATTGATGAGACTATGCTTAAAGACGAAGATTCCATCATTTATGCATGTCGCATTTCCCAAGAAAAAGGAGAAGCGATCGCCAAAAAAGAACCGAAAGCGATCGTGATCTCTTCGGATACTGTTGTGGTCTACCGGGAACATATTCTGGGAAAACCTTCTGATCCGGATGACGCCCGGAGAATGCTGAAAATGCTGTCGGGACAAACCCACCAGGTGATCACAGCCTTTTCGATCATACAAAAAAGCAGTAATATTCAAACTACGGAATACGTAACTACAGATGTGACTTTCCGCGAGCTAAATGATGAAGAAATTGATAATTATATTTCAACGGGTTCTCCTATGGATAAGGCCGGTGCCTATGGCATTCAGGATTTATATGCGAATTTAGTGGAAGGTATTCGAGGGTGTTTTTATAATGTTATAGGATTCCCTGTCGCCAGATTTAAAAGGACCTGGGATGAACTTTTTTTATAATTTCTTCGTCTGTATTATCCCGTTAACTTTTCCAAGTTCAGAATTGCTCTATTTTTTTTCGTCCTTGATCTTTAGCAGATCCGAAAGTGGAACGATCAGTCCAATGACCACAGCGATCCTCAGAGTCGTACC
>CAYVLJ010000115.1:0-6208 GCA_964452375.1 uncultured bacterium | reverse complement strand
ACACTCGGAAGGCGTATTATTCAATCACGATCAATACCCAAAAAAAAGGTAATATTTTCGGTGAAGTTGTTGATGGAAAAATGAATTTAAATATTCTTGGAAAGATAGCTGATGACTATGCAATTGAAATACCCAAGCACTTTCCTCATATAAAACTTCATGCCCATGTGGTAATGCCTGATCATGTACATATTCTACTGGAAATTTTTAAAAAACCGGAAGAGAAAATACCCGCCAAAGAAAAATACTTGACGAAAAATGGAAAGACGGAGCATTGCTCCGTCTTGGGGTGTAAAAAAGCTTGTGTGGAAATTATTGAAAAAGAGGAATCGATTCATTTGGAGACGGAGCAATGCTCCGTCTCTCCTTCATGCACGGAAGAATCATTCTCGGTCAAGAATTATCGCCATAAATCCGGATCAATTCCCGTTATCATACGATCTTACAAATCAATCTGTTCACGGGAGATCCATAAACTGAGAGGACAGGAATTCTTTAAATGGCAGGCTTCATTTTACGATGAAGTGATATTTGATGAACAATATTTCCAAAACACCCAGTACTACATCCTCTCCAATCCCAAAAATTACCTTGCAAAATAAAAAACCCCAAACATCTTGATCGGGGTTATATTGGATCATGTTAAATTATTGTTAAACGCAAAACATAATAAAACGCATAATATCCTTGATATTATCAGCATTGAATCGCGTAACATGCGCAGAAACTGCAGTTGCGCCCGGATAGTGTGATGCTCTGAAAGCATCAACATGCTTTTTATAATGGATCTCAAGTGTAAATTGATCGGGAATGGACATTGAAAAAGCTTTTTTGTCTTTTTTCAGGGCTTTTTCAACACCGGATCTGATATTTTTAACTGCCAGATCGGGATGAATACAAAGCGTGGCGTTTCCGGTTCCTTCAAAGGTTGCAACGGTCTCGATCTGCGGATCAAAATTCGTTGCCCGTTCGCAAATGCCGGCATCGCCCGATAAAAAGACAGGAACAACACCATGGCTTCTTGCAACGAGAGCATGCAGTAAAAATTCGGAACAAAGCTCTCCGTTCAAATGCATTTCGGAGATCTTGTTTGACGACATCGTATGGGCTAAAGGGTTATCATTTGATCCCGACGGGGAATGATACCCCACAAATCCTACGGCATCAAAACCCTTGTCTATACCCCAAACCATGGAGTAGGGATGTTGCGCCCAGTTGCGAATTAACTTCACTTCCTGGGGAAGATCTTCAGCTTTCAGGTTTCTGCCGGAATCGTGAGCGTCTTTAACCACGATCTCAGTAGCACCTGCGGCCAATGCACCTTCACAGGCAGCTACGACCTCACGGGACATTTGAGCACGGAATTCCGAATAATCAGGGTTGCTTTTGTTGGTTTCCGACCAAGTATTGATCCCGGTCACGCCTTCAATATCGGCGGAGATGAAGAAACGCATGTTTAACTTTCCTTGGGTTCTTCAACATCCTTCAGTTCGAGTTCATCATCGAAATCGAGTTCGGGATTGTTAAGTAAAAATTTGTCCAGGAGATATTTGGTTACAACACCCAGACCGGCCAATACAACGCCAGCGATGATCAGCTTTTTACTTGATTTCATTTTTTAGTCCTCCAGTTAGATACATAATATACTTAAAAGCGATGAATTGTCAAAGTAAATCGGGAGACTGTTCTATGATTTAAGCTTGTTCCATTTCGTATTCACTATTGTTATACTTTGTCCTGTATTTATATTGGTGATATGATGCAGGCCTGTCAATTGTTCCTTTTCTTCAATGAGCTGTAATTCGGATCTGATCTTATCTCCGAAAAACGCTTGTCCCTTAAATGTGATCTCAATATCCGATAATTCAAAATCTTTTCTTATCTGATCCGGTACGGGTTCCAATGACCATTCAATGGTGATCCTGTTATTGACGTGCCGGTTAATATCAATGTCATGTTTTCTTATCTGAAGATCAATAGAATATTGGGGGTCTTTTGGCGAAGTAAGCTTAGGAAAACTATCATTAATCGCGCGTTCCTGAATAACGTGCTTTTTCAAGTTAAGTGTATCGACATTAACGATCTTCTTATTAATTAAATCATAGAGCACCCAGGAACTTGTCATTTTTGCCAATGGTTCTTCACTTATGGATTCCATTGAATAATCTCGAATAGAGAACATGCCTTTATGTTCTGCGATCCAACTTTTAAGTATAACCGTTTCATTGTAACCCGGATAGCGCTTAACCTTGATATGATAACGGGACAACATCCAGGTCAGGCCTTTTTTCAACAATTCGGGTATTGTGATCTTCAGGTTCACGGTGTGCTTTGCTGCAATATCCTGCATATAATTCAACAAGGTAGAGAAATCCAGTTTCAAGTCGGGTGTGCATTCATAAACTCTGACAGTGTAAGAATTTTGGCATTTCATTAAGTAGCTCCTGTGTTTGATGCAAATTTAACGGCAAACGGCAAAAGGTAAAAGAAAAAATGAAAGATTGGTGTGACTGAAATTTAAATAAATCAAAAAAGGCACAAATTCTTGTGCCTTCTTTATACTTAAATCTTTTATCTTAATCTACCCTAATGACCTTTAAACCTTTTATCAAAAACCTATAAAAAGATTTTTCGACCAGATAACAGGTCTTCGCACACTCAGACGCCGGTTGGCAGGTCTAGATGTGGAGTTCTTTACCTTCTTCATCCAGAACTTTTCTCAAAGCGCCGTCATGAACAGCCAGTCGTTTGCGGGCCGTTTCGGCATCTACATCAAGAAGTACCATGACAAGAGCGGTTTTCACACTTCCGTTGGATTCTTTAAGCTTTTTCATGCCAAAGTCATAATCAACCCCCGTACAATGACGAATGATCCTTGCTCCGCGATCCCACAGTTTTTTATTTGTGGTCATCAGATCGACCATCAGATTGCCGTAAGTCTTGTTAAGTTTGATCATGGCTGTGGTCGTGATCATGTTCAAGATCAATTTGGTCGCCGTACCGGCCTTCATGCGTGTTGAACCTGTTACAATTTCCGGACCGACAACCGCTTTGATCATATGGTCCAGGTAATCTTTTTTCTCAAATTCGTTGCAAACCAGCAATCCGGTCGTGGCACCGATCTCTTTGGCACGTTCCAAAGCGGCATGAACATACGCTGCCATTCCGCTTGTCGTGATGCCCAGCAAACAATCGTTTTCCGTAATGCCGCGTTCTTCCACGACTTTTCGGCCTTCATCATAATCGTCTTCAGCGCCTTCAACGGCAGTGACCAACGCGGAAAGACCTCCGCACATAATACCTTGAACCAGCGTTGTCGGAGCGGAATAAGTAGGAGGAATTTCCGAGGCATCTAAAACCCCAAGCCGTCCGCTTGTGCCGGCACCGACATAATAAAGGCTTCCGCCTTTTTTCATGGACTCAACCACGGCATCAGTAAAAGCTACAATTTCGGGGATGGCTTTTTCAACCGCAAAGGGGACTGTTTTGTCCTCTTTATTCATTGTGGAACAGATCTCGGCAGTACTCATCTGATCGATGAACTTACTGGACAGATTTTGTTGTTCGGTCGCCTTATCACTGATTTGTTTCATGATTTCCCTTTTTTTATCCTCCAAAATCGGTTATTATTTTAATATGGAATTAGGATGAATGCAAGTGAATAAAATGTTTAATAAATACAAATATTTAGCTCTCATTGTAATTTTACCGCTGATAGTAGCGTTCGCTGATGTTTTTCCTTCACATTATGATCTGAGAAATGTGGATGGAATTGTTTATGTAAGCCTTGTCAGATCTCAGCAGGGCGGGACCTGTTGGACGCACGGTACCATGGCTGCCATTGAGAGCAACATGATGAAAACAGGCCTTTGGGATTCCGCGGAATATTTCTCGGGACCGGATCTCTCGGAATATCATTTAGACTGGTGGAACGGTTTCAATCTGTTTTACAATCAGGATATTGGCTATTATCCTTATGAGGGATTGACTATCCATAGGGGCGGAGACTACAGGGTGGCTACAGCCTATCTCAGCCGGGGGGATGGTGCGGTTCTTCAGGAAGATGCTCCTGCATATAAATCTGCATCACTTAGAAGAGACACTTCATACACTTATTATTATCCCAGAACGGTGGAATGGTATCAATTGAAAGACGATCTGTCAAATATTGATCTTATCAAACAAAAGATCATGGATCATGGTGCGGTTGGAACATGTATGTATGCAAACGATATTTTCCTGGACAACTCGAACGGCAGTTTTTATCAGCCACCCACAGATACCCGCGATCCGAATCACTCAATTGCCATTGCAGGATGGAATGATACGATCTCAACGGCTGCTCCGGCTCCGGGCGCATGGTTATGCAAGAACAGTTGGGGTAGCGATTGGGGTTCCGAATGGGGCGAGAGCGGTTATTTCTGGATATCCTATTATGACAAACATGCCGGCCGAAATCCTGAAATGGGCTGTGTTTCTTTCCAGGAAGTGGAAGAAATGAAATATGACAGCATTTATTACCACGATTACCATGGTTGGCGCGATACTTTGGATGTAGAAGAGGCAGCGAATGCATTTATTGCCGAAGCTCGCGATACCCTGGTCGCGGTTAGCTTTTTTGCGGCTTCCGATTCCGTGGATTACACTGTGGGTGTTTTCAGAACCCGCTATGATCTCGTCAACGAAGATCCCGTCACAACACAATCCGGCATAATTCCTTATGCAGGATTTCATACCATTGATCTTGATAATAAAGTCGTTCTGATGGAAGGTGATTCATTTTACGTTTATCTTTATCTCGACAAAGGCGGACAACCCTATGACAGAACATCCGAGGTCCCGGTTTTACTTGAGGTGCCACCTATCTATAGAACAGCGGTTGCAACCCTTACATCCGTACCTTCAACAGCATCCGGGAACGAAAGTTTTTTTAAACAAAATGGACATTGGCTAGATCTGCAAACCGTAGATACAACGGCGAACTTCTGTATCAAAGCACTCGTTAAAAAAGGTAAGTTCTCATTGCAGCGGCCAATGCCGGAAACCTCAAGTTTACTAGGGGTCTATCCCAATCCATCGAACGCCAGGATCGTAGTTGATTTTCAATTATCCCATTCGGCTGAAGTAGAATTAACTATGTTTGACCTTAAAGGAAGACTTGTTAGGACACTGGCTGAGAAAACTCTTCCGGAAGGATACCGTTGGTTCGAATTTGATCTTTCAGGCTTGTCCAGCGGGATATATATTTGTATTTTTAAAGTTGACGGTATAAGATTGAATACTCAGAAGGTATTGTTAGTAAAATGATAAAAAAAATTATTACTCTATTTGCGGTTACCATATTGACCATAAGCGCGGCGGTTTATGAATATGACTATTCATTTGAAGAACCGGTATTTTCTCAGACGAATGGACATATAACGATCGACCTGAAAGGCTGCACTCAGGTGGGAATGGAAGGTGAGCCTTTAAGGCCTCATTATCCCATAAGTATCCTTCTGCCTCCCGGTGAAACTCTTGAGAGCTATGAAGTGGTTATTCATGAAAAGAGATCATATCCGCTGATGCTTCCGCTTTTGCCCAAACAGGCAGATCGTCCGCTTTCATGGGGTAATTCCGAAAAAGGATTTATCAAGAACGAAGAGATTTATGCCTTGAGTATATATGAAAGCAATATTGTGAATGCCAAGGTGCATCGTTTCAGAGGCGTGAATCTTGTTCTGGGTGCTATTGACCCTCTGACCTATTATCCTTCGGAAGGCAATGCGGATCTGGCCACTTCAATGACTCTTCGTATAAACACTGCAAGCGAGGTCGGCACTTATAAATTGCGTGCTGAACATAAAGAATTTCTGAAAGATTTAATTTCTAATCCCGATATGCTAAGTGATTATGAAGAAAATTCAAGTCCCGAAAAAATGTTGATCATTACTTCCCCTCAACTTAGATCAGCTTTCAGTAAATTAAGCCAACATTATTTAAAATATGGTATTGAGACTCAGGTCCTTGATACTTTGGATATTCTTCTGAGTGATATTTCGGGACGGGATATGCCTGAAATGATCAGAAATACGATCATTGACCGTTATATGAACGATGGCCTGGATTATGTCTTGCTGGGAGGTAACAGCGTCCACGTTCCTCACCGCGGGTTGAAATGCGAAGTATTGTCCGGCGGTAGCTGGTTGAGATCGGAAGATATCCCGGC
>CAYVLJ010000114.1:0-6215 GCA_964452375.1 uncultured bacterium | reverse complement strand
TATTCATCATATATTTTTAAGCATGACTTAAATATTTAAAGGAAAAACTAACAGAAGGAGTAGACTCATGAAAAAAGTGCTTATTGCTTTGTTGTCGGTTTTATTTCTGACAACATTTGCATTAGGACAGACCGAGATCCTCGTGAATGGAGATCTCGAAGCCTGGACTGATGTAAACACCCCAACAGGGTGGCACCACATAGAGAATATCACTCAGGATGCTGATAGTGTCCATGGGGGAACATATTCCGCAAAACACGTAGGTGGTACAAAGGATTTTGGGCAATATGTTCCTGTCACACCCGGTTATACCTATGATATATCCATATGGTATAAAGTGGTTGAGAGTGATGGTGACGATGCCAGGATCTGGTCCGTTTGGAGAAGTGAAGGCGCAAGCGACTACACTTACAATGGAGATGAACTAAGAGGTCCCGAAAATGGATATCTGGATAATAATGGCGGTGCTTGGACGGAATACACAACAAGTGTTGTTGCTCCCGATAATGCCGACACATTATATTTTGAACTTCGCACATATTCCGGTGCAATAACGTACTGGGACGACCTCTCAATTGTTGAAACTGCACCTCCCGAAGATCCTTTTGATTACTTTATTCCCAAGGGATCCCATGAAAAAGGTTGGGCAACATTAAGAGAAGCAGTTGATTCGATCAATGCAAACGGCGTTGTCGGTGAGATCAATTTATTATTGGATGCCGATACATTAAGAGACAGCAGCTTTACTTTCAATGCTGCTCTTGATGCTGACAATAACGTCACTGTAAAACCTGCTGAAGGTCGTGATGTTGTTTTGATCGTTGAACCGGGTGCATCAGAAGGTAATGGCCCTCAAATGATCGGTTTTGAGACAGGATACGTAACCTTTGACGGAAGCAATGACGGCACGGACAGCCGGAATTTGATCGTGACTACTGAAGGCGACGCTGATGTACCATTCGGTTTGAATAGCCCGGATGCAGATTATGTTACAATCAAGAATCTTATTATTAAAAATCTTGATAATGGAGCAATTAACTTCAGATACGGTGTGGTTATCAACGATGTTTCAGGTCAGGAAGATCTTATAATTGAAAACTGCCAAATTGCAAGTCCTGAATTCCCCGTTCGCCGTTATGGTGTAGCCGTTTGGGGTGACTGGAATTATGCAATGCCTGATGTTTCTGTTCTTAAGTGCGAGATCAATGCAGGTGCCGGTTGTATCGAGGATTACTTAGGTGGAGTTTGTGTTTTTAATGACAACACTTTAAATCTCTACCCTAGTGCCACTCCACATAACTATGGCTATGGAATCCGTCTTTCTTATGGACACGATACAGAAATACGCAACAATGTCTTCAATCTGAACATAGAAAAGACAGAAGTAGCTAACTCTCGCGTCTATGGAATTAAAACCTATAGCAACCCTGTTGGTGCTGTGTTTACCGTTGAGAATAATATGTTCAATATCGGAACCGCTTACGAAACTCTGCAAGTATCCGTAAGTGAAGTTGGATCAAGCAACAATGCTAGAAATTGGAATATCGATCACAACACTTTTGTCTTAAATGACAACCTTAACACAAGTGCTTGTAATGTGATTGGCCATATGGGTGGCGGTCTTGTAGTTGTTGATTTGAAGAACAATATTCTTATTAACAAGCATACGGGCAGTACAGCCTCATCAGCTATTTCCTTAGGATCAAATGCCACACTTACTTCTGATCAAAACATCATTGTTTCAGATCAAAATTGTGTAAGTTATCATGGTACTTCCTATGCGAACCTTGCTGATTGGCAGGGTTTTGGTCAGGATGTAAATTCAGATTCGCTTGATGTTACATTTGTAAGTGCAACTGACCTGCATCTGGCTGCACCGTCAGATACGGACCTTGATCTCGTCATGCCCGCCGTAGGTGTAATGGAAGATATCGACGGCGATATGCGCGGCACATTCTGGGCCTACGCAGGCGCCGACGAAGGCACCGCCTATCCGGCAAGCAATGACCTGGATCTGACTTTTGACGATGCAACGGATGTTGCGAACTGGACAACAACAGGCCCTGCATCTACTCTTCGAATATGGGAAGCTGACAGCACACTATTGTTACGCGATGGTGGATATGTTGCTCTTGTAGAACGACCTGTTAAAGCAACAATAGGAAGTGTATATAAACTTTCAGTAGATATTAAAACAAATCTTTGGGAAGGTGAGGGAAACAACCTTGACCTTTCTATCCAAGGATTAGGTAATGACGATGTAAAAACTTCAATAATTTCTGAAGGTGATTGGACTACTTTTACTTTGATAGGAATTGCGGAAGCTGAAGATGGTTATATCCGTATAGAAGGCTACAAAGCCGGTTTAGTAGATTCAACATGGGTAGACAATGTCGTCTGGGATGATCAGTATCTTGATGTTATTCCTTCAAGTGATATTGCATCCTTAAGAGCGGTTGCTCTGGATGAAATTGTTGCCGGAAAAGCTGTTGTAACAGCTAACACAATTGGTGCTCCTATCTTTGCACAAGATGCAACCGCAGGTATCGCCCTTTACGATTGGGATTTCATCAATGACGGTATTGTTGAAGAAGGCGATGAGATCTTGTTCGTAGGTACCAGAAAACAATACAACGGCTTGCAACAGGTATCATATACCGATGAAGATTACGTTGTCTTGAGCAAAGGTAATACGATCGAACCGGCATTGATCACGGTTCCCGATCTTGACGGCCGTGATTATCAAGGTATGCTGGTCATGATCGAAGATGTTGATACTGCGGACGGTTTCTCATGGCCCGCAGATGGCAATGATGCAAGCATAACATTGACTGACGGCACAAATGAATTTACATGCCGTATTGATAAAGACGGTGAAATGGATGGAGCAACTCCTCCCGCTTCATGGCCTCTGGATCTTGTCGGTGTTGTGAGTGAATTCTATTCACCTCAGATCATGCCGCGTTACATGGATGATTTCATTTGCAATCAAGCCCCCATGGCTTTTACGATCCTGAATCCTGCAGATGATGCTGTGATCACATCCTTTGATGATCCTGAAGTCGAATATATTGAGGTGGACGGTGATTCGGTTTATGCCATGTTCGTGAACTGGACGGATGCAGATGATCCTGAAGGCGATTCATTGACTTATGAAATGCTGTTCATCGGTGAAGGTCCTGACGAAACAGTTACGACTGCAGATACTTTCATCTACATACCTTTGGATCAAGAAGAACCTTATAATATGAACGGTACATACACCTATTACTTCACTGCAACTGATCCTATGGGTGAAATGTCAGTCAGTGATACGCATGATGTAACCTTCGATTTCCCGGCTCCGCCGATGATCGTGGATGCTCAGGTTGTCCTGGTTGACGGTACACCCAAGTATTATGTTGAGTTCGATCTGCCTCTGGACGAACCCGAGATCGCAAACTTCAGCATTTATGATTTGAGTGAAGAAGCAGCGATCACTCCGACAGCTGTCGATTCCATTGCACCGAATGCAGTTTTGATTTCAGGTGATCTTCCTGAAGATCATATGCTTCAATTATATACCGATGGTTTGACAGCTCCGGGAGCTACGGTCACGGTACCGGATACATCATATGGGAACAGAGTGATCATTCCGTTCAGCGCAGCTCATCCGGAAGATGAAGCAAAAATGCTTGAGAACTTTGAGACGGATAAGGGATTATTCCAGACTCTAACGTACTCCGGTTCCACGGGTGGAATTCTTACCACTTCAACATTTGATGCAAGCGCTGATGCCGCCTATATAGGCGATAAATCGGGTAAGATGGTACTGTTGGATGATCCTGCTGTAAATGGCGGTTGGTTTGTCAGAATTCCTTATGATTATCCGAGTTATAATACTGTAGTCAAAGCGAACTCAGTACTAATGTTCGTACTCAAGGGTACTGCTGCAGATGTTAATATCACTTTAACGATCAAAGATACCGGTTATGAACGCGCAATGTGGAAAAATGTAACATTGTGTGAAAATGACTGGCAAGTTGTAGCTTTTGATCTAGCCAACGATCCTGTTGAAGGTTGGATCACCGGTGATGGTACAGTTACCGGAGAAACAGTAAAGATCGCCGATATTCATATCAGTTGTGATACCGATGAAGATGTAACACTTTATATTGACGGATTCACAGAACGTCAGGTTCTTTCACCTGTTGATATTACATTGAACGTTATCATGAAGAAATGGGTCGAAGAAGGCTGGTTCAATCTTGCAATGGACTATGTTGATGTAGCCGGCACATTCAATGAATGGGATGGTACTGATGATATTGCAAGTGACTTTGACGGTGATACAACATACACCGTCACTGTACCAATGATGCCTTATGGAACGGAATATTTCAAATTCCGTATTAACGGTTCCTGGGATGATGGTAAGCATGAGTTTGATCATGGTGGACCAGCCCGAGAATTGGTTGTACCAGCAACGGCTTCTGAATTCACCTTTTGGTTTAACGACGATACGCTCGAAGTTGCTGCCGAAGGCATACCCACTGAATTCGCTCTGCATCAGAACTATCCGAACCCCTTCAACCCGACAACAACCATCAACTTCGACCTGCCGGAAATTGCAGACGTCAAGTTGATCATTTACGATATTACCGGACGTAAGGTCCGCACCCTCGTAAATAACAGTGGTGTTGCTGCCGGTTATAAGAAGATCGTTTGGAATGGTCGAGATGATTTTGGTAACGGTGTTGCAACCGGTATGTACATTTACCGATTGATCGCCGGAGATTTCGTTGAAGTCAAGAAGATGACCTTCCTGAAATAAACGGATCATACCAATACAATAAAAAAAAGGCTGTCGTTTGACAGCCTTTTTTTTGACAGGAATTTTTAGACAGGATAACGGGATACATGGAATTGTTTTTGGGCAGAACAATATGAATAAACGATAAACGATAAACGAAAATATACATACCGCTGCATACAAAAAATAATTCTTGTTATATGGTAAAGACGCAGCATTGCTGCGTCTCTACAAATATACATTATCTTAGCTTCTTATTTCGTTATTTCGACGTATAAAACGTGCTCGCCACGATCTCCATTTGTCTTAGGAATACGGCCTTGGTCTGTCCCGGAGCGTAAACCATGCAGTCGATGATATAGGTCCGGTCGGTCACACCGTCGTAAAAATAGAACATGGTAAAAGGTCCGCCCATCAGCTTTGTGGGATGTCCCCATAATCCGCGGATATTATTGACGATAACGCCGTTCCAGTCCACTGTGCGGTATCGGGCATAGGATTTTTCAATATAGATCTTATCCATAAGGTTCTGCATCAGCCAGTATTTCATACGCAAGGCCCAATCTTCGTCGACCACCTTATTGAATCCGCCCTCCATCCAGTAGACGATGATATTTCGCTGAGGCCTCGGAACTCCCAGATGCAAAATATTTCGCACCGTATCGATCTCCAGTATCTCATAATCATGCGGCAATCGAAATGAAAAACCGAATTGTTCAAAGATCTCATCCGATAGCTGTGTTTCTTCCGCAGTATGATAGATCTGCTGGAACTGCCCGGAAAGAAATCCGCGATTGATCGCCTGATAAACCTCTGAACCGTTTTCCTTAATATAATTCAGGAGCTCTTCTTTGGTATTTGCCAATAAGAGCATATAAGTTTGACGCTCGGCAAGCTTGTCGTATTCATGAAAAAACAGTTGCTCGCCCGATTCCACTTTAGAGCGAATATTTGAAGAAATACTGTTTTGTATAAATTTTGATATATCGTCTTTTCCGTCGAGCGTTGCAATAAGAAGAACAAGTTTATCGTCCCTGAATTCCTTATAATTCTCCAGTTCAAATCTTGAAAAATAAAATAGTTGCTCGATCTGGGGAGTACGGATCTCAAATTCGATCTTTCGGGAAAGGTCTTTTTCAATATGTTCCCAAAGTCCATCGTTGACAAGGGTTTTGACCGCAATGGGGCTTCCTCCGGCGAGCGGCTTGTACTCAGAGCAAGAAAAAAGGATAAAAATGATCAGCAGGAATGGAATGAGCTTCTTCATATCACACATCCTCCTTTTCAACTTGTTCTTGTATCATTTCCAGCTTTTTCTGGGTTTTGGAAAGTATTCCCTGACAATAGGAACTCAACTCGGAACCGCGTTCGTAAAGCTCAAGGATCTCTTCAAGGAAAATTTGGTCTATGCCCGGTTCGTAAC
>CAYVLJ010000113.1:0-6345 GCA_964452375.1 uncultured bacterium | reverse complement strand
GGAAATTAAATATTGCGGATATAATGGTCCCCTTTCGTCCTTTGCACATACCCCTTGATCTCCAGATCAAGCAGAGCCTTCATGATCTGTGCCCGTTTTAATTTACTTTTTTCATAGATCACATCAATATGCACACCTTCTTTATTCAGACAACTCAATACACTTTCTTCATCATTTCCCAGTTTCGTCTTTCGGGCAGCTTCAAAAAACAGGTCTTTTTGTTCCGATAAGCGTTCGTTCAGAAACGGATATTCATTGATCACTTCTTCTGCATTCTCAATGATCTTAGCTCCCAATCTGATCAGACGATGACACCCGGTATGACGACCTTTTAGGGCATTACCGGGAACGGCAAAAACATCCCGGTTCTGCTCATTGGCATTCAATGCCGTAACCAATGCACCGCTTTTATGTCCAGCCTGCACGACAACAACACCGCGACTAAGTCCGCTGATTATTCGGTTTCTGCGAATAAAATTTGCCGGAACCTGTTTTTGTCCGATCAGGGTTTCACTCATCACTACGCCTTTTTCTTTGATCTCATCAAACAAATGCTTGTTCTCAGCCGGATAGATCCTTTCAAGAGATGTTCCCAAGACAGCAATGGTACGTGCACCGGCATCCAAGGCAGCCCGGTGAGCGATGGAATCAATGCCCTTCGCCATTCCGCTGACGATGCAGATACCTTTTTTTGCAATTCCTCCGGCTATCTTATAACACATCTGTTTGCCGTAATCATCGGGATATCGCATGCCGACCACACCAAATGCAACATCATCCTCAGGTTTAATATCTCCCATATTCATAAGAACGAGTGGAGGATCATAGATCTGTTTCAGAATATCAGGGTAATCTTCGTCACCGATCGTCATGATCTTTGCTTTTTTCTTTTCTGCCCATTCTAATTGACTATCGACCATTTCGGCATAATCTTTATTTACAATCGCATTAGATTGGATATCGCTAATACCGGGAATCTGCATCAATGATCGTTTATCCCGGGTCAATGCATCTTCGACAGAACCAAATTTATTGATCAGATCACGGAATGTTTTTGGGCCAATACCCTCAATGCATGCTATTTTTAATATTGAAATGTTCATATCGTCCGCCTCATTCATATTCAAATGAGCCACGCGATCGCCCGGCTCTATAAACTTAATGATTTGATGTCGCAACACACCATGGTGTGAGTCGTTATCATTTCCTTCGATCACACACAAATAACAAACAAATTTAATCTTATAATACCTTGATTTCCAGATAATTGATACCCTTGTTCAAAAGTGTGACCCAAAGCACAAAAAAAGCACAATTTTATCTTGTGCCCTGGTATTATTCGTGCCTCAATGTGAAATATTTTAAAACTACTCTAGATATTCTGCGAGCCTGTAGATCAATCGCTCAATATTATATCGAGTTACAGATGAAATATGTATCACGGGGATATCCACAGCAAATTCATCTTTGTAATCTTGCAGGTTGATACTATCCATTTTGCTTATGCAGAGAAGACGCGGTTTATGAGCAAGTTCTTTATCATAGGATATCAATTCGTTCAGCAATGTTTCATATGTCTCTTTGATATCATCTTCATTGACATCAACCATAAAAAGCAAAACTTTGGTACGTTCAATATGGCGGAGGAACTGGTCTCCCAAACCTTTGCCAAGATGTGCACCTTCAATAAGTCCCGGAATATCTGCCACAACGAAGGACTCATAATCACCGTATCTGACAATCCCAAGATTGGGAACCAGCGTCGTAAAGGGATAATCCGCGATCTTGGGTTTTGCAGCTGATATAACTGAAAGCAATGTGCTTTTACCGGCATTTGGAAAACCCACAAGCCCCACATCTGCAAGGATCTTCAGTTCCAATTCAATTTTCAGATAATCGCCGGGCAATCCGGGTTTTGCAAAACGCGGGATCTTATTCTGCGAATTTGCAAAATGCTGATTTCCCCATCCACCGTTTCCGCCTTTGGCAATCTCGAAGATCTGACCATCTTCAACCATATCTGCGATTATCTCACGAGTTTTAAGATCTCTGACAAGCGTGCCGACAGGCACTTTGATAGTAATATCTTTGCCTTTTTTACCGGAACGATTATTTCCCTCTCCTGGACGTCCGTTCTCAGCTTTGTATTTTCTATGATACCGAATATCCTGTAATGTATGAAGTTGTGATGTGGCTAACAGAAAAACAGATCCGCCATTGCCTCCATCACCACCGTCAGGTCCCCCTTTGGGAACATATTTTTCACGATGAAAACTGACACAGCCATGACCGCCATTGCCTGCTGTTATCTCGATCTGTGCCAAGTCGACAAACTTCATGATGATCCTTTATTTTTCTGCTGATTCAGCTTTTTGGGATTCTTTTTCTTGTAATCGTTTACGTAAAAACCTTCGCCTTTGTATATGACCCCGCCACCACCTGTCAGCAATCTAACAAGCGTACCTCCGCAAACCGGACATATTGTCAAAGGGTCTTCTGATATATTTTGGAATTTTGTAAGATGCTGTTCACAATCATTACATTTGTATTCATAATTCGGCATTATTTGACCTGTAATGCGGCAACTGCCGTTAAGTTGACAATATCTTCAACCGAGCATCCCCGGGAAAGGTCATGTATGGGTTTATTCATTCCCTGAAGTATTGGGCCCACCGCTTCATATCCCGCAAAACGCTGAACCAGTTTGTAACCGATATTACCAGCATTCAGATCAGGGAAAATCAAAACATTAGCTCTTCCGGCCACCATCGAGTTGGGCGCTTTTTTCTTACCGACTTTTTCCACGATCGCTGCATCAGCCTGCATTTCCCCATCGATCTTCAGTCCCGGTGCTGCCTTATGTGCAATCTGATAGGCTTTTTGGACCTTATCGACCAACTCGTGGCAAGCTGATCCCATGGTTGAGAATGAAAGCATTGCCACATGAGGTTCGTCGTTGAAGATCGCCTTATGAGTTTGTGCAGTAGACAAAGCTATCTCAGCCAGTTGTTCTGCATCCGGATCAGGATTAACGGCACAGTCCGCAAATGAAAGTGGAGGACGGTCATCCGGCGAGAACATCAGCATATTGGAGGACATGACAGAAAAACCGGGTGCAGTCTTTACGATCTGCAATCCGGCACGAAGGACATGGGCCGTAGGATTCAAAGCCCCGCTAATACAGACATCCGCACGATCCATACGAAGCATCATGGCGCCAAAAAAAGTTGGGTCACACATGATCTCTCTTGCCCGTTCGGGTGTCATTCCTTTTTTCTTTCTTAATTCAACATATTCGGTGACATAAGCTTCAAAGTCCGGATCATGTTCCGGATCAACTTGTTCAACCCCATCCATAAATACACCGGCTTCACTGGCAGATCTTACTAATTCTTCCACAGAGCCGAGTAAGGTAACACGAGCAATATTCAATTTTGCGATTTCGGCGGCTGCTGCCGCTATTCGCGGATCTCTTCCTTCGGGCAAAACAACATGAGTATCGGTTTCTTCTATTGCACGTACTCTCAGACGTTCTAGTGGGGTCATTCACTCTCCTTTTTCTTAAATTTATTTATCAGTTCATTCTTCACATGTTCAGGAACAAAACAGGAGACATCGCCTCCCAAAGCTGCTATCTCCTTGATCATGGAAGAGCTTAAATATGTGTATTTTTCTTTTGGCATAAGAAAGACCGATTCAACATCTTTACCGATCTTTCTGTTCAATAAAGCCATCTGGAACTCGTATTCAAAATCAGACAAGGCCCTTAAACCGCGAATTAGTGCTGAAGCACCTTTTTTATGGCAAAAATCGACGATAAGTCCGTCGAAGATCTCCACACTGACCCCTTCAATATGTTCTACGGAAGATTTGATCAATTGTTGACGTTCATCCATTGAAAAAAGCGGAGTTTTTCCAGTATTCTTCGCCACAGCCACGATCACCTTGTCAAATATTCTTGCTGCACGTTTAATAATGTCCAAATGCCCGTTCGTGATCGGATCAAAGGTACCGGGGTATATAGCTGTTTGATGCATACTTCCTCCTTGCTAGAAAACCCAGTAATTTACGATTATTTTTAAGGTGTTTCAATTAAATATGATAATAATATGGGCAATGGTCGCGACCATTCTCTGCGATTTCATTTTTTATCAGGAACAATAACATGTAAATATCTTTTTACCATTTTGAAACTTATAAAGTTTGTGATAAATTTCTAAGATGTTGCGTGCCGTAAAAAAATCTATTTGGATCACACTTGCCATATTCCTTTTTGTGGGTCTCTTGAGTTTTGGCATGATCTGGTATTTTTCACAAGATCTTCCCAGTTTGGAAGAATTGGAAAAATTCGAGCCCGATATCGTTTCAACCGTGTATTCGTCTGATGGAAAGATACTCACGGAGTTCGGTATCAAGAACAGAACACTCATTCCGCTCGATTCCATTCCCGATTACGTTAAAGATGCCATTCTATCGACCGAAGACAAAAAGTTTTACGATCACTGGGGAATGGACATGAAACGCTTTACTAAAGCCGTTTATATGAACATTGTCCATGGATTCGGCTCTCAGGGAGCTTCAACCCTGACTCAGCAACTGGCAAGAACTTTGCATCTTAATCGTCAGGAAACCATAAAAAGAAAGATCCAGGAACTTATCGTAGCTATTCTGATCGAACGCAACTACTCCAAGACCGAAATCCTGGAAATGTACCTGAATTCCTGTTTCTGGGGACATGGATGCTATGGTATACAGGCAGCAACCGATTACTACTTTCAAAAAGAAGTCTCGGATCTCACACTTGATGAATCTGCCATGCTGATCGGCATTCTACCAGCACCGACTCCTTTCTCTCCGCGCTTCCATCATGAAAGAGCTATTCGAAGACGCAATATTGTTCTTCGGAATATGGTCAGAAACTACAAGATATCCCAACAACAGTTCATGGATGCCTTGTCTTCACAAACACCTGTTGAATATATTGAGAACCGAAGTATCGCTCCTTATTTTACCGAATTTGTCAGACTTGAGGTCGCTAAATTCTGCAGAACACAAGGTATCGATTATTACAGGGACGGACTTCAGATATTCACAACCTTGAATCAAGATATGCAGAATATTGCGCGAGAATCGATCTCTTCACAATTGGTCAAACAACAGGAAGTGTTGGATGAAAGTCTGGTGGACAGTCCCGAATTCTTATTGAAGATCTACGGGCAATACTATCCAAACCAACGCATCCCGTTAAGGTATTTTGCCGATTATATGATCATTGCTATGACTCCAAATGAAAAAGAACCTCCTAAGCAACAAGACAAACCCATTGTTTACAATTACTTTTCAATTCCAATGGACACGTCGGCTTCCTATGATACTTCTCTCAAAGACAGCAGCATTTCCCTCAAACCGATGCAAATTATTCTACGTGACATCATGCCGGTATCAAATTATGATTCTTTGGATTATTTGAGTTCAATGATGGAATTATTACCTGATGATGAGCGGCTGATGCTAAAAAAAGATACCTGGGATCCTTTTGTCTACGACACATTATACAGAGATACGACCATTTATAGATTTTTTCTAGAAGATTCACTTCACAGGGACTCGATCACTTTTGATCAAAAAACCTGGTATACCATTGCCGTTGATTCGTCATCACTCGTCATGGATTCTCTTCTTGAAGCACTTCCATTAAAACCTAAAACTGTTCAGGCCAGTATTTTCTCAATGGATCCCCAGAACGGTGCCATAAGGGTCATGATCGGTGGTCGAGATTTTGAGGAAAGTAAATTTAACCGCGCAGTTCAGGCAAAACGTCAACCGGGCTCTACTTTCAAACCCTTTGTTTACACATCCATCATAGATAACGGTTATTCACCCGCTACTCAATTGCTGAATCAACCTCCTGCGATCCCCCAGCCGGATGGAACTCTTTGGATTCCCAAGAACTTTGACAACAGCACCGGAGGATTGATGACATTGCGAGATGGACTCATGAACTCGGTCAACCTGATCGCCGCTAATGCCATTACCCAATTGACGACCCCTGAGGTCGTGATCTCGTATGCTCGTAAAATGGGCATCACGACCGATCTGCCCGCCTATCCCTCACTGGCACTTGGATCAGGAGAAGTCTTGCTTAACGACATGGTCTCGGCTTATGCGGTCTTTGCTAACAATGGTATCTGGAACAAGCCTTATGCGATCGATTACATTCTTGATAGAAACGGACGCGAGATATACCGTTCGCCCCGTGAAACCCGTGAAATACTCAGTCCAGCAACAACCTACATTATGGTGGACATGCTAAAATCTGTAGCCAGATATGGAACCGGACAGAAT
>CAYVLJ010000112.1:0-6376 GCA_964452375.1 uncultured bacterium | reverse complement strand
CTTTACGCGTGACTTTTTTGATCTTTATTTTAGCAAAGGATTTGATATGATCCATGATCTTTGTATTTATAACGTCATCGTGCAATTGATCTTTGAGCTGAGGAGATTGATAGTATTTTTTATAGCTTTCACGCAATTCTTCATTAACGCCTTTCAACATTTCCTCGATTTTTGCGTTGATCTCCTCATCTTCCACTTTGATCTCATTGTCTTTGACGATCTTATTTTTTACGAGCTGCCATTTTAAACTTTTTTCAGCTGAATCGCTGTAGTTCTCAAAGACCGCTTTTTCATCCATTTCTTGTTCGGACGGATAGCGTTTTTTGATATCTTCATAAATATTCTTTGCCTGTTCTTCTACAACAGTTTTGGGCAATTTAACATCTTTTAATTTATCTATAAAGAAATCCGCGATCTGTTCTTCTAAACGGCTTTCTGTCTGGCGTTTCCAGTAAGACTCAAGTTCATCTTTGATCTTGACTTTTAGCGCTTTAAGGTCATCCACATCGGGATCAACGGTTTGTGCAAATTCATCGTTCAATTCGGGCAGAACGTGTTCTTCAACCGATTTAACGGTAAGTTTGAATTCATGTTCATGGTCGTGGTCACCACCGGCATGCAGAGTGATCGTTTTTACATCACCCGCTTTTGCACCAAGCAGTTCTTTCTCGACATCACCATTAAAAGGATCTTTGCCTAAAGCGATATTACTATCTTTAGATTCGTTCAGCACTTCACCTTCATGGCACATTTCCTGAACATCCGCAACTAAATGATACCCGCTTTTTGCACCGCCGTCAACGATTTTGACTTCAGCTGCATTTTCCCGGAGACGTTGGAGGGATTCATTAATATCTTCATCTTCAATAATATAGGTGTTTTGTTCAAGCGGAAAACCGTTTTGATATTTAGGCATATCCCATTCCGGCATGACATCAAATTTTACTTTAATTTTAAGTGCTGTGCCTTTCTTGAAATCAAGATCAAGCAATTCCGGTTGACTTACCGGATTCAAGTCTTTTTCATCCAAAGCAGAACCGTAGTAATCACTGAATTTTTCATTGATGAAATCATAATCTATTTGAGGACCGAATTTCTTCTCCAGGAGGCTCATTGGAACCATTCCCTTACGGAAGCCCGGAAGTGTTACATCTTTAGCAAATTTCTTTGAAAACTTAGCATGATCTTTTTCAATATCTTCCCACGCAAGCTCAAATTCCATTTCACGTTCGTTTGATGAGATCTCTTTTAAATTAATTTTCACAGCTTCTCCTTTGTTTTAGCCGCCTAATATACAATGAGATAGAGCAGTATTCAAGGAGTATTTTGGAGTGTCGGGGTTCGGGTTCGGAGAGAAAGATGTAAGAGACAAGAACAAAAAAACGCGTCTTTGAATATCGGATCAAGAACATTCGATCAATAGAATAATCAAAGTAAACTTTGAAGTTCGTCATTTCTTGATCGGTGTTCATTACTCCGTTCTTCTTCTCTCATTCTCACAACTCCCCCTTTAAGTTTTTCGGTACGAAAAACAAATAAGAAAGGACAAAGCCTCGGAGAGGCGAAATCTTTGTAGGAAACATATAATAAAATCAAATTTAGCCCCAGCGAGGCGGCATCTTAATCAGGTTTATATATTAACCAAGATGTCGCTCCTGTGGAGCTATAATTCCTTTGGGAAACGATGTACTACAAAGATATCGTCCCTACGGGACTCCTCGAATAATGAACAAGGATTAACGATTTTTGAAATTCGAAGTAAATATTCACTTCGATTGTTGGCTGTACTTCGAAGCCCTGACACTCCGGGGTGCAGGAAGAAGCGGTCAATTACCATCAATTATTTTCGCCCAAAAAATACAAGAACCGCTGAGCGGTTCAATATTAAACCTTAAACGTTAAACCTTTAAACGATTTCAACGTTTCAACAATTGAACAAAGAGATCTATAACCCCTCATTATTTTTAACTAAACTATTTGCTTTCTTCAAGCGTTCCGGTGTTCCCACATCCAGCCATTCGCCATCGCTGTGATCATAGGCGAGAATGGTACCGGTTTTAATGACATCAAGATAGAAATCAATAATGCTGAAATTCCCTTCCGGCATCCGGTTCAATAGTTCAGGGTGAAGCAATTGAATCCCGCTGAACGCATATTGGTGTCCGTCATCACCTTTCTGTTCACCGCTTTTAATATTCTTCCAGCCTCGTAAATGGTGAGCATCATCAAAGCACAGATATCTCTCTGTTTCACGATTTCTTACTGCCAGTACAGCAAGCGCAGAACTATTCTGATAGAGGTATCGCATGGCCAGAAGATCTATATTTGATATCACATCAACATTGTAAACAAGAAAGGGCTCATCGCCATCAAGAAAGGACTGTGCATGTTTGATCGCTCCACCACTCCCAAGAAGGACTTCCCGCTCATCTGAAATATGGATCTTTGCACCAAAATCATTTTCATGTAAATAATGTTCGATCTGGGCTGCAAAATGGTGAACATTCACGATGATCTCATCGATATCAGCCTTTAAAAGTTTTTGGATAGCGCGTTCCAACAGTGTTCGGCCATTTACTTCGACCAGTGCCTTAGGCATGATGTTGGTCAAGGGTTGTAAGCGCGTCCCAAGTCCGGCTGCAAGTATCATTCCCTTCATGTTAATACCTCTTGACTATTTATCACGTTGACTCACTTAAGTAACCTTACTTTGATCTTTTTACTTTTGTCTTTTATCTTTTTAATAATGATTTAATTGGACAATAATATCATCCCGTTCTTTAAAATATTCCGCTAACTTTACGGCACAATAAACCGAACGGTGTTGTCCACCGGTACATCCGAAATTGACACTCAAATGGGTAAATTTACGTTTTACATAATCATCAACGGTTGTTTCCACCATAGCCAGAGCATGGTCAAAAAATAGTCCGATCTCGGTATGCTCTTCAAGGAATTCAATAACGGCTTTATCTTTGCCGTTCAATTGTTTGTATTCTTCGTATCTGCCCGGATTATTAATGCCTCGACAGTCAAAAACAAAACCTCCGCCATTTCCCGATGTATCGTCGGGAATACCGCGTTTATAAGAAAAACTGCTGATATCCAGAGTGAGTTTGTCTGAGTCCGTTCGTCCGTACTTCATCAGTCTTTTTTGTTCGGTGATCTTTTGCAGGACATTCATCAAAGCCGGAAGCTCAATAGGCAGATCCATATTTTCAAGCAAATACTGAATGTTTTCAATCGCAAAAGGTACGCTCTTCAGAAAATGCTGTTTTTTCTCGTAAAAGCCCCTAAAGCCATAAGCTCCCATGGCCTGCATGATCCTTACAAGTACATAAGCATGATAATATTTGGTAAATTGCTGTCTGTTAACTTTGTAATATTTTTCTAAAACATCAAGATAGTGTTCGTATAGCATATCCCGTATATACTGAGGTATGTCAGCTTTTGCATCAAAAAGAATTGAGGCAACATCATATTGGAGAGCACCGTAACGGCCGCCTTGAAAATCAATAAAATACGGCGTGTTATCTTTTAGCATAATATTTCGCGACTGAAAATCACGATAGAGAAAATGCTCACAATCGGTCTCAAGTAAATAATCTGCAAATCGATTAAAATCATTTTCAAGTTCTTGTTCATCAAAGGGGATCTTGGCAAGTTTAAGAAAATAATATTTAAAATAATTGAGATCCCACATAATGGATTGACGGTCAAAGCGGTGCCGGGGATAACATTTATTAAAATCCACGGTTTTCCCGGCGAGTAATTGGAATTTCGGTAATTCTTCTAATATCTCTTTATAAAGATCGAACAAGGTTTGTGGAAAGATCCCATTCTTATATACCTCTGTCAGATAGGCATACAGTGTTTTATCACCAAGATCTTCCTGCAAATAGATATTATTGTCAAGATCATCTGCATAGATCTCGGGGACGGAAAGTTCATGGGCACGAAAGTGACGACAAAAAGAAAGAAATGCAAGGTTCTCTTTCCGGTCTTCATTGTAAACACCGATCACGGTCCTGCCGGATTCGCCTTTTAATCGATAATACTCGCGATAAGAACCCGAGCGGGGCATTTCCTGAAACGAAATACAGTCTTCGTTAAATAATGAGCTATATAATTTTTTTAACTGGCGTTTCTTTTGCATGCTTTTCCTTTATTTTCTCAACCAGTAACGTGGATTCAATTTATCTTGTTCTTGCCACAATTCAAAATGCATACGAGTTCCGTTCACAGATCCATCAGAACTGGCTGTTGCCAATTGCTGACCGGCATCAACATATTCATCCTGAATGACATCGATATTATCAATATGAGAATAGACGGTATAGTAATTATCGTCATGAAGAACGATAATGGTGTTTCCAAATCCCCTAAGCCAGGTAATGGTAACGACCATTCCGTCACTAACGGCTCTAACGGCTGAACCGGCTGTCGTGGAAATGTCTATTCCGGAATTTTCCGTTATTGTACCCAAAACAGGGTGTGTTTGTTTCCCAAAATTGCTCACTATCTTTCCCGTGGCCGGCCAGGGTAGCTTTCCTTTCTTCTGACCAAAGGGCAATCCAACGATCTCTCGTTTCTTCCGTTCTTCTTCCAAGCGGATTACGTAAGCTTTTTTATCTTTTTGGGTTTTATTTATAAGATTTTGAATTTCTTTAATTGAATTCTCTTTCTCTTGGATCTGCTCTGCAATAAGTGACTTATCGGATTGTATTTTTCTATATTTTAATTCACTGTCATTTTTCAATTCAAGAAGATTATCCTCTTCATTTTCCAGATCAATAACACTTTTTGTGATCGCTCTTGTTTCTCTGTCTATCTGGGCATTTCGAGTATCAATGAAATTTATGTTATCAAGGATCTCATCATAAAGCTTACGATCAGCCTCATTAATGGCAGAAATATATTTGATACGATAATAAAATTCACGCGCGGAAGCGGCATCTACAAATAAGTCCAGTTGACGATTGGGTTTAAGTTTATAAGCATGAACCACCCTGTTCTTATAGCGCTTGATCAATTCTTCGCTTTTCTTCTGCGCACCTTGGTAATCACGTTGCAATTGTCGTTTTTTGGCTTTTCGCAATTCCAATTCACGTTTCTGTATACGGATTTTTTCATTGGTCAATGATATCTGACGTTTAATATTATCCATTTCGCTGAGCAATCCCTGTTCCTGCTGTTGATATTTCTTAACTTCGCTGCGCAATGAGGTCAATTGTTTTTCAAGTTCTTTCAATCGGCCATTCCCCTGATCGATCTTTTTATCATATTCATCAATAGATTCTCCCATACATACTGCAAGGGAAAGGATTAGAAAAACAAAAATTATTCTGAATATCTTTTTATGCTTCATCTTAATAAAATAACATATTATCGGCGGGGAATAAAGGAATTAAATTTCAGTTTAGGAGTTTAGAGGTTTAGGAGTTTAGGAGTTTAGGGAGCTATATATATCATTTGCACTTCACTACAGTCTAAGCTCTACACTACTACACTTCTAAGCGCAATAAAAAAACCCTCCTCGTTTTCACGGAGAGGGTTTTATATATAAAGCATGTTAGTGATGTATTTTAATACATTCCGCCCATACCGCCACCCATACCACCGGGCATTGGAGGCATTTCGGGTTTATCTTCAGGAATATCGCAGATCACCGCTTCTGTTGTCAGTAAGAGGCTTGCAATCGATGCGGCGTTTTGAATTGCAGCTCGGGATACTTTTGTCGGATCCACAATACCAAATTCAAACATTGAGCCGTAAACTTCTTTGCGGGCATCAAAACCGTAATCACCTTTGTGGTCTGAGACTTCTTTAATAACGATCGCAGGTTCAAGTCCGGCGTTCGTTACGATCTGACGGATCGGATATAAAAGCGCGCGTTTTACAATATCAACACCCACTTTTTCGTCACCTTCAACGGTTTTTTCTACTTTATCAAGAACAATAGCTGCACGCAGGAGAGCAACACCGCCACCGGGTACAATACCTTCTTCAGTGGCTGCACGGGTTGCATGAAGCGCATCTTCAACGAGAGCTTTCTTTTCTTTCATTTCAACTTCAGTTGCAGCACCGATATTCAATACGGCAACCCCACCGGCTAACTTGGCGAGACGTTCCTGTAATTTTTCGCGATCATAATCCGATGTTGTGTTTTCTATCTGTGCGCGAATTTCATTAACACGATTCTTGATCAAAGCGGGATCACCGGCTCCATTTACAATTACTGTATTATCTTTATCGATACTTACGCTGTTTGCTTGACCTAAATAATCAAGAGTAGCATTTTCCAAGGTATAACCTTGTTCTTCAGATATAACGGTACCACCGGTTAAAATAGCAATATCTTCAAGCATTGCTTTGC
>CAYVLJ010000111.1:0-6437 GCA_964452375.1 uncultured bacterium | reverse complement strand
GGTAAATGTTTGGTCAGCATGATCAGATTATTCCGATAATTATGATAGGTCTTTTCTGTACTCCCGTATAAGATCACGGAACCGCCGACATGATATACTTCCGAACGTGGCACAACTTTGATCTTATAGCCTGCTCGTTGAATACGCCAGCAAAGATCGATCTCTTCCATATGTGCATAAAAATCGTTATCGAATCCCCCTACACGGTGATATACTTCTGAACGCAATAGAAAAACTGCACCGCTGGCCCAAAATACGTTCATGGGCATATCATATTGCCCTTTATCCTCCTCAACATGATCAAATATTCTTCCCCGGCAAAACATATAGCCGAACTTATCCATAAAACCGCCTGAAGCACCGGCATATTCGAAAGAATCTCGCTGTTTGTATGATTTGATCTTTGGTTGACAGGCGCCAAGTTGTTCGTTTTTTTCCATCTCTTCAACCAGGGGCGTCAACCAATCCGGCGGAACTTCAACATCTGATGTCAATAAAGCATAATATTCCGCATTGATACAATTCAATGATTCTACAAATCCATTTGTAAACCCACGATTAACATCAATGTGTAAAATATCAATGTCCGGATATTCTTTTTTAAGAAAATCAAGCGTATCATCAGTTGAGGCGTTGTCCACAATGATCAATCGAAAATCCGGATAATCGGTTTTAACAACAAATGGCAGAAAACGTTCAAGATACGTTCTGCTGTTGTAACTTAGCAGAACAAGAGCTACTTTCTCTCTTACCTGTATGTCGGGTTTATCCCTGCAGGCGTATATCATTCATTTGCCAAAGCTTCGATCTGTGTTTTCAATGCTTGTGCCTGATGATCATTTGGAGAGATCTTCAACCAGGAATCCAAAATATTCAATGCAGCAGAATACTCTCCATTATCCCGATATAACCGTACAAGCGTACCGGCAGCCCAGTTATTATATGGGTCTCTTCGATACATTGGCAGAAGAATCTGCTCAGCTTGTTCATAATCATTCAATGTATAGACCAATTCCTGGGCAATAAGCATCAGTGTGCGTTCATCGATATTCTCATAACCAAGAACATCGTCGATCCTTCGTCTATACGCTGCCGTATCTCCAAGTTGAAACAACAAACGTCCGGTCTGCAAACTTAATTCCGGGTGGTATTGTGGTATGATGGATTCAGGTATTTTTTCATTTAAAGCTTTCAGAAGTTCTGTCGCTTTTTCGTTTTCACCATTTTCTATGAAACGCATGGAAGCCTGAAGAGCGGCAGTACGATAATTTTGCATTAAGCGTTGAGTATTGGGACTAAAATAAACATCCGGATTATTTAAATTCCGAAAACGATAATTTGATGTAAAGTTTTCAAATATCTTGTTCTCATCGATCTTGGGAACTTTGTTTGGATACAACCTCATAACCTGCCCTTCCATCGACAAATAGTCATCAAGACCAAGTCTTGCAGAGGTCGAGACAGTTACGGCAAAATATATGGGTTTCTCCCAGTTGATCACTCTGATCAATTCCAATATCATCAGATCCTGAACCCTTAAAAATTGTCCCGCATATGTCGGTTTTATCTTAGTTGTCAAACCTGCAATAGTTACTTCCTGTGTTTTCCATGGAACAGGACGTATGGTCTCGATTTGACTGTTTGTCCAGCGAAGCGGTATTTTGGGTTCAACATTTTTAAGCTGCTTGATATACCATGGTGTATTGAGTAAACTTAAATTTACCACTTTTACATCTTTCCTGAAATTCTCGACTTCCTGCATATACCATAACGGGAAAGTATCATTATCGCCATTGGTAAACAAAATTCCATCTTTTTCACAAGAATTCAGCAAATTGTAAGCATAATCGGATGCAACATAATTACCCCATCTGCTGTGAGATTCATAATTTGCCAAGAGCAGATTTAACGGCAAGGCGACCAAAAGCAACACAGATGCAGTTGTTATTAAGATTTGTTTCAGTTTTTTCTTTTTAATGAGTTTGTCAACGGTTTCAAGTAAAGCATATGCTCCCATTCCGATCCATATGGCAAAGGTCATAAAACTCCCGACATAGGAATAATCCCTTTCTCGGGGTTGCGGGTCCGGATTATTCACATAAAGAACGATCGCCAGACCTGTCATAATAAACAAGATCAAAACGGGGAATGCCCGCCTCCAATCCCTTGAGAAGTGGAAAAATGCACCGATCATTCCAAATAAGAAAGGCAAAGCCCATAATTGTCTGATATCAACTTCGGCTCCAAGCCAACCTACACCACCGCCTTCTGCACGACCCATATATTGCCAGTTGAAATACCTGACGTACATGCGTTTGAACTGATACCGCCAAAAGAAGTCAAAAGAATTCTTATATTGAACATTGGATTTGTTCTGTGCCATAGCATCTTCTCTGCTCCAGGAGTGCTGGCCGTATTGTTCACGGTGCAAATAAGAAACGGCGGCAGAAACAGTTTCCGGGTCATTTTCATCTATACCGGGATTTTTTAAGGAACGTATGAAAATCAATTCATAGCTTGAGTATCCTACTGTGATCAAAACGAGTCCGACAACAACAAGGCGGCTCCATTTGGCCGCAATGGGACGTGATTTGAAAGCTTTGCCAAAAATAAAAAATAATGAAATAAAAATAGCAGCTAAGACAAGAAGCGCAAGCGGGAAAGAAACAGCAGCAGGATTAATATTGATCACCCGGGCGATCTCGGGCGTTCCGTCAATAATACCTCTATGGATAATAAAATAGATAAGACCTGCCAAAACTGTGACGCCCAAAAAGCTTTTGATCTCAAATTTTGAATATCGAAAATAAATGATAAGGGCTATGAAGGGAATCGCCAGAATATTCAGAAGGTGAATACCAACGGCTATACCCAAAGAATAGAATAAGAACAACAGGTATTTTTCACCGTGTTTCCCTTGAATATCGGCAGCATCCCATTTAAGAACCAGCCATACGGTCAGCGCAGTCAGCAAAGTGCTCATGGCATATACTTCTGTTTCTACAGCATTGAACCATTGGCTGTCTGAAAAAGCAAAGGCCATGGCGCCAATAAAGGCTGAAAAATAAACAATGAACTGATCTTTAAGTGTTTCGCTTTTTCCGCGAAAACGCTCAATGATCAAGATGATCGAATAATAAAGCAATATGATCGTTGCAGCTGAAGTAAGAACAGATAAGATATTTGTTCTATATGCAATATCCGCAGAAAACGGGATCATGGCAAAGATGCGTCCAAAAAGAAGAAACAAAGGAGCTCCGGGTGGATGGGGAACCGACAGGGTTGCAGAACAAGCGATAAATTCACCGCAATCCCAAAATGAAACGGTTGGTGCCATGGTCAACATATAAATAATAAATGAAATGATCAATGAGCCAAGCCCAAACCCCAATTTCATTTTGTTTGCTTTTTTGATCTTGTCAATTAACATCATAATCCTTTTTAGTATTTATTTTTTATCTTTTCCCTTATCGGCAGATGAGGTTTTCTCTTTTTTATTTTCTTTTTTTTCTTCTTTCTCTTCTTCTTTCTTTTCTTCTTCAGGTTTCTCTTCAGTTTTGTTGACTTCATCTACATAATTCAGGCGAAGATCCGAGATTGTCCTTGCCAGGAATTTGCCCTCTTCCTCTTCAAGATTACCTTTTGTTTTTTCTTCAAGTGCCGCCAAAAGATCGATCGTTTGAGATGCTTGGTCAAGATTACGTTCGATCTTACCCGACATGGGATCAGGTAATTTACCTAAACTTATGAATGCAGATTGAGTCAGGCTGTAAACCAAGCCCATAAATAATTGTCCGCTTGAGATCTTATCAGTCATGGTTTCCTCCAATAAATATTCCAAAAGATTAATTTAATTCCAATTATGAACTATAACAATAAAAACCTATGCTAATACTGAGGCTATAAATGCTTTACTTTGGACTTGTGTTCCTGTAAAACTTAATGAACAGTGCAACTTTTATCCTATTGCGGCATAGTTAAGCTTATCTGAATAATGTTTTAAGAAGTATTTCCTGAATGTGGAATTTTGAGGTTTTAAAAGATGCTCATCCTCAGCGATCAGTCTATATGCCACTTTTCTGCTTATCTCAATTATTTTTTTATCGTAATATATGTTCAGAAATTTAAGACTGGGCATACCATGCTGGCGAACTCCGAAAATATCTCCCTGTCCTCTTTGTTTAAGATCTTCTTCCGAGATCAAAAATCCATCATTTGTTTTTTCCATTATTTTCAGTCTGTCCATAGAGTTTTCTGCCTGATTGCCCTGAACGAGAATACACCATGAAGCACTGCTTCCACGACCGACCCGCCCTCTCAATTGATGCAGTTGGCTGAGTCCGAAACGCTCGGCATTTTCGACCAGCATTACCGATGCATTGGGATTATTTACGCCGACTTCTATTACCGTAGTACTAACCAGGAGATTGATCTTATTACAGTTAAATCTCTGCATAATATCATTTTTTTCGTCTTTTTTTGTTCTGCCGTGCAACAATGCAACTTCAAAATCTTTGAATCTCTCTTTTAATTCCATGTAACCTTTTTCGGCGGCTTTTATATCCATTTTTTCGGATTCCTCGATCAAAGGATAGACAACATAGATCTGTCTGCCGGCATGGATTTCTTTTTCAAAGAAGTTATAAACATCCGGCAAGCGAGAGGGTTGAACTACTTTCGTGCGTATAGGAATACGCCCCTTTGGCATTTCATCGATCACTGAAACATCCATATCACCGTATAAGGTCATACTCAACGTTCTGGGAATGGGTGTTGCTGTCATCGCTAAAACGTGAGGGTGGAGACCTTTGCTAATTAGAACTCCCCTTTGATCAACCCCAAAACGATGCTGTTCGTCAATAATTGCAAGTCCCAAATGTTTAAATGATACATCTTTCTGGATCAATGCATGTGTGCCAATAATGATAGGGGCACTTCCCTCTTTGATTGATTTTAATATTTCTTCTCGACGTTTTTTAGGCGTTTTACCTGTTAACAGGCAGCACCTAACACCTAATCGGTCGAATTCGTTCTTAAAATGTTCATAATGCTGATTGGCCAATATCTCAGTCGGAGCCATGATGGCTGTCTGAAATCCGTTCGCTGTAATAATGGCGGCTGCCATTGCAGCAACCAATGTTTTACCGCATCCCACATCACCCTGAAGCAATCGGTTCATGGGTGTATCGCTTTTTAAATCGGAATATATTTCTTTTAGAACCCGTTTTTGAGCATTTGTCGCTTCAAAAGGTAAATGCTCGTACATATCCCTTAAAATATCACCTGCTTTCAAACAGCGGGCTTGATTTGCTTGTTGCTTAATCTTTTTCTTCTTTATGGAAACGATGGTTTGAAGCATTAAGGATTCTTGAAATTTAAAACGATATCTTGCCTTTTGAAGTTTCTCATTTGACTCGGGGAAATGCATTTGTCTTATTGCGGGTTGAAAAGGTATTAAATTTTGATCAGATAATATATTGTCCGGCAGGGGATCCAAAATATCAGTAGCAAGATCATCCAGAACCCTTGAAAATAATTTTCTGAAAGAACGCGATGAGAAACCGCTCTTACGCAATTCCTGGGTTAGGGGATAAACAGGGATCACTCCCCCTGTATTTAGAGCATCTTTATCGGGATCAACAATATCAAAATCCGGATGGGTCATCGTATTGCCTCTGTAAAATTCGACTTTTCCAAAAACGGAGACCATGTCGCCCGGTTGAAATGTCTTTTGTATCCATTCGCTGCCATGAAACCAATTCAATGTTAACATTCCTGAATTATCAGCTATTTCTATCTTTAAGATTTTTCTTTTTTTAGTTGGAATAAGCTTAATTCTTTGGACCACCCCTATTACGGTACATTCTTCTCCTACGATAAGTTGTCCGATAGGTTTAACGGATGATCTGTCCAGATATGCGCGCGGCACATAATAAAGCAGGTCTTCGAGCGTATAAACTCCGACTGAGGCTAGTGCAGTCCGTCTTTTTTCGCCAATAAGCGGAAGATCAATAACATTTGTATTTAAATCATGATAGATCATTTGAATAAATAAAGCAGAACATCATCAAAACGTTCTCTCCAATACCTTTCATGGTGACGCGCTCCCTCGTAGAGAGTGAATTTTACTTCTTTGTTTTCTATCCAGCCGGCTTCTTCCAACGCATTGATCACCGGTTCCTGATTTACATCATATTCCATTTCCTTTCCTTCATGCGAACCGAGATCAAGCCAAAAGCGAATGGACCGTTTTTTTGGATGCTGTTCAATATAATCAACCAGCTCTTCATGACAAACCCCAAAAGCGGAAGAAAGAGCCCCCACTTTTGAAAACACATCCTGATACTTTACCCCCATATATACTGAAACCAGCCCCCCCATCGATGATCCTGAAACAGCCGTGTGTTTACGTCCGCGTTTCGTTCGATAGTGCCTGT
>CAYVLJ010000110.1:0-6501 GCA_964452375.1 uncultured bacterium | reverse complement strand
ATCCCATGTATAGGGACCTGCAAATGCGAAAACAGCCAGTACAACAGCCAACAAAGCAACTAGCATTTTTTTCATTTTTTTCTCCTTGTTTAGTTTTATTATTTAAACCAATCACTAAATGATAATAAAATTATTGATATCATGCAACAATTTTTCATACAAAATTAGACAAAAACCTCTTTTTACCTAATTATAATAAACTTTTTAGCTATCGATTCACCGGTAAACAATAATGGCAGACCGGTTACGGTCTCCGTAATGTCCCGGCTTACCTGAATATGAGCAATATAAACACCGCTTTTTACCACCTGGCGTGAGGTCGTACTGCTGTTCCAGGCCTCATCAGCAACTGCTGCCATGCCTTCCTGAGTAATGTGATCGATCTCATCGACCAGGTCGCCGCGTTCGGTATATATACGTATCGTGCAATTCTCAGGTAAGTTATAAAACATCAATTTATCTTTATCACTGCCCGTCCCAAAGGTGATCTTTCTGTTTTTGATATTATATGGATTGGGAACGATACGGATCATACCGAGAACTGCATCAATCCTCTCTTTATCGCTGATCTGGCCGGCATCATACTGCCGTGCGATATCTGCGATCAATGTTCCGTCGTCCGTAATATCGCGGGGCGGTTTTTTAAGTGATGCGGGAATGGTCGTCTGTGTATAAGCTCGACCGCTTTCCAGTTCTCCAAGAACCGGGTCGATACGGTAAGAAACGACGTAATAATAGTAATTGATACCTCTTAGCAGTTCAATATCCGAATAACTGTTCGTCACATTTCCTTCTGTCACGCTGCACTCAAAGATCGGGTGATAAAATGAATCAGGTTCCAGCATTGCACGATAAATTCTATATCCTTCAAAATTCGGGTCGGATTCCGCGCTGTTATCCCATTCGATCATGATCTGATCGGGTTGCGGTAGAATTTCGAATGTTTGAGGCGGCGGCGGTGCAAAGGAAATTTCATAATCATTGTCGTAAGTGGCTTTTGCCTGATAAAATGTCTTAATGATCGAATCTTTGCCCGTATAGACCCAGGAATCCTTATAAATATCCATTAACGGCGCCGTATCATCAATGGGATCGGGATCATGATAAACGGGATCGGGAGGTAATGTCAGATCAACCGTATTCCCAATATAGGCTTTGTACCAATTCCGGCCGATCTCAATGGCTTTCTTTCTGTCCATACCGGATACGGCTTCACAAAGGACGATCTTGATCGATTCTCCGAAAGGTATTTCGTAAGGGCCAAAACTCAGAAAGCTGTTCGTGCCGGCCGCATCAACGTCCTTAATGGTTAAATATGGGGCATAGCGGTCAGCGATCTTATGGCCTGCATACTCATCCTGAGGCACCTCGGTCCTGACGTGATTTCCAAATCTGCCATCCAGGCAATTCCATGCTTGTTCATCATTTCCCTCACCGGGAACAGCATCACCGATGTACCAACCGGTATGCGTTTTGGATTTGTCGTTACTGCCATCATTATATGCCGCATCGGTGTGCAGCACGGCCATACCTGCAAACTGAGGTGATCGGATGCGCGCTTCATCGATCGGCCCTTCTGCAGGTAGAAAGGGAACCCCGACGTTGTCATAGTTCATGGTAATATCGGTAGTTTTAGCTTGCCCCAGCCAAGTATAGAAATATGGCAGGTCGGGATCTTCATCCATGGGCGTATGATAAACCCATTGATGCGCCCCCCATCCGGCTTGTCTTAGATTTGTAACGGTCCGGGCTTCTCTTGAGGTACAATAACGAGACATCATGCCAAAATAGAAATCATGAATATCCCCGCTTAATTCGATAGCATCGTCATCGTCAATATTACCTGTATTTTCAAAAGTATATTCATAGATGAAATAATTATCATTATACTGCTGACTGTAAGCATAGACTTTTCGGGTCATTTTAATTCCAAGTCCCGTATGAATAACATTCGTCACGATACGGTCGGCAATTAAGTCCTCATCAATATTCCCGTTGAGAAAATCACTGTAGTACTGATCGGTCCCGTCAACGGTTATTTGAGTATATGGATATTTGCCGATCTGGGTGAGAGAGATAGGGACTAACTGATTCGGACTTGAAGTTGTATGAAATTTTGTTGATTGATAAAGCTGGACATCACCATCTTTGTTCGTAAAATTTCTGCAAGCCATAAATTGGCGGTCAATAACGAAATTATCTGTTTTGTCATACCAGGCCGGCCATTGTAATCCGACATAACGAGAGAGATTGGCGTCGTGACCTCTCTCGGCGCCCCAGGCATCGAAGGGTGTTTGCAAAGCACCTACCCTTACCCAAGTCCTGTTGCTTAAAGGTATGGCAGCATAATTGATGTCAAATAAGAGGAAAATCAAGATCAGACTTAAAATTAGTTTCTTCATTATTCCCCTTTAATTTTTATATGGAAATCGGTCTACACAAAAATAATTACATAGAGCCTGCCGGTAAGTGGCAGACTCTATGTGAATTTCTTGATATGATTATGGTTTGACCATCAGGTCAATAAAACCCCATTCCGCAGGAGCGATAGCATTCTGAACATGAATCGCGATCTTTGCATTGATCACGTCAACGTCAGGAGGCGTTACGACCAACTGTGTGGGTGAAGCGGATGTAACGGTACCCATTGAGGCCGTATGACAATACCAGTCTGAAATACTTCCGTATGTCGTGACAGTTCTGGTCATTTTTGTATAACCGGTTGTGTCAATATCGGATATTGTCCATGTTGAATCAACCTGGAACGGACTTGTTGTTGTACCTGCCGTATCTATCCAGGTGGTGTCGATTAGAGTAAAGACGGGTTCCGTTTCGATCATTGTGATCTCAAGGGTTGTGGAATCGGTTGTTGTATACTCCGTAACACTGAAAGGCTCTCTGTATTCTGCCGTTTCAGTTACACCTGCGATAACACTGGTAACCGTTGCAACATAATTATTTGCTGTTATGGCAACATCAATATCCTTGAAATACGTCGTGATATTGTATGTTGCGGTATTTTGTGTTGAATCGATCACAACAGTCGTATCACCAATGGTCGGTTCGTTGACCGTGAAGAAGTAAACAAAGTTCTCATCCAGAGAATCAGAGAAATTCTGTCCGGTGATCGTTAAAGCTTCATCGGTCCACATGGCTGTTTTATCCACGCTGAGGATCACGGGTGTCCTCGCATTTTCCTCATCCGGATCGATTGGGTCATACAGCGAAGGTGGAACGTCGAAACATCCAACGAGGGCAAAAGCGATCAATGCCATGATCAGAAAACTGCCTAATATGTGTTTTTTCATTTTATGGTACCTCTTTTTTTATCTTATGATAATGAATTTCTTATAAACTGATTCACCGGTAAACAGCAGCGGCAGGCCGGTCGTGATATCATCGATATCCTGCGTAACCTGTATATGAGCAATATAAACACCACTTTTTACGACTTGTCGTGATGCGGTAGCGCTGTTCCAGGCTTCATCGGCAACGGGGGACATCCCTTCACGTGTTACATGATCGATCTCATCGACCAGATCGCCACGCTCGGTAAAGATCCTGATCTTGCAATTTTCAGGCAAGTTGTAAAACATCAGCTTATCTTTATCACTGCCGGTGCCAAAGGTGATCTTTCTGTTCTTGATATTATAGGGATTAGGGACAACCCTGATCATTCCAAGAACCGCATCGATACGTTCTTCATCGGTAATTTGTCCCGCATCGTATTGACGGGCAATATCTGCTATCAGCGTACCGTCATCCGTAATATCGCGCGGTGGCTTCTTCAATGAAGTCGGGATCGTGGTTTGTGTATAAGCGCGCCCGCTTTCAAGTTCACCATAAACAGGATCTATACTATAAGAAACGATGTAATAGTAGTAATTGATACCACGGAGCAATTCAGTGTCGGAGTAACTGTTCGTTACATTTCCATCCGTGGCATTGCACTCGAATATCGGATGATAGAAGGAATCCGGTTCAAGCATAGCGCGATAGAGGCGATATCCTTCAAAATTGGGATCCGTTTCTGCGTTATTGCTCCACTCGATCGTGATCTGATCAGGTTGAGGTATGATATCAAAACTCGTGGGAGGAGGAGGAGGAATAGGTATGTCCATTCCACTGTCATAATTTTCCTTTGCCCGGTAAAAGGTCTTGATGATCGAATCTTTACCGGTATAGGTCCACATATCTTTATAGACATCCATTAGCGATGCATCGGCATCAATGGGTTCGGGATCGCGATAGACGGGATCCGGCGGCAGGTTAAGATTAACGGAACTGCCGGTATAGGCCCTGTACCATTTTTGACCAATCTCGATAGCTTTTTTACGGTCCAGTCCGGATACGCCTTCACACATGATGACTTTGATCGATTCTCCGAAAGGTATTTCATAAGGGCCGAAACTCAAATAGCTGTTCGTGCCTGCAGATCCTCTATCTTTGATAACGCTGTACGGCGCCAATCTGTCTGCAACTTCATGTTCTCCGTACACGTCCTGAGGAATATCGAAATTACCTAAATTTAGATAATTTCTATTGAGCAATGTCCAGGCTTGCTGATCATTGCCTTCTGGGGGAACTTCATCTCCAATATACCATCCTATGCGAACTTTACTTTTATCGTTTGTTTCATCATTATAGGCTGCATCCGTATGCAAAACAGCTACACCCGCAAATTGCGGACATCTTAAACGTGCTTCATCGATCGGTGCTTCAGCGGGAAGAACCGGAACACCGATATTGTCGTAATCCAAGGTAATATCGGTTGTTTTCGCCTGTCCAAGCCAAGTGTAATAATACGGCATGTCCGGATCCTCGATCATCGGCGTGTGGTATACCCATTGATGAGCGCCCCATGATGCTTGCCGCAAATTCGTTACATAATAGGCTTCCCGGCTTGTGCAATAACGTGATATTTTGCCAAAATAAAAATCATGAATGTTTTCGCTTAATTCGATCACATCGTCATCATCGATGTTTCCCGTATTTTCAAAGGTATACTCATAAATAAAGTAATTATCGTGATATTGTTGACTGAAGGCATAGATCTTTCGGGTCATTTTTACTCCCAGTGCCGTATGAATGACATTGGTAACGATCCGGTCAGCTTTGGAATCATCGTGATAATTGCCGTTGATATAATCATCTACGTATTGGGCAGTTCCATCAACAGTAATATCCGTATGCGGATAGCGACCCGTTTGTTCAAGACTAATAGCTAATATTTGATTAGAACTTGCGCCCGTACTGAACTTGGCTGATTTATAAAGTTGTACTTCACCGCTAGTATTTGTGAAGTTTCTACATGCCACATACTGTCTATCAATCACAAAGTTATCGGTACGTTCATACCAAGCCGGCCAGATCAAGCCTTCGTAAATGCTGTAATTGGCATTCCAGGCTCGTTCGGCTCCCCAAGCGTCAAAAAACGACTGAAGCGAGCCGACCCTTACCCAAGTCCGGTTAGATAGAGGTATGGCCGAGAACAACATTCCGATAACGAGTGTTGCGATCAATAATGTTTTTAATATTTTATTCATTTTATTCTCTTCCTTGTACCTCAAAAGCTTACTGAAACACCCAATTTGAACGTCCTTGGATTCAGAAAGGTCATTGGTGTCAAATTGGGCATATCGATATATGCTTTCTTTTCATAGATTTCATCAATTGTTTCTTCCGCCTGCAGCACAAATTCCGTGCCGTCCCAACGATAGAAAGACGCATCCCTGTCCGTACCATCCGCTTGATTGTGATAAAGCACAGATTCCAAAGGCTCTGTCACTTCACTCAGATCTTCATAGGATTCCATCGGCACAAAGGTCCCGTAAGTGTTGTAATCGCCGATCTTGTCATCGCCGTTAAAGACATCTTCTTCCCAGAAGAGATGCAATGAATTGATATATCCGTCCTGCCAGTCGATCGAGCCGGTTTGACCCGTCGTTGAAAGCAGTTTGATATTGAAAATATTGTCAATATCAAGATATATTTTAATATTTGCTTTGTTAACTCTGAGATTTTTAGATGCCCTTAGATCACAATACCACGAATCTTTCCATTCAAAAGGAAATTCAATGGTATTATCGGCCGGCAGTGTTACTCTGGAATACGCCGTCCGGCTTGAGTAACCTCCGTCATGCCAGGAACCCAGCAAACTGATCGACCATCCGCCCGTAATTGCCGGGCTTAAGCCCGCCAGGGAGTAATCCGATGGTGTTTTAAGCACAATATTTGCACGGGCATAGGGAGCCGGATAAGGATAATATTCTACCGGATTGTCCAAAAGATCCTGTTCGCGTAAGGACGGGTTTGTTTCGTATTCTTCTTTTTCCGTCGGTACGCCGAAAGATCCCGAGCTGTAGATCTGATAGGTAAAGTTCACAAAACCCGTAAACCATTTCCCCATTTTTTTCAGTGTAAATTCCAATCCGCTGACATCTCTGTTTAAAAATATTTTTCTTAAACGAATATGCTTTGGTGTAACTTCAACATATTCAT
>CAYVLJ010000109.1:0-6564 GCA_964452375.1 uncultured bacterium | reverse complement strand
ATGGGGTGTTGATTATATGAAATGGTATGTCGATGATATGATCTTTCAAACAATTACACTCGATGATCTTCCAGGAGACTGGGTTTTTGATCACCCTTTCTATTTAATTCTTAACGTCGCGGTCGGGGGAAACTTTGTCGGATCGCCTAACCAGTACACCGTATTTCCGCAGACAATGCATATTGATTACGTCCGGGTTTACCAAGAAACCAATTGATCTTCGAATATAAAGGAAAACATCATTATGAGCGCACACAAACCTCACCAAACCGCCGCAAAGGACAGAGTCTCCAACGGGCAACAATTTGCCTACGGACTCGGGTCAATTGTTAATAATCTTTTAGGTTCCGCCATTGGTTATATGTCCATTATTTTGAATGTAGGCCTTGGCATGAACCCCGCTCTCGTTGGAACGCTTCAGGCTATTCCACGTTTTACCGATGCTTTTACCGACCCCATCATGGGACATGTTTCCGATAATACCAGATCCAAATTCGGACGCCGGCGGCCATATATTTTTGTCGGGGCCATAGGTGTCGGTATTACATTTGCATTAATGTGGCAATTGCCCTATGGAAAAAGTGAAATGTTTTACTTTGGCGTTTTCCTGACGGGCTCCATTGTCTTTTACTTGTTCTATACTATCTTTGCAACCCCATGGGTAGCTCTTGGCTACGAACTTACGGAAGATTATCATGAGCGGACGCGCGTTCAGGGTGTGACTAATTTTATGGGTCAATTCGCCTGGATCATTCTCCCATGGTTTTACGCTTTCATGGAAAATGACCGGATCTTTTCCGACTCGGTACAAGGAGCAAGAACGCTGGCTATTCTGATAGGCGTCCTGGTCATTGTGCTGGGCATTCTTCCGGCAATATTTACGCGCGAACGCTATGTGTTTGTCGATGGTGAAAAACAGAAAGAAAGTCTCTGGCAGGGCATCGGACGCAACATAAGGGTTTTCTTCTCAGGATTGGGAGAGACCCTGAAAAACAAAGAATTTCTAAAATTAGCCGTCGGAACATTTTTCATGTTTAACAGCATGATGCTCGTTGGTGCTTTCAGTTCATATATTATTATTTTTTATGTTAGCGGTGGTGACACGGATATGGGCGCACGTTACATCGGACTTTTTGGAACCATCAATACGATCTCCACATTTCTTGCCATCACTTTTGTGACATGGATATCGACAAAATTGGGCAAAAGGCGCACATTTATGCTTGCTACAGCCTCAACGTTCATCGGCAGTCTGCTTAAATGGTTCTGCTATGATCCAATGGTCCCGTGGAAAGTATTGCTTCCGGCCCCCCTGATCGCCATTGGCATGGGCGGATTGTTTACATTGATGAATTCAATGGTAGCGGATGTTTGTGATCTCGATGAGCTCAATACGGGTAAACGGCGTGAAGGAATGTACAGCTCCATTTATTGGTGGACCGTAAAGCTGGGGATGTCCCTGGCATTTGCCCTATCCGGATTTCTGCTCAACAAAACGGGATTTAATGTTGCTTTAAGCGGCGCCCAAACCTCAAGCACGTTTCTTCAAATGAGACTGTTCGACGTATTTATTCCGGCTACTTGTAAGCTTATTGCGATCTTTATGGTTAAGATCTATAAGATCACGGAAGACCGGTCTTACGAGATCAGGCAACAACTCAAGATCAATCGAAAAAATGAAAATATCAAAGTTGTGGAACCGGCAGCTTAGGAGATAACATGATAAAAAACACAGTTAAAATATTATTGGTATTGTTCATGATCTTTTTGATCTCAGGCTGTGATAAATCTGATTCAAAAGATATCAAAACTGAAAATAATCAAATAATCACTATCACGGTCATAACAAAAAGTGCCGAAAATCCGGTCTTTAAATCGGCTGTTGAAGGTGCTCGGGCGGCGGCGGAAAAATTATCGAAACGTTTCAAGACAATGGATGTGGTCATTGATCCCCGAATTCCTGCAAGGGAAAGCGCTGAAGTTCAGGCACAATATATTCGGAAAGCCGTTGCGGACAGTACGAATGCCATTGTTGTTTCCTGCTCAGACAAAGCACTCTTGACCGAAGCCATTAATTATGCAGCTGAACAAGGTGTTCCGGTTGTGACCTTCGACAGCGATGCTCCGGAATCGAAGCGCATTGCATTCATAGGATCGGATGATGCCGAGATCGGCGCGCGCCTCATGGACGAACTTGCAAAACAAATGGATGGTCAGGGTAGCATTGCGGTCTTGGCGGGAAATATCGATGCGCCCAACCTTAAGAAAAGAACAGCGGGAATTATCGATGAAGCCAAAAAATATCCGGATATCAAAATCGTCGGTGTATATCACCACAAAGAAACCGAAAGCGATGCAATTATCGCGATGCTGGACGCCCAAAAAGCCCATCCGGACATCCAAGGCTGGGCGATGGTCGGAGGATGGCCGCTGTTTGGTGATAAATTATTGAATGTCATTGATCCGGGACAATACAAGATCGTCGCGATGGATGCCTTGCCGGAACAGCTTCCTTATATTGAAAACGGCATGGTACAAGTCCTTCTCGGACAGCCCACATATCTTTGGGGTAAGAAATCCGTCGAAATGATCGTGGACAAGCTTTATCTGGATAAAGAAATCCCGGAGAATAACGGGCTGAATTTCATCCCTGTTTCCATCGATAATCTGGGTGGCTGGTCCCGGCAACTCCGCGCATGGGGCTTTACGGATATCCCTGTAAAATACTTAACATATGTAAAATGGAAAGACGATGTCAAAAATAATTGAAAATACAGGTATCGGCGGATTTAATTTTGGCGGCAAAACGGAAAAAGGTCTCGTTGATATGTTTAAAGATATCATGAACAAAGGAATTCATGGAATATCATTCAGTCCCTATATGGAAGGACAAGGTCCCGGTTCTGAATTAAGTAAAGAACAGATCAGGGAACGCATGGCTATTTTACAACCGTACGTGAAATGGGTGCGGAGTTTTTCCTGTACTGACGGAAATGAACATATTCCCGAGATCGCTCATGAATTTGGAATTAAAACCCTTGTAGGCGCCTGGATAGGAAGTGATGAAAAAAAGAATGAACTCGAAGTTAGCGCTCTGATAGAACTTGCAAAAGCAGGACATGTCGACATGATGGCGGTAGGTAACGAAGTACGTCTTCGCAATGATCTGTCTGAAGATGCCGTCGTAAAACATATGCTACGCATCAAGGACGCGGTTCCCGAGATCCCCGTGGGATATGTTGATGCATATTATTTATTCCCGCTGAACCCCAAGATCACTGAAATCTGTGATGTCATCATGGCAAATTGTTATCCTTTCTGGGAAGGTTATCCATTGGAACATGCCTTGGTTTACATGAAACAGATGTATGCCATCGCAGTTAAGGCGGCAAAAGGAAAACCTGTGATCATCAGCGAAACCGGATGGCCCAATGTGGGACAACCCGTAAAAACAGCCGCCATTCCCTCCGATGAAAACGCCCTTAAATATTTTATTAACACATATCTTTGGGCGGAAGAAGAAAATATTGATGTTTTCTATTTTTCAAGTTTTGATGAAACATGGAAAGTCGATGCGGAAGGCGATGTGGGTGCCAACTGGGGCCTTTGGGATAAAGATCACAAGATGAAATTTGTTTAGAGAACTGTGGATCAAAAAGGAAAGAAAAAGATGTTGAAAAAAAGTAAAAAACTTATCTGGTTGTATCCCTTGATCGCCGTCACGACCATACTGATATTATTTTCTTCCTGTCAAAATAAAAGAGTTATGTCAAAAATGAAAGATCAGCAATTGAAAAAAACCTCAGAGATTCTCGTGACCTCTGAAGCCGGGGACAGAATAGACCTTAAAAAGAATGTTCGGTTTGCAAGCGGACAGGCAACCGGGATCGTTCTAAACATCTATCCGGATGAAAAAAAACAGCGCATAGAAGGCATCGGCACATCATTTACAGAGTCATCAGCCTTTGTTCTTGCCCATCTTGATGAAGCGAAGAGAAAAGAGGTAATGCAAAAGATCTATGGTGTGAACGGAGCGAATTTTTCTTTGGCCAGAACGCATATCGGCGCCTGTGATTTTACCGTAGAAGGAAAGTATTCTTATGCAGATAAAAAGAACGATAAAGACCTAACATCGTTCAGTATAGCAGTTGATTCTGAAGGCTTTGATAGAAATGTTCATCAGCGTATCATTAATGAGAGCTATGATCTTTTACCTATGATAAAAGAAGCTCAGTCAATTAATCCTGATATCAAAATTGTTGCTTCTGCATGGACAGCCCCCGCCTGGATGAAAGATATCGAAGACTGGTATGTTCCGGGGTCACCTGAAAACGACTGGCAGGGAACAGGTGGCCGGTTAAAAAAAGAATATGTTCAGACTTATGCCGATTATTTGGTCAAATATTTAGAAGCCTATAAACAAGAAGGCGTTGACATATGGGCATTGACCCCCGTAAACGAGCCCCATGGAAACAACGGTCAATGGGAAAGCATGCATTTCACTCCGGAATCACAAAATAATTTTATTAAAAGAAATCTTGGCCCGACTCTTCATCACAACGGATTTGACGAAGTGAAACTATTCGCATATGATCAAAACCGCGATGGCCTGGAACATTGGGCCCATGTGATCTTTCCCGACAAACAAAGCGCTCGATATGTCGACGGTGCCGCAGTACATTGGTACGAAAGTACGGTAAAGGTTTATGAAGACGTTTTAGACCGTGTTCACAACGCATACCCGGAATATGATCTCATTCATACCGAGGGATGTATAGACGACCTTGGAAAGGAAGCGCCCGGCGGCATAAAAGATCCCGCCGGTTTCAAGGAAGAAGGCTGGTTTGACAACGATGCTTTTTGGTGGAATAAATCGGCGACAGATTGGGGATATACAGCTCCGTGGCAAGGAGTGATCGAAGAAGATCATCCCATGTACACACCCGTTCACCGCTATGCGCGAAACATTATAGTTAGCCTGGATAACTGGTTGACCGGATGGATCGACTGGAATATAGTGCTGGATAAGAACGGCGGTCCCAACCATGTAGGGAACTATTGCGGGGCACCGATCATGATCGATACCGAAACCCAATATGTTTACTATACCCCTATATACTACATTCTCTCACAGCTGAGCCGAACCATCAGGCCGGGAGATCATGCCGTTGGAACAAAACTTGATCGTTACGATCTTGGCAACGATGATCTTCACGCTTGCGCGACGATCAATGATAAAAACATTTTAAGCGTTCAGGTGCTGAATACGACAAAAAAAGCCATTAACTACCATTTGCAGATCAAAGATGAATATGCAACTATCCATATACCGGCCAATGCCTTGCAAACGGTTCAGGTACAGCTTAGTCAAAAACATTTAAAGAAAGAACGTCCGGTCGAGATCGTTCCCAATGCAGCCGCCTACGGTTTTTATCGCAAAGGCCAATCACCCGGAGGCGTCGGTCCAACTGAATCTGAAATGTTAGAGGATTTTCAAATATTCACAAAGTATTGGAAACATGTTCGTGTGTATGGTTCTGATTCTCACAGTGAAAAATTGCTGGAAACAATAAGAAAGCATAATATTCCCGTAAAAATCATGCTCGGCATCTGGCTTGAGAATGAGACCAAGCATCCGGAAAAAATGTTTGACAACTTGGAACAGGTCCGCAAGGGCATTCAGCTTGCCAATAAGTACCCGGATATTGTCACGTCAGTGAGTGTCGGAAATGAAACCAGGGTATTCTGGGCCTATCACAGAATGTCGCAGGAAAACCTGCTCAAGTACATTCGCATGGTGCGCCCGGCGGTTGTTCAGCCCGTGACCACGGCAGACGATTATAAATTCTGGTTGGAAGAAGAAAGCATTGAAATAGCAAACGAACTGGACTTTATTTCAACGCATATCCACCCGATCTGGAACGGTATTAAGCTTGAAAATGCCATTGCATGGACAGATTCCGTTTATAAAGAACTCATCAAGATCCACCCGGACAAACCGCTTATTATTGCCGAGATCGGCTGGCCGACGGATTACGATAAAAACGATATCGGTGTTGGGGCTCAGGGGACACAATTCCAGCGCCATCCCGATGAGGAAGAACAGAAGATCTTTTTTCAGGTGATCACAGACTGGTCAGAAAAAAATCGGATAATGACTTACTGGTTTGAGATCTTTGACGAATCCTGGAAAGGCGGCGGAAGCAACAGCTCGCCCAATCACGCCGAAAAACACTGGGGGCTTTTTAATGAAGATCGCACACCCAAAAAAGCAATGAGAAATTCACTGGAATTTCTTTTAAATAAATAACTTTCATAAAGGAGTATGAAATGAGAAACCTAATGAGAATGCTCGCAATGCTGATGTTGATATCAACATTGGTCTTTGCGCAAAATGCACCCATCGATTTCGAGTCGGGTGGATTTGGTGCTTCATGGACATGGAATGTCTTTGAGAACAGCACCAATCCGGCGCTCGCGGTTGTATCAAACCCTGATGCAAGCGGTATCAATACGTCTGATTCCGTTGCCATGTTTACAGCCCTGGCGGCTGGACAACCATAT
>CAYVLJ010000108.1:0-6871 GCA_964452375.1 uncultured bacterium | reverse complement strand
TAAAACATTGCGAATCGGGACCGTTGGTCCGATCATCCTATAAAGCAAAAGAATCTTACGAGAATTTGAATAAGAGAACCACAGATCTCTCAGATTGCACAGATAATATCTTAAAATCTGCGGTATCTGCGTAATCTGTGGTTAAAAAAGGAATTTTATGAAAAAACTGACCGATAAATTTGCTGTTTATAAAGAAAAAGCACTGAGCACAGGAATAAAACATTGCGAATCGGGACCGTTGGTCCGATCATCCTATAAAGCAAAAGAATCTTACGAGAATTTGAATAAGAGAACCACAGATCTCTCAGATTGCACAGATAATATCTTAAAATCTGCGGTATCTGCGTAATCTGTGGTTAAAAAAGGAATTTTATGAAAAAACTGACCGATAAATTTGCTGTTTATAAAGAAAAAGCACTGAGCACAGGAATAAAACATTGCGAATCGGGACCGTTGGTCCGATCATCCTATAAAGCAAAAGAATCGTTTGAACAATTGACAAAGGACAACTGACAATTAAATGATCAATGGATAATTGAAAATGGAAGAAATAAAAAAACCACAGATTTCGCCGATGTCACAGATTAAATATCTTTATCTGCGTAATCTGTGTAATCTGTGGTTATATAAAGGACGTATATGAAAAAACTCATAGCCCCATCCATCCTCTCTGCCGATTTCATGAATATCGAGCAGGCGATCCGGATGCTTGAAAAAGCGGGCGCGGACTGGGTGCACTGTGACGTGATGGACGGTCATTTCGTGCCGAACCTGACCTTCGGTCCGCCGGTGATCAAGCAGAGCCGCAAGCTGACCGACCTGCACCTGGATGCCCATCTAATGATCAGAAATCCGGATGAATCCGTCGATCAATACATCGAGGCGGGCGTGGATTCGCTGAGCTTTCACATCGAAGCCACCGAGCAGCCGCTGGCCTTGCTGAATTACATCAAAAGCAAAGGCGTGAAGGCCGGCATCGTGATCAAACCGAAAACAGCGGTGGATGCCATCAAAGATCTGTTGCCCGATATTGACTACGTTCTGATCATGTCCGTGGAACCGGGTTTCGGGGGACAATCCTACCTGCACAGCGCGGATACGAAGGCGCTGGAGCTCTCCCGACTGAAAATGGAGCTTGACCTCCCCTACCTCATCCAGATCGACGGCGGCATCAATCTTGACAATATCCGCCGCGTCTCAAAACTGGGAGTTGAGGTTTTTGTAGCGGGATCTGCCGTATTTGGTTCGAAGGATCCGGTGGGGACGATCAAACAAATGAAGAGTTTGATAAAGTAAGTAAACGCTAGTGGCAAGGGTGGTTCCCAGAACCACCCGATATACCACTGAGAGGGCGGATCTGGGATCTGCCCGAACGAAGTATAAAAATACTATGTGGTAAGGGCAGAACCGAGTTCTGCCCGATACTCATGGGTGGATCTGGGATCCACCCGAACGAAAGGAAAAAACATGCCAAAACAAACCATCATCAACGCAACCACCCTCTACGACGGTAACACCGTCCTGGAAAATAAGGCCGTCATCGTCGAAGGCAACGAGATCGTCGACATCACGGCAAAAAAGAAAAATGCCGACTATGAAGGCATCGTGACGCCGGGATTCATCGACGGACACAGCCATATCGGCATGGACCGTGAAGGCGAACCCTATCAGGAAGGCGAGACCAACGATTATACGAATCAGTTCCTGATCTCGAACGATCCCGTCGACAGCATTTACTTCGACGACCGCGCATTTGCCGATGCGGTGGATTTCGGTCATCTCTACTCCTGCGTGGTCCCAGGCAGCGGCAACCTCATCGGCGGCAAAGCCAAGGTCATCCGTAATTTCGCCGAAACTCGCAAAGACGCCGAGATCCTGCATCACGGTTACAAGATGGCTCTGGGATACAATCCCCGTTCAACAACCGACTGGAAAGGCAACCGTCCCAACACCCGCATGGGCGTTTACGGTATCCTCGAACGCAAATTCGACGAGATCCTGCTGAAAAAGAAAAAAGCCGATCATAAAAAAGATAAGGCATTCCATGAAGCTGAGAAAAAGTTGGAAAAAGCCGAGATCTCCAAAGCCGAATTCGATCAGATGATCGTGGATGCCACCTATGATCACGATAACAGTTTTTCTACGGAAGATAAAGATTATCTTGCCCTGCTGAGCGGTGATAAGACAGCCAAAGTGCATGTTCACAAAGAAGATGACGTCATGTACCTGATCAGGCTCAAGGAAAAATACGGTTTAAAATGTACCGCAGACCATACCTGTGACGTGTGGCACAAAAGCGTGTTCGACGAACTGGCCAAAGCGGGCATTCCCATTATGTACGGTCCTTTGGCATCCCTGGGTTACAAAGTTGAACTGAAGCACGGCTTCTACCAGAATGTCAAACTTCTCATGCAGTCCAAAGCCGACTATGCTCTTATTTCCGACCATCCGGTGATCATTTCCACCTCTTTGCGCGACACGCTGAAATATTTCATGATCTACGGCATGAGCGAAGAAGACGCCATTGCATTGATCACAAGCAAACCCGCCAAGATCCTGGGCATTGACGATAAACTGGGCTCCGTGGAAAAAGGCAAATGGGCCTCATTGGTCGTCTGGGACAAAGACCCGCTGCATCTGGGGTCATTTCCCAAGATGGTCATGGCGGAAGGAAAAATTCTGCGAAAAAGAAAATAATATAAACCACAGATTCCGCAGATTTCACAGACAATGCATTTTTTAATCTGCGTCATCTGAGAAATCTGTGGTTAACCAGAAATCGAGAAAAATACATGTTTCATAAAAATCCAAAGTTGGTCAATTGGTTCGCAACGAACCTCCCCTACGATCCCATTCCGGTGCTATTTAACGGATATCATGCGCCCATTCGATATGAGCTGTATAAGAATTTTTTGAATTTCGATCATGACGACGAGCAATTACTGCGCACGGAACACGAGGTCAAACACGCCAAACGGAGATTGAACCTTTTGCTGACCCTGGAGCGCATTTTAAAAAACCTCGATAAATTTGAGGAAGATCGCAAAGAAGAAATGCTTCTCAAGCTGGCTTCGATCGTCAAGGAACTGCGGTTTTATAATTGCAGCAAGAAAATGACTTCCATCACCAAAGCCCTGACCATGCTGATCAAATACCAAAAAGAGGACGGTTCTTTTCCGGTCTCTCTTGCCGGGAACGCCTTTATTATCGAGACACTCGTCGAATACGGCATCGTGAACAACCCCTACGTTGAAAAAGCCCTCAAATGGCTGCTAAAACAACAAAATGAAGACAAGGGCTGGGGCGGTACCAAAGCGGGATATTCGGATATCTGGCTGACTGTCAAAGTGTTGCACATTTTCAGCTTCAGCATGAAGTACATGAACAGCACCAAAGTGCGAAAAGGCGTGGAATTCATTTTAAGTCATATCTGGGACGATAATCCCGGGGGAATCATTCAGGGAAAACAGGCCTGGGAGAATTTTTCCGGCGACTACATGCTCGAGGGTTCTTTTGTCGGCGGCGCTATTTCCGTTTTGGAGGTTTGCGCCCGATTGAATGTCTCAAAAGAAGATCCCCGGGTGGCCGAAATGCTTAACTGGCTGAAAAGCAAGCATGAGCGGATAACTATGAGGGTTGTCAGACTGCTTCGATTATTTTATATTATGCCGCATGAAGGTTCTGCGACCATTAAGACCTTTAAGATCAAACAAGATGGCCGCACCAATGCGAAAAAACCGGGATTCATCACTGATCCGGAAGCGTATCCGAAGCCGGAGGAAGAATTGAAAAAGAATACAAATGAGCTTGAAAAGAGAGGAAATGAATAATTAAAAATTAAGAATAAATAATTGATAATTGACATATATGATTGATACGTTTAATGGTTTAGAGTTTAAGCGTTTAATGTTGAACCCCACCAGGGTTCGCTTAAATTGATGATCATAATTCTACTGTTGTTCAACCCCTAACGGGGTTTATGCAGAATTAACCCCAGCGGGGTCAAAGAAGAATAGTATGAAAACTGCTTACAAAATATTACGACTCCAGAGGAGTCAAAGAATAATATAAGAAAAGTGCTCATAAAACATACGACCCCAGCGGGGTTAAACATGAATAGTAACGAATCAACACATTAATACCAACCACAGAGTGGTTGAACAAACTAAACTCCTAAACGGCACGAAGCGCTTCGGAATTTCAGGATGACTATTGCGTAGGGACTCCGATAGGAGTCAAAGAAGAATATAGAAAGCTGCTTACAAAATATTACGACTCCGTAGGAGTCAAAGAAGAATACAAGAAAAGTGCTCATAAAACATACGACCCCAGCGGGGTTAAACATGAATAGTAACGAATCAACACATTAATACCAACCACAGAGTGGTTGAACAAACTAAACTCCTAAACCCTAAACGGCGCGAAGCGATTAGGGATTTCAGGATGACTATTGGGTACCGACTCCGTAGGAGTCAAAGAAGAATAGTATGAAAGCTGCTTTAAAAATATTGCGACTCCAGAGGAGTCGAAGAATTAAACGCTAAACCCTAAACGAGCCAAAGGCTCCTCAACAGTCCGCAGGGCGATAAACTTGCAAACGATCGGAACACAATAAAAGAAATCAAATATAATAAAACTACGAAAAGAAATTTGAAACAAAGGAAAACATAAATGAATAAATTCGAACCCGTACAATATGATAAGAGCCTTATAGACGAATACAAGGTCCCGAAAGAGATACCCGTCATGCCCCTGCGCAATACGGTGCTCTTTCCGCAGCAGATCATTCCCCTGTATGTCGGACGCGTGCACTCCCTGCGCCTGCTAAACGATATCATGAAAGAAAATCAGATATTCGTGGTTGTCGCACAGAAAGATATAGCTATCGAAAATCCCACCGAGGATGATCTCTACCGTTACGGTACACTGGCCCGTATCGTCAAGGTTTTCACTATGCCGGACAAGAGCCGAAGCGTGATCATCCAGGGACTGGAACGTGTTGAAATTCATAGAATTACGAAATTCGAACCCTACTATCACGGTATCGTTCAGCGTCTGTCTGAACAACAGGATGATTCCATCGAAAGCGTCGCGATACGTGAGCGCCTGAAAGAATCTTTCAAGGAATTGGTTGATATTTCCGAGTATTTGTCCAAGGATAATATCACCATGATGATGAACGCGGTCGATGACGGCAATCTCGCCGATGTGATCACCTCCATGCTCAATATCACCGTTGAAGAAAAACAAAACGTGCTGGAACAGTTTGATATCAGTAAACGATTGGTTCATGTGGCTGCCATTCTTCAGGATGAATACGAAAAAGCCAAGATCGGTGAAAAGATCCAGTTGGATGTTAAAGAGAATATCAACAAGAACCAGCGCGAATACTACCTGCGTGAGCAGATGAAAGCCATTCGCAAGGAATTGGGTGAGGACGAGGATGAACGTATCAAAGATCTGAGAAAAGATCTTGAAGAGGCCAAATTACCCGAAGAAGCACAAAAAGCAGCCGATCGCGAGATCGAACGACTCGGCCGCATGTCCAAGCAATCCCCCGAATACAATGTCTCCCTCACCTACCTCGAACTGCTGACCGAATTGCCCTGGTCCGTCTCAACCGAAGACGAGATCGACCTGGCGAACGCCGCCAAGATCCTGGAGGAAGACCATTACGGTTTGGACAAGATCAAGCTGCGCATTTTGGAATATCTGGCGGTCCGCAAGTTGAAACTGGAAAACGATCCGGAATCTGCGGTCAAAGGTCCCATCCTTTGTTTTGTAGGCCCTCCCGGAACGGGAAAAACCTCAGTGGCCAAATCCATTGCGCGCGCCATGGGCCGGAAAGTTCACAGAATGTCACTCGGAGGCGTACGTGACGAAGCCGAGATCCGCGGCCACCGCAGAACCTACATCGGCGCCATGCCGGGACGCATTATTCAGGGTATCAAAAAAGCCGGTTCCAATAATCCCATCTTCATTCTTGATGAGATCGATAAACGCGGCGCGGATTACAAAGGCGACCCGTCCAGCGCATTGCTGGAGGTCCTGGACCCCGAACAGAACTACAGTTTCTCCGATCATTATCTGGAGACCTCCTTCGACTTGAGCAACGTTATGTTCATTGCAACTGCTAACTGGTCCGAAACCATCCCGGGTCCGCTTCGCGACAGAATGGAACTTATTGATTTTTCAGGATATACGCTTCCGGAGAAATCCCATATCGCCGAGAAATTCCTTATTCCCAAACAGGTGCAAGAACACGGATTGACCAAAAAGGATATCAACTTTTCCGAAGAGGGAATTCGCGCCATCATTCAGAACTATACCCGTGAGGCGGGTGTCAGGTCACTGGAACGCGAGATCGCCCATGTTGCCCGTAAAGTTGCCAAAGAAAAGGTCGAAGCGGGCCGATTCCGTAAAAAAAGCATTTCTGATCGAACGATCAGCAAGTATCTTGGTAAACAAAAATTCATCCGGGATCGTGCCGAACGCATGAAACGTCCCGGAATTGCCATCGGACTCGCCTGGACGCAGGTCGGCGGTGATATTCTTTTCATTGAAGCGACCAAAATGCCCGGTGAAGGCAAGCTGCAGCTTACCGGTCAGCTCGGTGATGTGATGAAAGAATCCGCACAGGCTGCGCTGAGCTTTATCCGGTCCAATACCAAAGAACTCGGTATTGAGGAGCGTTTTGACAAATCCTACGATCTGCACATACATATTCCGGCCGGCGCAGTACCCAAAGACGGTCCTTCCGCCGGTGTCACGCTGCTCAGCGCCGTGGTATCGGTCCTGAGCGAACGCAAGGTCAACAATGATCTGGCCATGACCGGCGAGATCACTCTGCGCGGATCCGTTCTGCCGGTCG
>CAYVLJ010000107.1:282-7110 GCA_964452375.1 uncultured bacterium | reverse complement strand
AATATAGATCAATTACCCGATTTTAAGATTGAAGTAAACAGTAGGCAGAAGGCAGTAGGCAGTAAGAAGTAAGGAGTAAGGAGTAAGAAAATTAGATACGCATATCTCGTAACTCATAACTCATAACTCATAAGTCATATCTCTTCAAGTATTTCTTGACTTAATTCAGACATATTAATATCTTCGTGTAGAAATAATTCGTATACGAATTATTATAAAGGGTAAATGATGAACAAAAATATGAACAATTATGAGTACAGGATTCTCAGCGCCATAAGGCGTATGATCCGCTCGGTGGATAAGTATTCGCGAAAGATCAATTCGGAATTGGGATTAACGACTCCACAGCTCTTTTGTCTGGATGCTTTGGGTGATCATGAACCCGTTATAACAAAAGAACTGGCAAGAATGGTCAATCTCAGCGAAAGTACGGTCATAGGCATTATCGATCGGCTGGAAATCAAGCAGTATGTGATCCGAGAACGTTCAAAAGAAGACAGGCGCAAGGTCTACCTTACTCTTACCGATGCCGGACGCGGTATTCTGAATGAAACGCCTTCTTTAGTTCAAGATAAATTCGCATCAGCATTGGCGGAACTTGAAAACAAGGAGCTGGATTCAATCATCCACTCACTTGAAAGGGTAGTTGAACTCATGGAAGCAGAGGACCCCGATGCTCCATCAAATTTACTGCCGAACGCTGATATTGACATCAATAACACATAAATGAACGGATAAATTATGATCTCCGAGAAGCAAAAAAGTATACTGAAAGAAATCGATGGCGGTGAACTGAAAAACTGGCGGGATTGGAAATGGCAGGTCCGGCATACTATCCGCGATCTTGAAACCTTTGAAAATCTCCTTGATATCAAGGTTTCCGAAGAAATTCGTAAGCAGTATAACGAAATCACATCAAAATTCCCCATGTCGATCACACCGTATTATCTATCATTGATCAATACTGAGGATTTAATGAATGATCCCATTTTCAAACAGAGTTTTCCCGTAATAGATGAGTTGAGGGTGCATAATACGGATATGGTCGATCCTCTCAGCGAGGATAGGGACAGTCCGGTACCCGGACTGACCCACCGCTATCCGGATAGGGTTCTGTTCCTGGTCAGTAATACCTGCGCCATGTACTGCAGGCACTGTACACGAAAACGACAGGTCGGGGATGTGGACAGCATACCGAATAAAAAACAGATCATGAAGGGTATCGATTATATTAAAAAGACTCCCCGGATCCGGGATGTTCTTCTTAGCGGCGGTGATCCTTTTTTATTATCAAATGATTATCTGGATTGGATACTGACCGAACTGAGGAAGATCGAGCATGTTGAAATTATCCGGATCGGGACACGCACTCCGGTGGTTCTGCCGTATCGTGTTACGGACGAACTTGTCGAAATGCTTAAAAAACATCAGCCCCTTTGGATCAATACGCACTTTAACCATCCACGGGAACTGACGAATTCATCTCGTACCGCATTGAGAAAACTTGCCGATGCCGGATTCCCTCTTGGAAATCAATCCGTGCTTCTGGCGGGCGTTAATGACTGTCCCCGCATCATGAAATCACTGGTTCATAAACTGGCATTCAACCGGGTCCGTCCGTATTACCTTTATCAATGCGATCTTTCGGAAGGATTAAGCCATTTCAGGACACCGGTAGGAAAAGGCATTGAGATCCTTGAAAGTTTGATCGGACATACCAGCGGACTTTGTGTTCCCACTTATGTGATCGATGCCCCGGGCGGGGGAGGCAAGATACCGGTGATGCCGAACTATCTGATCTCCTGGTCAACGAACCGGGTTGTTCTGAGAAATTATGAAGGTGTTATTTCAACTTATAAAGAACCTGATTCCTATGAACCATCGTTCTGTGACCGGAATTGTGAAAATTGCCAGCGTGATCTTCTTCTGCAGGATGCGGAAGAGTACAAAGCGGTAGGAATAGAGAAACTTCTGGCGGATTATGACAAGACGATCTCTCTTGTTCCATCGAATAATGCGCGTTATAAAAGACGAAAAGATTGATCATGATTGATAAAGTCGAAAAACTCAGTTGCGGATCCCTTATTCAACACGGTCCTTTCAATGACAGAATATATCTTATGAAAGCCTCTGAAAAAGAGATCTATTCGTTACCTTTGCGATTAATAAAAAAAGCGAAAGAAGAAGGCTATGGGAAGGTCTTTGCCAAGATCAACGAGATACAGGCACTGCCATTTTTAAGTGAAGGATTTCTGGTCGAAGCACGTATTCCCGATATGTATCCCAGAGACCGGGAAGCACTTTTTTTGGCTTACTATTTGGATAAAGACAGAAAGATCGAAAAAGATCGTGAATTGTATGAAAAAAACCTGCAACTGGCTCTAGATAAACAAGACGACAAGATCGGAAGACTGGATTCTTCTTTATTTCGTATTCGTGAATGTACTGAAAATGATATTCCGGATATGACTCTGATTTATAAAGAAGTTTTTCCCACTTATCCTTTTCCGATCGACGATCCCGATTATATTCGAACAACCATGGAAAAACTCGTCGATTACTTTTGTGTTGAATCTGAAGGAAAGATCGTTGCACTGTCATCGGCTGAAAAAAACGAAAGCGGTACCTATGCCGAAATGACCGATTTTGCTACGCTGCCGGACTGGCGGGGTAACGGACTGGCGTTGCATATCACTTTTGCCAAAGCCGGATATGCATATGGGGGCAGACTTAAAAACAACACGAATATTGCCGACCGGATCGAAAGCATGAATATTTGGTATAAGAAATTATAAATAGAAAATAATTTACGGATCAACGAAGGGATTTCTATGCATTGGATAGATTATATGATCTTTGCTCTGTACATGACAGTTGTTTTAGGCGTTGGTGTTTATTATTTCAAAAAGAATAAGCACAGTGAAGATTATTATGTGGGCAACCGGAGCTTAAAGGCAACCCATGTGGGACTTTCCATTGTTGCCACGGATGTCGGGGGCGGTTTCAGCATCGGTTTGGGCGGTGTAGGATTTTTAATGGGCCTATCGGGTAGCTGGCTATTGTTTACAGGACTCGTCGGAGCCTGGCTGTCTGCCGTTTTTATTATTCCCAGGATCAAAAAAATTGATGTCAAGCACGGCATGATGACCTATCCTGATTTTCTGCGATTCAGATACAATGATAAAGTCGCACTGGCTGCGGCAATTATCAGCGGTATCGGTTATATGGGCTTCACGGGAGCACAGATCCTGGCCGGTGCCAAGCTGGCATCCGTTACCATTTTTCAACAAGCTCCCCTTGGCATGGATCCGCTTAGATTCTCAATTTTGCTGATCGCCGTGATCACGGTTTCCTATACGGTGATCGGGGGTTTGAAAGCTGTCATATATACCGACACAATCCAATGGATAATCCTTCTGACCGGATTGATCGCCGTTACGATCCCGTTTACTTTGGTTAAGATAGGGGGATTCGAGGCTTTACGGACGAATTTACCTCAGGAATTCTTTAGATTGAACAATATCAGTTGGAAACAAGTAGTGAACTGGATGGTTACGATCATTCCTATATGGCTGATCGGCATGACACTGTATCAGCGTATGTATGCGACTAAAGATGTTAAGGAAGCAAAGCGTGCCTGGTATATCGCAGGTATTTTTGAATATCCCGTTATGGCTTTCACCGGTGTCTTTCTCGGCATGTGCGCGCGGGTAGTTTTCCCGGCAGCAGAAGCCGAAATGGCCATGCCGATGCTGATCTCTCATGTTCTGCCAATCGGTGTGACCGGCATTGTGATAGCTGCTTATTTTTCTGCGATCATGTCAACCGCTGACAGCTGCCTGATGGCATCGTCCGGAAATGTGGTCAATGATGTCATTCAGCGGCACATTAAAAAAGACATGGACGAAAAGACAAGCATGCGCTGGTCCATGATCAGCACGCTGGTCATCGGTGTGACAGCGGTCGTGCTGGCGGCCATGTTCACTACCGTGCTTGATGCCATTCTTTATGCTTACGCCTTTATGGTCTCGGGCCTTTTTATTCCGACATTGGGTGCCTATTTTTGGAAAAGATCAAGTTCAGCCGGTGCATTTCTCGGCATGATATTCGGAGGTGGTTTTACACTGATCCTGATGATCCTGCAAAAGAGCGGTCATTCGCCTTTATGGTTTAAAAACATCGGGTTGGATGCCGCGATTTACGGTATTGTCGTTTCTTTGATAACATTTATTGCCGGCTCGTTAATTTTCAAAGAAAAAACACAACGCGTCTAAAAATTGAAAACTAAAAAACAATAGAACATAAGTCAGCTGATTTCAGTTGGACATGCATCGCAATTTCACGTATATTGATCTCGGCAAAAATTGATAATTATTTAATATATCCATGACTTTAGTCTTTTTGTATATTTTGTTAATTAATAAGGCATTATAATGAAAAAACTTGATCTTGATTTCATTCGCTCACAATTTCCGGCTTTTACCGAACCAAGTTTGGAAGGCTGGGCCTTTTTTGAAAGTGCCGGCGGATCCTATCCATGCCGGCAGTTTATCGATCGTTTGATGAATTTTTACATGAAAAATAAAGTGCAGGTCAATTATCCGTATCCGGCATCCATGCTGGCAGGTGAATTGATGGAGGCATCTTACAAACGAATGGCCGATTACCTGAACGTAGATGAAAATGAGATCCATTTCGGTCCTTCCACAACGCAAAACGTCTATGTCTTGGCGAATGCCATGCGTCCCATGTGGGAAGACGGCGATGAGATCATCGTGTCCTGCCAGGACCATGAGGCGAACTCAGGCGCCTGGCGAAGATTGGCTGATAGGGGAATGAAGGTCGTGGAATGGCATGTGGATCCCGACATGGGTTTATTGAACAAACAGGATCTGGAAGCCCTATTCACGAAAAGAACAAAAATGGTCGCTTTCCCGCATTGTTCCAATGTGATCGGTGCTATCAATCCTGTAAAAGAGATCACAGCATTGATCCATGAGCACGGCGCTTTGTCCGTCGTGGATGGCGTCGGTTACGCCCCGCACGGTTTTCCCGACCTGAAGGATCTTGACGCGGATATCTATCTTTTTTCGCTTTACAAGACCTTTGGTCCGCACTTGGGATTGATGCATATTAAAAATGAACTGGCTATGAACATGCAAAATCAATCCCATTTTTTCAAAGATGGGATGATTCGAAGCATGTTCACGCCCGCCGGTCCCGACCACGCTCAAATTGCTTCTGCAAGTGGGGTTTTGGACTATTTTGATGCATTATATAAGCATCATAGGGAAGAAAAAAAAGGACCGGTTGAGCGAAACGCAACCATCAAGGCCCTGTTCAGAGAGCATGAATCAGCATTATTGAAATATTTACTTGATTTTTTAAAATCCCGTGATGATCTCAGGATCGTGGGACCGGATACGGCCTCATCCAGACTGCCTATCGTATCGATCATTCCCAAAAAAGATCTTAAAGGCGTGTATGCAACGTTGACCGAACATAAACTGATGCTTGGAATGGGGCATTTTTATGCGGTCAGGCCTTTAATGGACATGGATATTCCCGTGCAACCGGGGGTGATAAGAATATCCTTTTTGCACTATACATCTATGGAAGAGATCGATCAGTTGATCGAGGGATTGAAACAAGCTCTCAACTAACAGAAAATCAGATAAATACAGCTTAGTAAAAGATCCATTCGGATTAAATACCGAAATTATATTTAAAATATTGCATCTCAGGAAGATTCTTATTATACTACGACAGTCATAGTACGACAGTCATAGTATGACAGTCGGAGTATTAAAAGGACATTCATGATAAGTTCAGATGTAATTCGCGGATATAACGACCTCATCATTCTCGGCCTCTTGCTTGAGAAGCCTTCTTACGGCTATGATATTTCACGTCAGATCCGGGAGATCACCGAAGATCGTTATGTCATCAAAGAAACCACTTTGTATTCAGCATTTAATCGTATGCAGAAACAGGGTTACATCGAATCCTATACAGATGTCAGTCCTCACGGCAGGCAGCGCAGCTATTACAGGATCACGACAAAGGGAAGAGGATATTATCATGAAAAATGCGATGAGTGGGAATTAACAAAACATGTTATCAATCAATTTATAAAGGAGTAGGGGTATGAATGCCATACAAAGTTATATCGAGAACGTATTTGCCAGTCTTCCAAAGACCAATGAAGTACTTAAGGCCAAGGCGGATATGCTGGCCAATATGGAAGAAAAATATCAGGAACTGAAAGATCGCGGCAGGTCCGAGAATGAAGCTGTCGGTCAGGTCATATCTGAATTCGGCAATATCGATGAGCTGCTTTCGGAATTACGCATTCAACCGAACAGAACCGTTTCCTCCGGCAAAGAGGTCTATCAGGTATCGCAGCAGGAAGCCGAAGACTGGATCAGAGCCAAAAAACGATCCGGTCTTTTCACAGCCATCGGTGTTTTTCTGATCTTGTTCGGCGTTGCCGCACTTATCTATTTTTCGGCTGCATTTGCCAGCCTTGACTGGATGCCCGTTACATTTCAAGGTGACGTAAATCCCGCATTCGGTATCACGTTCATGTTCATCATGATCGCTGTGGCTGTCGGTTTATTCATTTTTTCCGGAGTTCGTTTGGAAAAATTCACTTTTTTCAAAAAAGATTTTGAGTTAAAAGGTATACTGGAAAAGAGAATTCAGGACATGAAAGATGAATTTATGCCGGCGTTCACGATCAGTCTGGTTGTAGGTGTGATCATGTGCATACTTGCACCTTTGGTGATCATACTTCCCGTTGTACTGTTCGAAGTCGGTCATCTGGTA
>CAYVLJ010000107.1:0-272 GCA_964452375.1 uncultured bacterium | reverse complement strand
GTTTTTCTCCCTTTGCGTTAAGCGATCCCTGTCCTTGAGAATTTTGAGATAATCCATCGGTAACCATTTTTTCACCTTTCATTTTATTAAAAAAAGACCACTGTCTTTTTAATGCTTTTATTGATAGCCGTAGCTGTTTTTCTCTTTACTTATTTTGGCAGTATCAAAGAAGCTTATGACAGGCTGTTGAAGACCGGTGATTTTCAATGGGAAAAACAGGACAAGACCGTTTCAGCCATCTCATCGGCTATCTGGCCTCTTGCCACGATTGT
>CAYVLJ010000106.1:0-7295 GCA_964452375.1 uncultured bacterium | reverse complement strand
TTACGCCGGACTTTGGATCCGCCCATGGTACGGGATCAAAAAGAAAAATCCTCCCCTTCCGGTATTTCTTGCTATGCTGGATGCTCTTAGCCGAATGTACGACGAATGGGATAAAGCCTTTAAAATAGCTGGATATCCGTACGATCTTCAGCTTTGGGTGTACGACGAACACATGATCGAATCTCAACTCGTTTGCGCCGGGGTCGAAAAACATGGTGACAGACGAACCAATTATTTCACGGATTGTCCGGAGCAATATAAATTCCAGTCCGGTAAATATTTCAAATACGGCCATTTCGATCCGGATGATTTTGAATGGACCGCTTATGAAGTCCGCAACTATTTATACGAAAAACTTGATGAACTGACTGAAAAACAAATTAAAAAGCTTTTATCCAATGACTGGCATGAGGATATCTGCAAACCCGGAACCGAAGAGCAAGAACGTTATTTTTGGAGAATTCATGATTTTGTATGGGTAGGGAGAAAGTTGAGAGTTGAAAGTTAAGGATTGAATATTTAGTAAATTGACATGTACACATTGCATTAAAAATATACTCAGAGAGAACAATATGAAACATATAAAACTTCCAATCACCTCTTTAGAAACATCAGAGATCATTCTCGGATGTATGCGCATAGCTAATCTGGATATTAAAAAAGTTGAAATACTGTTAAAAACAGCTATTGAACTTGGTATAAATTTCTTCGATCATGCCGATATTTACGGCGCCGGCAGATCCGAGGAAGTTTTTGCCGAAGCATTGGACATGAAGCCTGAGATCCGCGAAAAATTATTCATACAAACCAAATGCGGGATCCGTAAAGGGTATTTTGATTTTTCGAAAGAACATATTCTTTCATCTGTTGATAAAAGCTTAAAACGCCTTAGAACCGATTACGTGGACGTTCTCCTTCTCCACCGTCCTGATACCCTCATGGAGCCGGAAGAGGTTGCAGAAGCCTTCTCAGAGCTTGAAACGGCAGGAAAAGTCCGCCATTTCGGTGTCAGTAACCAGAATCCGGGACAGATAGCTCTGTTACAGAAATTCATAGACCAAAAACTGATCATTGATCAGCTCCAATTCTCGTTGACCAACACAGGTATGATCGACAGGGGGCTGAATGTGAATATGGAAAATACACCTTCTTTCGATCATGACGGTGGTATTCTCGAATATTGCCGACTGAATGATATCAGGATCCAACCGTGGTCACCCTTCCAATTCGGCTATTTTGAAGGTGTTTATCTGGATCATCCCAAATTCAAAGAATTAAATAATGTACTTGATCGTATTGCCCTAGAAAAGGACATTAGCAAGGAAGCCCTCGTCTTTTCCTGGATACTACGTCATCCTGCTAAAATGCAACCGGTAGTGGGTACCACTAATCCCGAACGTCTGATCAATATTTGTAAAGCTTCTGATGTAAGCATTTCAAGAGAAGAATGGTACAAAATATATCGTGCTGCAGGGAATGAACTTCCTTAATCCTCGTCTAAAGCCTCGGGAATATCGAACATCGAATTTTTGAACAATAGAACATTCGTAGTAAATATTGAATAACAAATAGCGAATTAAAAAACCATTAAAATAGTCATCCTGAACTTGCTTGCTATTGCAAATCTGCCAGCCGGCGGAGTAGCATGGTTTCAGGACCTTTGTGAAATTTGATGCTTTTAATTTCTTGAACCTATGCTGAGTTGAAAATTAAACTTCTTAACACTTAAACTTTTAAACGATTTCAAATTTTTAATTTCCAATTCTTAATTCTTATTTTTATCTTTCCTGACTTGAAATAAACAGGAGCGGAAAAGAGATGAACATCACTGAAAAAGCACAACATTTATCAACAAATTCTAGTGTAAAAGAGATCACTTGCCTGATGTCAGCCGTATTGATGCTAGCGGCATTATCACGCGTAACAATACCTCTGCAACCTGTTCCTGTTACGGGACAGACACTGGGTGTTTTATTAACCGGTGTCATGCTCGGCCGCAAACGCGCGCTGGCAGTCGTGATCACCTATTTAGGCATGGGACTCATCGGTTTCCCCATATTTGCCAACGGTGCTTTCGGACTGGCGACTCTCATCGGACCGACCGGTGGTTATTTATTAGGTTTTATCCCCGCAGCTTTCGTCATGGGATGGTTGGGCGATAAAGGTTGGTACAAGAAAGTAGTAACTTCAATTTCGGCCTTATTTATCGGTCATATGATCATTTTTACTTTCGGCTTACTCTGGCTTTCGAATTTTATGGGATGGACGGGTGTTTTAGCAACAGGACTCATCCCCTTTCTGCCGGGAGCTGCAGCTAAGACATTGATCGCGTTTGCTTTGATACCGATTATAAAAAGATGATTTGAGTCAAATTTTTCGAGTCAATTTATTTGACTCGAATTATTCGAGTCGAAATATTCGACTCAAATAAGTAAAAGACCTTCCCACGGGAAGGTCTTTTTTTACTTTATTCTTTTTTGTATTGAGCAGATATGCCCGTTGCGTTCATCTGATTTATGTTCTCACTTTTCTATCCGCCTCGATCAATCCCTTCTTTATCTTTACGATCTCATCAGAGATAACATTCTTCAAACGATGAAGATTCAATGAGCGAAGAGCAAGATGTGCCGCATTTTTCGGATCAACAACGGTTGCTGCCGGTGTGTTGGACGGCATCATTAAAGATGAATTGATATTTACCATCAAATCAACTTTGTCTGCAAATGGAGGACATGAAATAACCGGACAGCTAAGGTTTGCTGCTAAAGCACCGCCGAGTCCGTTTGAACGTCCGGCAACGGCGATGACGGCAACGGGTTCCAGAGCATGATTGTATTCTTCAGCCACGTTTAGGATAGCTTCTCCGTTCTTATGCGCTGACATGATGCGAAGATCACAGGCAATATCATATTTCTCAATGATCTTTTTCATTTTCTCGGCATGAGGCAGATCGGATTCCGAGCCCATGATAATGGAAACAAACCCGTCTTTCATCAAACCTTCGTCTTCCAGACAAGCGGCAAGGTAGTGTTCCGGGCGACGTATATGAAGGATTTCTTTACCGGTGATCATTTTATAAATCGCTTCATAACGGCGTACCGTTTCAGCAACGATCTTGTCCGGAAGAGTTGTGGGATATTTACCGTCTTTTTTATGCTCCATCAAATAATTTCTAACAAATTCTTTATCTAGTTGTTCTACTTTTGTATGATTTTTTTCATGATCTTCGGCAGACCAGAAACGCGATGAATCGGGTGTGTGGATCTCATCGATGAGTATGACTTGACCATCTTTGATACCAAATTCGTATTTTGTATCTACAAGAATAATACCGCGTTCTTTTAAAAGTTTTGAGCCACGCTCAAAGAGTTTTAATGAGTATTCTTCCATTTGTTTGTAAATATCTTCGGTTGTCCAGCCTTCTTTTATCAGCTGATCACGTGATATTTCGCGATCGCTTTCTTCTTTGGTTGTAGGGGTAAGTATGGGCTTAGGAAAAGCATCGTTCTTTTCCAGTCCGTCGGGAATAGTTACTCCGGATACGTCTCTGCCCCCTTTTTCATATTTTCTCCAGGCAGAGCCGGTAATATACCCGCGTACGATCATCTCGATCTTGATGGGTTCGGCTTCATGAACAAGAGAGGCGTTTGTACCCACCGATTTGATCATATGATTATCAACAATATCTTTTGTTTTATCGAACCACCAAGCAGCCAGTGAGTTCAAAACAGCACCCTTTCCGGGTATCTTTGTGTCTAGGACCATGTCAAAACTCGATAAACGGTCCGTTGCGACGATCAAACGCCGTTTATCGTCAATTCGGAAACTGTCACGCACCTTGCCCTTGTGGATCTTCTTGATCTGCGGGCTTGATATCTCTTGCAGGGGCTTCATATATACTCCTTTATTATTTCTGACAATTTTTGACAGGATCATTAGATAATTTCTTACAGGATAACGGGATTAACATGATTTTGTCATGACAAGATAACAGGATCAACTGGATAGCTTAACTCGTCTTCATATCACTTTTCAATTTTTTGACTTTACGTCTTACTTCGACTTTCTGTTCTCCAAAGTTTATCAATAAACCTAGTTCAACATTACTTGCTACTAAGTAATTAACCAGCTGTACCTCATGCACACTAATCAATTGTCTCACAGATTTCAATTCAACTACAACACTATCATCGATCAAAAGATCTGCTACAAAATCTCCGACATCAATTCCATCATATTTTACTTTTATCGGGAATTGTTGCTTAACATCAAGTCCTTTAATCTTTGACAATTCAATGAACATACAATTCTCATATACTTTTTCGAGGTATCCAAAACCCATTTTATTGTATACATTGTACGCAGCACCAATAATCTTCTTTGTCACATCTTCAAATAACATATTCATCCCCCGATGGAATTAATTATTTTTAACAGATGAATTTAATCATTTTGCCTAGAAAATTAAACTCTCAAAATTAACATGTGAGCTTAATCACAAATTAAATTAATCCTGTCATCCTGCCAAAAAGCAACAAGTCTATCCTGTTTATCCTGTTATCCCTGTCTTTAAAACCATCCTGTTTATCCTGCTATCCTGTCTAAACAATATCTGTCTAATGCTTAAAATGCCGCATCCCAACGAACACCATCCCAAGGCCCAGCTCATCGGCTTTAGCGATGACCTTCTTATCCCGGATCGATCCACCCGGCTGGACAATGGTTTTTATGCCGGCTTTATGAGCAACTTCGACATTATCGGGGAATGGAAAAAAGGCATCTGAAACAAGCACGGTCTCAGCCATTTTTGCTTTGATAAATTTTTCGATATTGCCTTCATCGTTCCATTCAGATTTCAAATTCTCTCGGGAACGTTTAATACTCAATTCGGTGGAATTCAGACGATTTGGCTGTCCGCATCCCATCCCGAGCAGCTGACAGTAGCCGTTTTCAAGCTTGCGAACGATGCAAATGGCGTTGGATTTAAGCTGGCGAACGGTTTTTAAACCAAAATCAAGCAGCTCATCATCAATATCTGCTTTTACTTGGGTCACATTATCCATTTTGGCTTTTACTTTCAAATCGGAATCCTGATACAACAATGCATTATGAAGTACTTTCATGTCCTTTTCGGGAAACAAAAAATGAGGATCGAATTCGACAACTCTCAGATTTTTATGCAACTGTAAATATTCCAGAGCTTCTGATGTGAAGCCCGGCGCAACGATGATCTCAATGAATTTTCGTTTACTTTTATCTTCTGCATCCAAAGCAAAGAATTCAACCGTTTTGCGTTGAACGATCGTATTAAAAGCGATCACGGAACCGAAAGCGGAAACCGGATCACCCGCCCAGGCCAGTTCCATGACCTTACGCTGATCATCCCCGGTCGCCAGTCCGCAGGGATTCGCATGTTTGATCACGGCAACAGCGTGTTGACGCATGTCACGGACAGATTCGATGGCGCCGTACATATCAAACATATTATTATAAGAAAGCTCTTTTCCATGAAGCACTTTCATATCATAATATGAACTGCTTTCACCACGTTTTCTGAGAAAATATCCGTCCTGATGTGAATTTTCACCATATCGAAGCCTTTTTGCCCGGTCATAAGCCAGGCGAAGCGACAATTCACCGGCTTCGGCATCCATGGTGGTAGCGATCAGAGCATCGTAGTCAGCGGTATGATTAAATGCCTTTCTCATCAGATTAAACCGTGTCTCTTCTTTTAATGCGCCATCATTTTCTTCCAGTTCTTTAAGTAACTCAGGATAATCAAAGGGATCCACGACTGTTACAACATATTTGTAATTCTTAGCGGAAGCACGGATCATTGTGGGACCGCCAATATCAATATTTTCGATCAATGTGGGTAGATCGGCTCCCTGAGCTTTGACTTTGGCAAAGGGATATAAATTGCACACGACCAAGTCTATCGGTTCAATACCTAGCTCTGAGGCTTCTTGAGCGTCTTTTTCACGGTCGTACAACAGTGCAGATTCTATTTGGAAGGAAATGGTCTTCATTCTGCCGCCAAAAGCTTCGGGATTACCTGTGACCTTAGAAATATCGGTAACTTGTATACCGGCATCCTCCAAAACTTTTTTTGTTCCTCCGGTCGATATGATCTCACAACCTTGCCGTTCAAGTGCAGCTGCAAAATCCACGATGCCTGTTTTGTCCGATACTGAGATCAATGCTCTTTTGATCTTGATCATTCCCTTATTTCTCCCTTTTATTTTTTTCTGATCAGCACATTGTCGACGATGATCTTTTCTCCGTTTTCAAGTTCAAGAATAAAGAAAGCATCGCCTGTATATTGAAAATCCTTTAGTACGAGTTTTCTTGTTGTCGAGTACTTGTAAAAATAATGAAGACTGACGTGTTCAAGTGTTTTAAAATTTAATTCCTGGCTTGAAACATTTTCATTTCCCTTTAGTCCGTTGATAATAATGTCTGCTTCAACAACATAAAACATTCTGTCAATATTTTGGATCTCTTCATCTATCTTGTATTCTTCCGGGTCAACACGCTTTGTATGCCAAAGGCTTAAAACCTTGCCGGATTCAATTGAAGCGGGCGCATCTTGCCATGCCACAATATGATACTCATTGAGATCTTGTGAAAACCTTTGATAAGCCTTTACTACGGTCTGCACGTTTCGGGCTTCATCAAAGCTTTTGGGAACATCCGTGATCCAAAAGATAGTCAGACCCAGAAAAATGACCGTGGCAATTATTTTCAAACAAAGTATTTCGGGGTCAAAGATCCAGTAAATGACCATTAGGACCAGAGGAAGTAAGAACGGCATAAATCCTATTATAGCCTCTGTGGAATACGACTGCATAATAAATGAAAAAAAGCGGATAATATCCGCGAAGGCGAGACATCCGATCGCGGGCATCCAAATGGCTGCGGCAAGATGTGACCGTGTCCCCTTGATCCAGATGAATAATAAGATCAAAATGGATGTTACAAGTAAAATGAACAACTCGGCAATTGCATCGCCAAATGTGAAAGCAATATTCTGAGCCTGGGTCAAAAATGCAAACAACCCGATACGCAGGACAATATAAAGGCCCAAGCCCATCAGCAAACGAATGATAAATTGCCATGCATTCGCGTAATACTGTGTTACCTTTATGCGTGTTCTTTTTGCTTTTTCGAGGTTTGTGCTCATATTATTCGCCAGGTCTAAAGATTACTCGATCATTCGATCAATCGATTGGTCGATTGGTCTTTTCAATTTCCCTCACAATATTCTTAAATATCGCCATCCCTTCTCCATCTTC
>CAYVLJ010000105.1:0-7518 GCA_964452375.1 uncultured bacterium | reverse complement strand
GTGTGTACTGTTAATAGCGGTACCCCGGGTTCGAATCCCGGTCTTTCCGCTCTTCGAAGCCCTGCGAAGCAGGGCGTAGTAGAGCAAGCTCTACTGCGCTCAATTATTGATCGAGCTTCGTAGAGCAGGCTCTACTGCGCTCAAACCATTAGGGCTATGCAGGGAATGCTCGAATTAAGTTTTTTCTGAAATACAAATCACCTTGGTGACGAAATAAGCCATTGAGAATATATCTTTAAAAGCCCTGATTGTGATCATAAAATATTGCTTATGCAAAGATCCTTAAATTACGCATTGTACATTATAATTCAGAATGATCATTACCGGAATCGCACCATACAAAAGATTGGCATTGGCCCTATATTTGAATATATTTCGTTGAAAAACGATGAGAAAACTTATAAAGAAAAATTCAGTCATGAGCATCCCTTTGATAGCGGGGGTCGCAGCACTTATTTCCCTTGTGGCACAATACGGATTTTACCTAAGCCCGAATACTTTAGAGTTTTTCCGTTATCTTGACCGGGCTATTGCCATTGTTTTTGTGCTTTCTTATTTTGTCAAGATCATTCAAAGTCCGCAAAAATGGAAAGCCATTAAATCGGCCCCGCTTGAAGGGATCCTGTTGATCATCTTTGCCGTCTCGCTTCTGACAGAGGGTATTCTTGTTATGCAAGCGCTTTCAAGCGAGCTTGCGCTAACTTACATTAAACTCTATTATATTGTTATCCAAATCTATGTGCTTTCGAATATGCTGATCGCGCTAACCCAAAGAAAAGAAAAATGGCTGTTTTATTCACTGAATCCTTCCAGGATTTTTCTGCTTTCTTTTGTGGCCGTTATTCTGATCGGCGTTGTATTGCTGAAGCTTCCCCGCGCCACATATAACGGCATCGAGTGGGTCGACGCGTTTTTTATTTCAACTTCTGCAGTTTGTGTGACGGGATTAACGCCCCTGAACGTCGTAGATACTTTCACTCCCATTGGTCAGGGTATTATTCTTTTCCTCTTTCAGGTCGGAGGATTGGGCATTGTCACGCTGACATCTTTCCTGGCGCTTCTTTTTCAGCAAGGCGGAGGATTCCGCTTAAGGGATCAGGTGATCCTGATGGAAATATTTGACGACAGCAACCTCAGCAAACTGGGTGAAATACTGCGAGCCATTATTCGCTTGACATTGATCTTTGAATTGATCGGCGCGGCCATTTTATGGGCGCGATGGGGACATTTTGGGCTTAAATCCGGTGAACGGATATTTACCGCAATCTTTCATTCCGTATCCGCTTACTGTAATGCGGGATTCAGCAATTTGCAAAACGGACTGGAAACGGTAGGCTATAATTCAGACCCCGTCACTATGATCACGATCATGTTTCTGATCATTGTTGGCGGTCTTGGTTTTTACACCTTGCGCGACATTATGTTTAACAAGCGAATAAGAGCGGGTAATCGTTATTACCTTTCTCTTCAAACACGAATGATCCTGGGTATATCCGGCGGACTCATACTTGCCGGAGCGTTGGTAATTGTCTTGGTTCAATGGAATAGCTGGAAAGATATGCCGGCAGGATTAAGAATTTTAAACGGCTTTTTTACATCCGTAACATCGAGAACGGCAGGATTCTCAACAGTTCATATCGATTCACTGAATCTACCGGCAATTTTAATGATCATTTTCATGATGTATATAGGAGCCGCGCCAAACTCGACCGGGGGCGGTATAAAGGTAACGACTTTTGGAACACTAATAGCAGCTTCATGGGCTTTTATTAGAGGAAAAGACAGGGTTGAAATAGATTGGAATACCATTCCCATGACAACTATCAGAAGATCCTATATTGTTCTTATCTCCTCGCTGGGGCTAATAATTGTCGCCGTGTTTTGTCTCAGCTTAGTGGAAAAAATGGATTTTACCGATATCCTATTCGAAGTAGTTTCCGCTTTTGGGACCGTGGGTCTTTCCAGGGGTGCAACACCTCTGCTTAGCAGTTTTTCAAAAACAGTCATCACGATCGTTATGTTCATGGGTCGTGTTGGATTATATACATTGGCAATCGCTGTTGGGCGCGAAAGTCTATTCAGACATGACTATTCGTTTCCCGAGACAGACATGATGGTGGGATAAAGAAAAGGACAAAATATGTCAAATCAAAAAAAATTCGTTGTAATCGGCATGGGTGCTTTCGGACGCGAGATCGCAAGTGTGCTTAAAGACCAAAATACCGATGTGGTCGTTATGGACCAGAATAAAGAAACGATCAACGAGCTCAAACAAGAGGGTTTCTACCACGCCGTTGCGCTAGATGCAACAGAACTTTCTGCAATAAAACGATTTGTCAACCCGGAAGATGTTGTGATCGTGGCTATGGGCGAATCGTTTGAGTCGAACATACTGATCGTAGCCAACCTTAAAAAGATAGGAGTTAAGCAGATCTATTCAAGAGCAACAAAAGAAGTACACGTACAGATACTGAAAAGCATGAATGTTATTGACACCCTGTTTCCCGAAAAATATTCCGGGCGGAAATTCGGTCTTGAACTTATGTACGACAGCGTGAAATTCATCAGTGAATATGCTCCGAATATGTACATCAGTGAAGTTACCGCCCCAAAACATTATTGGGGTAAAACCATTGTTGATATCAATGTTCGAAAAAGCTTTAATCTGAATATTGTAGCATTAAAAGAGACGTTTGATGACGGAAAAGAAAGCATTTACGCGCTTGGTTTTGAACATACGCCCCTAAGAGAATGCCACACCCTGATCCTTTTCGGAAAAGAAGAAGACATTACGGCCTTTGCCAAAGAGGCGGAATGAACTTAATTCTGAAAAAGCTTCCTTTTCTGCTGAACGGAGTGGAGCGCCCCGGAAGATATACCGGGAATGAAATAAATGTTATCAAAAAAAAATGGGACAAATGTGATTGTAAAGTATGTCTTGTTTATCCCGATTCTTATGAAATCGGTATGCCTTTTATCGGATATCAGATCCTATATCATATTTTAAACAGGACGAACGGTGTTTTAGCAGAACGCGCATTTTCTCCCTGGATAGATATGGAAGCCCAACTGCGAGACAAGAATGTGCCGTTATTTTCCCTGGAAAGCAAACGTGCTCTATCCGAATTTGACCTTGTCGGTTTTACCTTGCAATATGAAATGACCTATAGCAATGTTCTCAATACAATGGATCTTGCGGGTATCCCTGTACGCAATAGTGAACGCAAGGATAAAGACCCCATTATCATAGCAGGAGGAAGTTGTGCTTTTAATCCGGAACCACTGGCTTCTTTCATTGATCTTTTTGTAATAGGTGATGGTGAGGAAATACTGATTGACATAACCAACATTATCAAAGAAGGGAAAAAGAAAGGTTTTAGCAGAAAAGATATAATCAAACAATGCGCCATGCCCGAAAAGGGAGTTTATGCTCCGGATCATTACGATCAAGATCGTGACGGTCAAGTCAAAGCAGCAAAACTAACATATCTAAGCACGGACAACTACAGCACAAAACCGATCATTCCCCTGCTTGAAGTGGCGCAGGATAGATTTGCATTGGAGATACAGCGCGGTTGCGGAGCCGGATGCCGGTTTTGTCATGCTGGGATCATCTATCGGCCGGTACGTGAGCGTGAACCCTCGGACCTAATAGAGCAAACTGAAGCTACCCTGAGAAACACCGGATACGAAGAACTGTCCTTGTTGAGCCTGTCAACTTCAGATTACAGCAGGCTGGAAGATCTTGTTGACGGAATTGCTCCAACTTGCGAAGAGAACAACATTGCCATTTCCTTTCCTTCCATGAGATTGGATTCCTTTAATAAAAAGATATTGGAAGCTGCAGGAGGCCGGAAGCGCTCGGGATTGACCTTTGCCCCCGAAGCGGGTACACAACGCCTACGTAACGTGATCAATAAAAATATCAGCGAAGAAGATATTTTTACCTCGGTTGATCTTGCGCTGGGAATGGGCTTTAAAACGCTGAAATTCTATTTTATGGTGGGGTTACCGACAGAAACGGATGAAGATCTGCAGGGTATTGTGCAACTCACAAAAAAGATCTACGGTCATGCAAGATCATATCCGCACACACAGATCAATGTAACACTATCAAGCTTCATACCAAAAGCACACACTCCTTTTCAGTGGGAAGAACATATCGATTCGGCTGAATTGGAACGCAGTATCTATTATATTAGGAATCAACTGAAGCTTCCCGGCATTAAGATCATGCACAGAGATCCGGGATTCTCGTTCTACGAAAGCATCATGTCCCGCGGCGATCGTGATGCCGGAGAGATCCTTTTCAATGCATGGAAAAAAGGTGCACGTTTTGACGCATGGTCCGAACATTTCAAACAGTCTGCCTGGGATGACGCCATAGCAGAAAGCGGCCTGGACACCAACGATATGATAAAAGCGAAAGATCGGCAAATACCGCTCCCCTGGTCCTTTATTCATACAGGCGTTGAGGAAAACTTTCTAAGGGAGGAAATGGAAAAAGCCGAACGCGCGGAGGCAACACCGGATTGCCGCACACAGTGCAGCGCATGCGGCCTTTGTGATAAAACATTAAAAAACCTTATTGCAAACAAACCCATAAAAAAAACCGAAGAGAGAACAGAATTCAAAGAAGAGAAAGACAAACACCCATCTCTTTATTATACCCTTCGACTTACATTGGAAAAAAAGGATATGATGCGCTACATATCGCACCATGATTTTTTACGAGTGATGTATCGCGTATGCAATATTCTAAGTTGGCCGCTACGGTTTACCCAAGGCTATAACCGTCGCCCCAGGATAGCAGCGGGTTACCCCATTCCCATGGGTTTTGACGCAGGGAACGAAACCTTGGATATTTTGCTCAATGATGAAGTGGAAAATCCGAAAAAAAGTTTGAACGCCGTTCTGCCCGAAGGGATCAAGGTCATAAATGCCGATATCCGTGAAGGCAAACGCTCTTCGATCATGGAAGCCACCGAAGAACTTTTCTATGTTTTCCGCTTCTTTGAACGCATAGATCAGGAAGCGCTGAACGAACACCTTGAAAAATTGTTGGCATCGGAAGAAATATGGATAGAAAGGGTAAGAAAAAAAGGAAGCAAAAAAGTTAATATTAAGGAATATATTAAATCATGGACAGTAAGCGAGAAAGAACTCTCTGTTTGCTATAAGGTCATAAACTCACAAACGGGGAGGCCGGATGAATTTCTAAAACTGGCATTTGGCGAAAATATCCCCTATTTTATCGGCGAACGTAAATACGCCAAAATTAAGGAATAAAATGAAAAGAAATATATACATCAGTGAAACACCGTTGGAATCCAGGATCGCGATCATGGAAGATAAGCGGCTTGTGGAGTTTTATATCGAAACACCCGAAGATGTTTCGACTGTAGGTAATGTCTATTTTGCCACTGTGGAAAATGTTCAACCCGGCATTCATGCGGCATTTATGAACCTGGGAACCGGGCAAAATGGTTTTTTGGGTTTTTCTGAGATCAAAGATTATATCGCATTTGAGAACGGGAGTCTTAAAAAAAGAACATTTTCAGACGAAAAAGACCTCAAAAAGGGTCAAAGAATACTTGTTCAGGTCGTTAAGGACGCTTATGCGAACAAAGGGCCGCGATTGACGACCGATATCGCTATTCCCGGCCGGTTTGCCGTACTTACACCCTTTCACGACGTTATCGGTATCTCTAAAAAGATCCGCAATTATAAACATCGGACAAAACTGAAAGAAATTGCAAAATCGATCAAGCCGAAAGACGCGGGGATCATTATTAGAACCGTAGCCGACGGTAAGAAAGAAAAAGATATCAAACAGGATATTAAACAATTGTTCAGTTCCTGGGATCAAGTTGTAAGTGCCGTAAAAAGCAGTAATAATCAACCTCGTATCGTTTACCAAAACGACAGCATGACCTCATCGGTTATCCGGGATATGTTCACAAAAGAAGTGGAATCCGTCGTTGTTGATAATCGCCGCAAATTTCGCGCAATACAAAATTATGTTAATGATGTTGCTCCGGAGCTTAGCGAGCGCATTTTTATGCATAAAGAAGGATCACTGTTTGGCGCTTACCGCATTACGGAGGAAACCGACAAATTACTGCGGCGAAAAGTATGGCTGAAAAGCGGCGGACATTTGATCATTGACCATACGGAAGCAATGTTCGTGATCGATGTGAACAGCGGACGTTATATCGGTCACAAAGACCAGGAAAAGAACATTCTGAAAGTTAACCTTGAAGCAGCCGTCGAAATAGCGCGCCAGCTAAGACTTCGCGACATAAGCGGTTTGATCGTGATCGATTTTATTGACATGCAGATTCCCGAAAACAAAAAGGCATTGGTTAAAAAATTCAAAGAGGAACTTGCAAAAGACAGAGCTTCCGTAAGCGTAAGCGAACTGTCGAGATACGGACTTCTGGAAATGACGCGCGAACGCATCAGGATCTCCATCATGTTCTCACTCTCCGATGAATGTCCAATGTGCCACGGTTATGGCCGGATCCCCAGCAAAGAAAGCATGATCACGAAGATCGACAGCTGGGTCCGGAATTTCAGACAACACACCAAAGAACGTAGAGTGGAACTTGAAGTTCATCCTTTTCTTTTTGATTTTATAAGAGATAATAAAAAAGTTCTTAGAAAGACACAATTCAAACACGGTATAAAGATCGACATTGTCAAGAATGACGAACTAAGCGTCGGAAGCTTTCGTTTTCTCAGGAAACGCGATAAGCAGGATGTTACCAATATGTATTAAGACGTAAAAGGTAAGGCGCGAGATGTGAAAATAATTGTATGGAACGGGTGTACCTGTTCCATACTTTTTATTATATAACAAAAAACGGGAGCATTGCTCCCGTTTTAATTAAAATAGATCTTTGAATCAATTCAATCCGAAGTCTGCACGGTTATCCTTGATCTCAGCTTTTTCTTTCAGGTTGTTGATCCAGCTTTCGTATGCGACCTGCTGTTTTTCTTCCAGGAGCGCTTGTTGAAGCTCATCTCTTTGTTCGGCGTACAATTCCTCATCTATAGCAGTACGACCGGTAAGCTGGACAAATACCGACCCATAACGGACCAAGAAAAACGGAGCAGAAACGGTATTGGTTGTCATGTTCCGGATCACATCTGCAAAAGCGGGTGAAGAACCGAAAGGATAGGGCAGTTCATCAAGGGTTGAACTGAAACTCTTGTATTCAAGATAGGGATTGCTTTCTGCCAACTCAAGCAAGGTTGCGTTACCATTCATGAATGAATCATAAGTTTCTTTTACCAGATCGGCACTTTTTTCGATCTTCATTTCGGACAACAATCCGCTTTCAACGGAAGGTCGCACATCATTAAAGGGTATATAGCTTTCTTTTACTACGCCTATCAACTGTGCAACAAGAAAGGCATTTTCGTTTTCATAGACCGGGCTGATCTCTCCTACCTTTGAACGATATGCCCATTTTGCCAATGCCGGCAAGTAGCCCATATTTCCAAAATACGGGA
>CAYVLJ010000104.1:0-7620 GCA_964452375.1 uncultured bacterium | reverse complement strand
ATTCAGATAATCGTTACCATAGCTGGCATATCCGGCCGTTAATACGAACGGCAGGACCAATGCGCTAAGCCATACGAACAGTTTTTTCATTTTCAACATCTTCACGATAAAAATATAAGCTTTTTTTCTGCCGGATGTTCCTTGTTTTTACATCAGCAGTAATTAAAGCTCCAGAATGAGTTTTCCTTCATCGAGTTTATAATTAATATCGGCAATAGCAGCTATCCTGTCATTATGCGTAACGAGAAAAAAGGTCTGATTAAGATCTTTTTGTATCTTTTTAAATAAATTCAGCACTTTTTCACCGGTTTCCTTGTCCAGATTCCCGGTCGGTTCATCCGCAAGAAGTATATCCGGATCGTTGATAAGCGCCCTGCCTATAACGGCTCGCTGTTTTTCTCCGCCGGATATTTCCGCAGGAAAATGATGCATGCGTTCCCCCATTCCCAGGTAATCAAGCATATCTCTGGCTTTTTCGATCGAATCGTGACGGTTCATTCCGGAGATCATCAGCGGCATGGCAACGTTTTCCTCTATAGTGAATTCCGGCAGTAAATAATGGAATTGAAAAACGAACCCGATGTGTTTCAGCCGGAACATGGCCAGTTGATTTTCCTGCATACCGGTGACATCACGGCCGGCGATCTTGATAGTGCCCGAATTGGGTGCATCCATGGTCCCGATAATATTAAGGAACGTCGACTTTCCCGATCCGGAGGGTCCCATCAGCGAGATGAAATCTCCCTGCTTTATCTTCAGGTCAATGCCGTCAAGCACTTTCAGCACCTTTGTGCCTGATTTATAATGTTTGCTCAGACCCTTTACTTCAATGATTGTCTTCATAATATTCTCTTGATTTTTTATTAGGTCTCACGGTTCTTTTTAGTCTTTTCCGACCATCCGGCAGATCCTCTCTGCGTTCGGACACCAGCCGGAAGGTCTTGATCGTTTTAGGGTTTATTGCTTCGTTTTGATCGCATCCAGTGGTTTGATCTTGTTCGCTCTTCTTGCCGGCACCAGTGAGGATATGGTGATCAGCAGGGAGACCATAGCGATGGTTGCCAAAACATCCCACAGGTTCACGATCACCGGAACATATTTAAAAATATAAACATCGTTAGCACCCGGCATAATAAAGAAAGGGAAATATTGCTGGATAAGCATCAGCACAACCGCAGAAACCGCTCCCAGCACCATACCCAATCCTCCGGTGTACCAACCCAGGCGGAAATAGATCCGGTAGGCATCACGAGGTGCGCATCCCATACTTTGAAGTATGCCGATCTCCCATTTCTTTTCAAGCAAAAGCATGATCATGGAAGAAATAAGATTGAAACCCGCAATGATCACGATCAGACTCAATACGATGAAAGTCGCGATTTTTTCCACCTGCATGGCGGAGAACAATTCAAGATGCTCTTCCCACCAACTTGCGACCCGTGTATTTTCAGGAAGACGTTCCTTCCAGTATTTATTGACTTGACTGAGATCTTTCGGAGTATAAAGTTCGGCTTCAAATTGATGATAATCCGGTTCATTCAGCAGATACTGCATGTCCAAAATATGCATATAAGCCCGGTAGTCGTAATCAAAAACCGTTACATTAAAAATATCTTTGATCACGCATTTCATGTTCGGTGCGCTGTAAGTTTTAACATCAAGAAGGGATACGAGCGTCAGGGTATCGCCTACATCGACCCCAAGTTTATTGGCAAGCGAAAGCCCGATAATGATCTCGGGATATTTGGTTTGCGCAAGATCATCGGTCAGAAATTGTTTTTCCTGAAGATAGGGTTCGATCTGTAAAATATTCCGGTATTCATTTGGACGGATGCCTTTAATGAACGCCAACTGCTGATATTTACCGGCATTCACGAGCATTTTTCTGTCGATGCTGGGAGTCACCGTTTTGATGCGGGTGTCTTCTTTAATTTTTTCAAAAAGCTCATCCCTGTTTTCGGAAACGGCATTCTTGACGTAAAAGGTCAGGTCCGGAGACATATCCTGAGTCCGCTGGAACAGCATATCGCGGAATCCGTTCATGACCGAAAGAGAAGCAATGATGGCAAAGGTTCCCAGAAATGTACCGATAATGGTGATCAATGAGGTGGTTGAGATCATCTTCACTTTTTTGCGGGAAGAAAAATAGCGGCCCGTAATAAAATTAATGTATGGTCGCTTACTCATAACGCAAGACCTCCACGGGTTTGATCAGCGAAGCATTACGTGCCGGAATGAAGGTTGCGATCATAGAGGTAACAACACCGACGATCAAAATAATAAGTATTACGTCCCAGCTTATTTCGATAGGCAGTCTGTCAATAAAATAGACATCGGCCGATAACTTGATCCAGGCAAAGCGCATTTGTCCCCATTCCAGGATCTTTGCCAATAGAATACCGATGCCGATCCCCATCATAGATATGCTTAGACCGTCAAGCGTAAATTTTTTCCGGATATCTGCCGGTCTCATGCCCATGGACTTGAGGATAGCCGTATCCCTTTCCTTGACCAGAACGATCATGACCAGGGTTGAAATGATATTGACCATTGCCACAAGCGCTATAATGCCAAAGGTAATGACGATTGGCGCTTTTTGAGTCTGTAACCACTTAAATAACATGATGTTACGATCACGCCATGTTACAGGGACATAATGATATTCACTTATTTTATTTATCCAGTTGGATACTTTGTCCGCTTGCAAGGGATCATTCAGAAGCAGCTGATAACCACTGATCTCATTCGGATCTTGATTGATCTGTTCGGCAAAAGACATGGGCGCATAGGCATAATTGGCATCAAATTCCTTCATTCCCGTTGAAAAGATCCCGGTTACTATTATATCGTAAGAACGGATCGGATTGAAGGGAGACGGAATGCCATCAGCAAATAGCGCAGTGATGGTATCACCCACCTGTGCATTAAGATATTCCGCAGCTCCGTATCCCAGGTACAGGCCTTTGATCTCTTCATCTTCCCTGAAATCAACACCGCCCTGAATATCTTTTTTGGAACGGTAGAGCATCTTCCGGAAATCTTTTTCATTCATGCATTCAATGATCACACCTTCCGTTTCATCACCTTTTCGGATCATGCTTTCCAGGTCGACATAAGGCGTGATCTTTATGATATCCGGATTATTTTCAAGTTCAAGAACATATTCCGGATCATAGTTGATGAAGTTTTTAAAACTCTCAATGCGTATATGCGCTTCAAAACCCGTCACTTTATCAACAAGATTATTTTCAAAACCCCGAAGGATACCCAAGGTAATGGTCATAGCGATCGTCCCGATGATCAACCCGAATATCGCCAATATGCGGATAAAGGGCACAAATTGATCGGATCGCCTGTGAAAGAGTGTACGTTCGGAAAGATAAAAAAGAAATTTTAACATATTGTTGTTGAAGCGTTGAAATGTTGAAGACGTTGAAATGTTGAAGCGTTGAAGTGTTGAAACACAATCCATTCAACAATTCTGTCCCCGGGGCATACACCGGGGCTTATCACGTCAAAAAACTATCAAGTTTATCCTGTTATCATGTCAAATATTATCAAATAGAACCTGTAATCTGGTCAAAAGACCGGCCAACCTGTCTACGATAATTTTTCAGATCTCATGGCCGGAAACAGCAGCACATCTTTAATGCTTGTCTGACCGGTAAAGAGCATGATCACTCTGTCAAAACCGATCCCGACACCGCCGGTGGGCGGCATTCCGGTTTCAATGGCTTGAATGAAATCCTCGTCAAATGCCTGGGCTTCATCATCGCCTTCTATGCGCAAGCGATCCTGACTTTCCAAACGTTCGCGCTGATCCATAGGATCATTCAATTCGGAAAATGCATTTACATATTCCGAACCACAGATAAATAGCTCAAATCGTTCCACAAAACGATTATCGCCTTCACGCCGGACCTTGGCCAGTGGTGAAATTGCTTTAGGGTAATCGATCACAAAGGTCGGCTGGACCAGTTTGGGTTCGATGTACTCATCAAATAACTTGTCAAGGAATTGACCGTAATTCCATTTGGGATCAAATTCCATATCATTCTTTTTACACCAATCGGCAAAATCTTTTTCAATATAATCGGCAATGTCGATCTTAAGATGTTCCTCGAACAATTCGGCCATAGGTTTGCGTGCAAAGGGCTTGGTGAAATCTATGGTCTCATCCCTGTACTCCACCGTCATACTGCCGGTGGCTTTCGCAATGGTTTTGAAATATTCTTCAATAAGGTCCATCATATAATAATAATCGACATAAGCTTCATAAAATTCGATCGCTGTAAATTCGGGGTTATGACTGCGGTCCATCCCTTCATTTCTGAAATTGCGTGAAAATTCATATACTTTGTCAAAACCTCCGACGATCAGACGTTTCAGATAGAGTTCATCGGCAATTCTTAAATAAAGGTCCTGATCCAGACTGTTATGATGAGTAATGAAAGGGCGCGCATTCGCTCCGCCGTAAAGTGGTTGAAGTACGGGAGTCTCGACTTCAAGATAACCCTTTTCATCAAAGAATTTTCGAGTGGCGCGAGTTATCTCCGCACGTTTGACAAATGTATCTTTTACTTCCGGATTAACGATCAGGTCGAGATATCTTTTGCGGTATCGCAATTCCTTGTCGGCAAAAGCGTCGTAGACAACCCCATCTTTTTCCTTAACAATGGGTAAAGGACGGATATTCTTCGTCAACAAGGTCAGCGAGGTGGCTTTTACGGTCGTTTCGCCGGTCCGGGTTTTCATAACAATGCCCTCAACGCCGATGATATCCCCGATATCCAGCATTTTAAACATATCATAAAGGGTCTCGCCGATATCATTCTTTGAAATATAAAGTTGAATGCGGCCATCGGAATCCTGGATATGTGCAAAACTCGCTTTACCCATGCGGCGGATATTCATTAAACGTCCGGCAACCGAGACCTCTTTTTCTTCAAGTTGATCGAAGTTGTCAAGGATGGTTTTGCTTTTATGGGTCACCTTGTAAGAATAAGGAAAGGGATCAATACCCATTTCCCTGATCTTAGCGATCTTTTCTTTTCTTTGATCAAGAATATTATCAAGTGTCGAGTGTTTTTCCTGCATTGTCTGTTCGCTCATTTATCAATCCTTTCAATATCTAAGTAAGATAATGGATTTTTGGGTGAAAAGAAATAAGATTGCGATTTGAGTTGTGAATTGTGAGTGGTGAGGTTCCGAATGAATGAGTAACGAGTAACGGGTAACGGGTTGTAGTGTGTAGTGTCAGAACATAGGTAACACATTAGTGTCAATACATAGGTAACAGAAAAATGTCATCCCGAAAAACTGAACGAAGTGCAGTTTATCCGGGATCTAAATGCATTGATGATTTCACCAATCATTGCGCAGTAAGCTTTATAACAGATCCCGGATAAAATCGCAGTAACGATTTTTCCGGGATGACGTATTGGGACTGTTTTTACCTTTGTACTTTTGCCTTTTGCCTTTTCGTTGTATATTATCTTTAACAAAAACTAAAAAACGGGATAATGAAGGGAACAACTATGGAAAAAAAGAAACCCCTACTGGAAATTACCATTAAATCTGTTATTCTTGGTATTCTTCTATCAGTCATTCTGGCTGCGGCCAACGCCTATTTGGGACTGTTTGCAGGCATGACCGTATCTGCATCCATTCCGGCTGCCGTCATCTCGATGGGAGTTCTGCGTTTTTTCAAGCGCTCAAGCATTCTTGAGAATAATATTGTTCAGACCGCCGCTTCTGCCGGTGAATCTCTGGCTGCCGGTGTCATTTTTACCATTCCGGCGCTGGTACTGATGGGTTACTGGACGGATTTCGATTACATAGCCATTGCGGAAATGTCCGCTGTCGGCGGTATTATCGGCGTGATGTTCACCATTCCGCTGCGCCGGGCTTTGATCATAGAAGCTAAATTGACCTATCCTGAAGGCGTTGCAACGGCAGCAGTATTGAAAGCGGGAGATGAAGCCCGTCAAAATAAAGAAGGCGGAAAACATCTGGGAATGATCCTGAAAGCCGGATTGGTCGGAGGATTGTTAAAACTATTCCAGCAAGGGTTCTCCATGTGGAATCAGGCAGCTGAAACGGCTTTTGGTTTCAGAAATGCCAAAGGGAGCAGGACCATTTTCGGATTCGGGGGCGATCTCTCCCCCGCTCTGTTGGGTGTTGGTTATATCATCGGTCTGAATATTTCGATTCTGATGATCGCCGGTGGTTTGCTATCATGGATGGTCGTCCTGCCGATCTACTCGACCATTACAGGTCACCCCGGCCCCATCACGATGGATATCGCCAATGAGATCTGGAGCACTCAGATCCGCTATCTCGGCGTGGGTGCAATGGTCGTCGGCGGACTTTGGTCTATTGTAAAACTTGTTCGTCCTTTGATCAACGGCATCAAAGCAAGTCTTAATGCTCATCGGGCCAGCGATCGCGGTGTCGAAATGAAAAGCACCGAACAGGACATATCCATTAAATGGGTCATCGGCATTATTGCCGTTTCGTCTATTCCGTTATTCCTCCTCTACCTGGATGTCCTGAAAAGTGTGCCAATTACGCTGATCATGACGGCCGTTATGCTGGTATTTGGATTTCTTTTCTCCGCCGTCGCGGGATACATGGGAGGATTGGTCGGATCGTCTAACAATCCAATTTCCGGTGTCACGATCGCAACGATCCTTTTTTCATCGTTGCTGTTGCTGCTGCTTATGGGCAAAGGAAGTCCGGAAGGGGCAGCCGGCGCGATAATTATCGGGGCGGTTGTTTGCTGCGCGGCATCCATTGCGGGTGATAACCTTCAGGACCTTAAGGCGGGATATATTTTAGGGGCAACCCCATGGAAACAGCAGATCATGCAGATCATTGGTACTGTTTCCGCAGCATTTGCTTTGGGACTGACCCTTGATATTCTGCATACCGCATACACGATCGGATCCGAAACACTCTCGGCGCCGCAAGCGACATTGATGATGTCGGTCGCACAAGGTGTTTTTCATGGCGGATTGCCATGGGATATGGTTGCCATCGGCGCCGCATTGGGTATTGCGATCATTATCGGTGATGTGATCCTGGAAAAACGCGGTTCAAGCTTTCGAATGCCGGTTCTTGCAGTTGCTGTAGGACTTTATCTGCCGATCTCCTTATCGGTGCCTGTCTTTATTGGTGGCCTGATCTCTTATTTCACAAAAGAAAGAACCAAGAACGACAGTAAAAAGGGTCTGCTATTTGCTTCCGGACTGATCACCGGCGAGGCCCTGATGGGTATCCTGGTGGCTGTTCCTATCTTTATTACGGCTAAAAAAGACTGGTGGCCTCATATCGGAGGTTTCAAATGGCTGGGTATCGTGCTATTTGCCGCGGTTGCCGTTTGGTTGTATTTTACGGCGAAGAAGAAAGAAACAAAGATTTAATTTTGAATATATAAAATATGTTATAAAGGATCCGTGACACCCGTCACGGATTTTTTTATACGGGTGGTTTTGGTGGGAAATTGTCCTGGATTTGGTGGGTTCTAAAGGGATCTAAGAAGAATATTAACAGGAACTAATCAATTCTTCGACTCCTCTGGAGTCGGGGGTTTTGTGATACTCTGCTATACTCTTCTTC
>CAYVLJ010000103.1:0-7696 GCA_964452375.1 uncultured bacterium | reverse complement strand
TCGCCCAAGAGACAGTAAAACGATCTTATCGGACCATCGTGACCTGAATTTCGGCGGCACATGTTTTTCTCTTGTAAATCTGGCCGTCAAATCCCTGAGGGTTGAAGGCTTTAAAGCATATCCCGTTAGAGCCGATATTCACCGAAGGACTTTTCCTCATTATTTTGCCGTTGCTGAACAAGGTGATAAAAAATACCTGATAGATCCCGGTTATCTGATAAACACACCTTTGGAGATCATTGAAGGGGGATCCTCAATTCAGCGGAAAGCGGTACTCGATTTTGTTTTGCAGCAGATGAACGACAAGCAATACCAGTTGAAAACCATTACGAACGGTCAACAAAAAACTCGATATACTTTTCACATTCAGCCTCTTGATGATAAAGTATTTATGAAGGCATGGATCAAATCGTTTGATTATATAAATGAAGTAGTCGCTTCTAGATTTATTGACGATCAATTCATCTATATTAATGGCAATTATGTTCAGATAAGAAGCCGCGGCAATGTAGAAAAATATGACAGTGAAGCAAAAGCTTTAGAGTATTTGAAGCTCTATTTCGAATTTGACAAAAGCATTGTTCAAACAGCTAAAGAATTGTTAAATAAACATCGTAAGCGATCAGCATAAAACGGGAAGACCTATGACGGGAAAAGAACGAATTATCAATACTATAAAGGGTAAGAAGATCGATAGTATCCCATGGGTTCCCTTTGCGGGCGTTCATGCAGGCAAGCTCTGCGGTTATAATGCCACCGAGGTTCTGAAAGACGCCGATAAATTGTATGAATCGCTAATAAAAGTACACGAAACCTATGTCCCGGATGGTCAACCCGTTGTTTTTGACCTTCAGATAGAGGCTGAGATCCTGGGATGTGATCTGATGTGGTCTGAGGAATCTCCCCCATCGGTCATATCACATCCCCTGGCAGAAGTTCTCAGCATTCCCGACACGGAGATAGGCGAAAAAGACGGTCGGCTTCCTCTGATCCTCGATGTAATGCGCCGCATGAAAAGTGCTGTCGGCGATACCACCGCCCTTTACGGTCTGGTCACGGGTCCCCTCACCCTTGCCACACACCTGCGCGGTTCCGAGCTGTTCATGGACACCTATTTGGAAGCCGAAAAAGTTCAGGACTTGATCGTTTACTGTTCAAAAGTCGCCAAAAAGATGTGCGATATGTACATTGGTGCCGGCATGGATGTCATAGCTGTAGTCGATCCGGTGATCTCACAAATATCGCCTGAAATGTTCACGGAATTCATGCATGAACCCCTAAATGATATTTTTTCACACATAAAAGACAGTAACGCATATTCATCGCTGTTCGTGTGCGGCGATGCTAGCAAGAACATGGATGTTATGTGCCATACGCATCCGGATATTCTATCAATTGATGAAAATATCGATATGGCAGCGGCAAAAAAAATCACAGATGCACACGGAATCATCATAGCGGGAAATATACCCCTAACTACCGTAATGCTGCTGGGGAATCAACAAGATAACGTCAAATATATAATTGATTTTCTTGAAACGGTCGATCATGATCATTTGATCGTTTCTCCCGGTTGCGATATGCCCTATGATACACCCGTAGAGAATACGATCGGGATCATGGATGCCCTTAGAAATCCCGATTCCTATAAGCAAATGCTTAAAAACTATACCAAGGAAGAGATCGATATAGACATTGATATGCCCGACTACGATCATCTTAAAAAACCGCTGATAGAAGTTTTTACAGTAGATTCGGCGTCCTGCGCCGCCTGCGGATACCTAAAACAGTCTGCTTTCAGACTTCAAGATATCTTTCGCGATAAGATCGATGTTGTAGAATACAAGATCACAGAGATCGAAAATGTTGCCAGAGTAAAAAAGCTTGGCGTAAAGAACTTGCCCTCCATCTATGTCAATGGCGAATTATACGTATCATCCATCATTCCAAATCATAAAGAATTTGTTGAGAAGATAAAGCAATTGGTGTAATAATATGGAATTGCATCTCATTTCCGGATTTTTAGGCAGTGGTAAGACCACCACGATCATCAACTTATCCAAATATTTGATTGACCAAGGTAAAAAAGTCGGCGTGGTCACCAACGATCAGGGCAAATATCTCGTTGATACGGCTTTTATGAAAGCTTCCGATATCCCTGCGGTGGATGTGCAATCCGGTTGTTTTTGTACACAGGTCGGAGATCTAGTGGAACAGCTTCAGGAGCTAAAGAAACTTGTCGATCCGGACATCGTATTTGCGGAATCTATCGGTTCATCGGGGAACCTTGTTGGTACCGTCATGAAACCCCTTTTAAACGATGCGGATTTCATACCGTCTTCTCTCACCGCTCTTGTCGATGTCAGACTCTTATTACGACTGATCAGAGGTAAGTACTTGCCTTTCTCAGACAGCGTAACGGCTACTTTCAAGAATCAGATGATCGAATCTTACGGATTGATTATCAATAAGATAGACTTGTTGTCCTCTGTCGATATTGATGAGTTGAAATCGGGTTTTAATAACTATCTGACAGGTAAAAAATACCTGTTACAATCCGCACTTTCAATTGATGATATTGAGACGACTTACAACTTCATAAACAGAAGCGGAAGTATGTTCAATGAAGATCTCTCATTCGATTCCGACCTACATCATAAAGCATTGGATCGATTGAAATGGAATGAAGAAGTTCATATTCTGGAAGATAAAAATAATGTGCGTAATGATATCGAAAAGCTCATTTCAAAAATGCTGTCCCATCTCAAAAAAGAGCACAGTACCATCGCCCATATCAAGATCTTGATCGAAACTGGCGATAAAACTATGAAACTGAGCATTACTTCTCTTGATCTTGATAATTGGCGAAAAGCCTTGTATGGTTTTAATTCCAAAAAAGCTAAAATAACTATCAATTCAAGGACACAATCGCTCTGAAAACCATGAGTGAGTTTTTGTTAACAAAAAATTGCCTCAACATTTAAGATTACGTACATTATACCCAGTAAGGAAATAAGGAGTTTCTCATATGATTAAGCGTATTATAATTACTCTGTTGATCGGTATTTCGCTCATCTTTGCCGATGAAGGTATGTGGCTGTTGTCTCAAATTAAAGACCTTGATCTTGAAGAAAAGGGGTTTATCATTTCCGATAACGAGATATATGATCCTGAAGTATCGAGCCTTTATAACGCTATTGTATCGCTTGGGGGTTGTTCTGCGGCATTTGTTTCTTCAGATGCACTGGTTCTAACTAATCATCACTGTGCTTACGGGGCGCTTCAGCGCGCTTCCGCCCGTGACGGTGTTGACTACGTTAAGCAAGGTTATCTGGCAAATGAAGAAAATGGCGAACTACCCGCACCGGGACAATACGCCTATGTTCTGACATCCATAGAAGATGTAAGTAAAGACATATTCAAAGCCGCCAGAAAAGCCAATGATTTGACACAGCGTGAATTTCTGATCAAGAAAAAGATCCGTGATATAATTAATGAAACAGAAGATAATCGCGATGAGATATACTGCAAAGTAGTCAAATTATTTGAGGGCCGTGAATACAGAAAATATACTTACACTAAATATCAGGATGTTCGAATCGTTTATGCGCCACCGGAATCTATCGGAAAATACGGCGGCGATATCGATAACTGGATGTGGCCTCGCCATACCGGTGACTTTACTTTTTATCGCGTATACATGGGACCGGACAGCCTGCCTGCCAAATATGCCGAGGATAATATCCCCCTGCAGGTCGATAACTATCTAAAGGTCAGCACAGAGGACCTTAAAGTCGGTGATCCTGCATTTATCATTGGCTTTCCCGGTGTTACAACACGTTACCGCACTGCTGCAGACATAGAATATAGTTTGAAATATATTTATAAGCCCTATATCAAGAAATATCAGGATTTCCTATCGATCATTGAAGAACTTTATAAAGAAGACCCTCAATCCAAAATGCTTTTATCTTCAACTTATGCCGGTATCAGCAACTATATGAAAAAATATCAGGGTAATGTTGACGGTTTTCTGGGGAACGGGTTCATTGAAGAACATAAAGAGTTCGAAAATAAGCTAGAAGAGTTCATTGGATCAGATAATAAACTGGAAAAGCGTTACAGCCATGTATTGGATGAAATGCATGAACTGATAAAAGAAAAAGAAGGATATTACACATATGATAATATTTTAGATGGTTTTGGATATTACAGCGGCACCTTGTATTATCTTGCTCATCGCGCCTATGATGCCGCCAGGGAGAGAGCCAAACCCGAGGCAGATCGCGATCCCGATTTTTCTGAAAAAAGGATACGTGAATTCGTTGAAAGGATGAAATATCGTTTCTACAGTTACTATGAAGAATATGATAAAAAAGTCCTTATTTACGCTATAAATAAAGCGAAAACAGCTCCCAACGGTTTTTATTATTTTGAACTTCCCGAAGACCCTGAAAAATGGGTTGAAAACGCTTACAACAAAACAAAACTTGCCGATCATGAATATGTCGAACGTTTGTTTAACATGCGAGCTTCACAGATCGAATCGCTTGATGATCCCATTGTTCAGCTTGCGGTAAAACTATATGCTCCAAAACTGGAAAAGAAGGAACGACTAAAAAATTGGGACGCCCGAATGAACGACCTCAGGGAACAGTATATGGAATTGCTTGCCATCTATACCCAAAACCCCCAGTATCCCGATGCAACCGGCACAATTCGATTCACTTACGGATACGTTGAAGGATACAGCCCCAGGGATGCCGTTTATTATAAACCTTTTACTACGCCTCAGGGGGTTATCGATAAAAATACGAACATTGAACCCTTTGATATGCCGACAAAACTTGCTGAAATAAAAGATTACGGACAATGGGTGGACCCTGAACTCAATGACGTACCTTCATGCTTTCTATTAACAACTGATATTACGAACGGAAACAGCGGCTCGTCTATCATGAACCGTAAAGGGGAATTGATCGGTCTGGCATTTGACGGAAATTATGAGGCCATGACCAGTGACTGGATGTTCCTGCCGGATATTCAGCGGACGATAGGTGTTGATATCCGTTACGTTCTTTTTATTACGGAGAAATTTGCAGGAGCCAAGTGGATCATTGATGAAATGATGAGCAAATAACTGGTAACCAGTAATCGGTATAATTTAAATGTTATTTTTGTAGAGACGCAGCAGTGCTGCGTCTTTACCATAATAGTGACAATATTTTTTTATTCAGTGGTAGTTGTATCTTTTGGTTCCGGTATCCCGAAACTAACATTCACCGTATCCAGGGCCGGTCCCATTGAGTAAACGGAATCGATATATGAAAGCAATTTGTTCGGGTCATTTGAATCGTTGGTCATCAGATAGACCATGATCATCTTGTATGCAGTGGCATTATTCTTATACAGCGATCGTTCCATCATAACATTGGATGCCTGAAGCTGGCCTTTTAAGGAATTTATGGAATAATTCATGATATCCATAAGATTCCGTTCAATAAGATTAAGGTCACGGATCATATACTGCAATTCGCGGGATAAATGTTTTTGATTGATCATTAAAGAATCAAGGTTGGATCTGATCCGTGCCAAATCAAACATCGTGTAATTTGCATCCTTGAAACGGGTTTCTAAGACCTGAAGAGAATCAACATCGGTCATAAGACTGTCAATATAAATGCTTTGAGTGTTCAATATGCTTTGCAGTGAGTCGATCTCATAGCTTTTTAAGTATATTTCACCCATCAGATCCAGAAATAGTGAATCGGTATCAAGCATAAGATCATAATAGAGAGAATCCTGCCGGGAATTAAGTTTTTGATTTTTATTCTTTAATTCTACCAGCAATGTACTGTCTGCCGCCGATAATTCTTTTTGATATTTTTCATCTTCCAGGCGGACGTATGATTTTGTCGCACATCCGGCAAGCAGAAATACGACAACCAAAAAATATGTGATCCATCGTTTAATCATAGGCCTAACATACGCATTAAAGCAATTTTTGCATAGTCTTTAATTTCAGTATCAACTTTTACACGGTGTTTCATATCACCGTCTTTTATCTCTTTAAGGGTTCCAAGCAAATTATTAGGAGTTATCATGCTCATTGTAACGCATTGAAAACCATTTTCCGAAAGCGGCATGATCACTTTATCGGGAAATTGTTCTTGAAGTCTATGAACCAGGTGCTGCTCAGTCCCTATTGCCCAGACACTTCCGCTTTTTGCATTCTTAACAAGCTTGATGATAGTGGATGTCGAACCGAAGGCGTCCGAAGCCTTTACCACATCGGCCGTACATTCACCATGAACGACGATATTGATACCCGGGTAGTTCTTTCTCATTTTAATAACATCGTCCAATACAAAGCGTTTATGAACGCTGCAGTAGCCATCCCAAAGAAATACCTTTGTATCAGCGACCTCAACTTCCGATGGCAAGCGATTAAGTGTGAAAACGGCTTCTTCCGGGATACCCTTTGATATCGCCGTATTTATCCCCAGGAATTGATCGGGAAGAAAAAGGATCTTCTCTCCCCTCTCCATCGCCCAGTCAAAGATCCTCGATGCATTGGAACTTGTGCAAATGATCCCATCGTTCTTTCCGACAAAATATTTTATATCGGCCGATGAATTGATATACGTTATGGGAATGATCTTGTCTTTTGTTCTTGAGTTAAGATGCTCCCATACTTGTTCAACATCCTTGATCTCAGCCATATCGGCCATGGCACAACCCGCATTCAGCTCGGGTAGATAGACCGTTTGCTCCTCATCGGTTAGAATATCCGCGCATTCCGCCATAAAATAAACACCGCAAAATACGATATGCTTTTTCTTCATGTCGGCGGCTTTCTGACTTAAGATCAGGGAATCACCGGTCACATCGGCAAATTGTATAACATCATCTCGTTGATAATGATGTCCAAGTATGACAAGATCATCCTTCAATTCATTTTTTAATTCTGCGATCTTATTAATTATTTCGGGATCGCCTTTTATCGATTTATAGGGAGCTACACCTTTTTCAAATTTTTTCATCAATAATCTATCCCTTCTACCGGAGGTTCATTGTTTTGGAAAGGATGTTTGACCTCTTTCATTTCGGTTACAAGATCAGCTTTTTCAATGATCTTTTCGCCGGCTCCTCTGCCTGTCAGGATCAAATGCATTCCTTTGGGGACCATCTCGATGATCTTGAGGATATCTTTTTCATCGACCAATTCAACCATACAGGCGGTCAGAACCTCATCAAGTAAGATAATATCGTATTCTTTGCTTTTTATCTTCTTTACGGCGAATTTCAATGCTTCTCCAGCGGCTTTATGATGATCTGCTTCGCTATGTTTGTCACCCGGCAGTTTATAAAAACCGATACCGGCCTGATAAGCCTCTATAAAGTCTTTTAGATGATGCACAATCGCATGATGTTCTCCATATTGAGTTCCATCCTTAATAAACTGAATAATACATGTTTTTTTATGGTAACCGGCGGCTCTTAGTGCGGTTCCCAAGGCAGCTGAAGTTTTACCTTTTCCGTTACCGGTGTAGACTATTACCATTTAATTCCTATTGATTTTCGCATTGTTTTTCAATTTCAATTCTTTTATTTATGTTTAATCGTTTAACGTTATTCATAATCCATAATCCATAATCCATAATCCATAATCCATAATTCATAATTTTCCATTAAC
>CAYVLJ010000102.1:0-7753 GCA_964452375.1 uncultured bacterium | reverse complement strand
TCTATATAAAGAATCGGAGTGCATTATGTGCTTTCACTTAGCTGCAACAGCTGCCGCCAAAACGCTTGAAGCTCGTTTCGATGCGATATTCCCGGAATCGAATTTGTTTGAACCTTCCGAGGAATTCAATGCCTTTGCGCACCCCAAACTTCCGGTGATCACCTCTCATAAGCCGGAGCAGATCGAACTGTTCAACTGGGGATTGGTGCCGGTTTGGGTGAAAGATAACGCATCGGCGGACAAGCTGAAAAAAGCCACGCTAAATGCGCGCGTAGAAACGGCCTTTGACAAACCCTCGTTCCGGGAACCCATGCGCTTTCAGCGCTGCATCATTCCGGCAACGGCTTTTTATGAATGGCAGCATGTCTCAAAAGATAAAATAAAATATAAGATAACAACCGATCAGGAGGTCTTTGCCTTTGCGGGTATTTGGGACAGTTGGCAGGAGTGGAAGGGATTCTCCATTCTGACCATGCCGGCCAATCCGCTGATGGCACGTATTCATAATACCGCCAAGCGTATGCCCTATATCCTGAAACCGGAGAATGAAATGAAATGGCTGGATCGCAAACTGGTAAAGCTCTATGATCTGCAACAGTTGATGGTGCCGTATCCGGAAGAGTTGATGAAAGCCGAAAAGATCGGATAATATCGCACATAAAGGCACAATACCTCACACAAAGCCACGAAGCCACCAAGTACCACAAAGAAAATTCTTTCTATCCACAAAGATAAATAAGTCACGGTAAGATATTCGCAAAGAAGGCAAAGCTCACTATATGTTTTACATATTGGCGTAATTCAACAGTAACAATGTCTTATTTTAGAGCCACGGATCCCGTGGCTTATTGTGTGCTTTTTTACGCTTTGTGGGTAAAATGTATTCTTTGTTCCTTTGTGGTACTTTGCGGCTTCGTGTGAGGTGTTGTGCCTTTGATTTCTCGGCGTCTTGTGTTTATTTCCTGCCTTTAAATAATTTCTTCTTGCCGGGATTGTTCTTCATCTTCTGGCGCTGTATGAATTGCTGCTTGAGATGCTCTCGGAAATCTTTTTCAAAGGTAGGGATCTTGGCGACCTGATTGGGCTTAAGCATTTTACCGCTTTGTTTCATGAAGTTTTGTTTCATGTCCATGCGCTTGTTCTCAAGTCCCTGCATTTTACCCATAACTTCTTGAAGTTTTTCGCCGGATACTTCCTCTTTGCCTGACTGCATGGCCTTAAGTTCTTGGTAAAGAACATCCTCTTCTTCTTTGACCGTCTTCAGTTCGTTCTCATATTGACGGAGCAATGGAAAAAATGTTTGAGCTTGTTCGGGGGTCAGTTCAAGATATTCGGACATTTTATAGATCCGGTAATTTTCTATGTTCTTCATGTCCTGAGCAACAAGCCCCGTAACAAGCATCAATGATAATAAAATAAGTGCAAATTTTTTCATGATGTCACCTGATATTTATCCAATTCTAATTCTTTGATGGTTTCCATGTCGGCATTTTCCAGCAAATACAATGCGATCTCATCGGTACTGATCTGCCATCCTTCTTCCATATCGAGGGAAGTCAGCAACTGTTTTGTCTCGGTATCGTAATCCGCATAGAATTGCGGAGAACTTTCTTGTTTCAACACGCCCGGTAAGATCAATGTTAATGCCAGTACGGCTGCCATAGCTACCGCATAGACCAAGGGGCGTTTGCTGCGTTCCCAGCGAAGACGGCGCATGATCTTCACTTGCGGAATAATGGTTTCCGCCAATGAAGGTTCAGGTAGCGTTACCCGAATGCCTTCTTTCAGTTCCTTCAGGAAAGCAAGCTCCGCGCGGCAGTCGGCACATTGTTCAAGATGCGCTTCCGCCTCGAGGTACTTGCCCGGGTTATTGATGATCTCGGGAAGCAAGTCCCGAATTTCTTTGCATGTCATGACATGGCCTTTCGTAATTTTTTTATCGCATTGTGATAGCTCACTTTTGCGCTGTTTTCCGTAGTATTCAAACTTTCCGCAACTTCCCGGAAGCTGAGCCCATCATATATTCTGGCTATCAGCACCGAACGTTCGGTAGGAGATAATGCTTTTAGCAGAGAAGGATCAAATCCTCGTTGCTGGTTTTCCGGTATGGGTGTTTCGCTGTGCTGCCTTTCATCCATTTCATTCCAGGTTTTAGACTTGTTACGATTGAGATGGTTGTAACAGGTGTTATACGTAATAGTCTTTAACCATGCCATAGGATGAGAATCCCCGCGGAAAGTGTTGAATTTTCTCCAGGCGCGTATAAAAACATCCTGCGCACAATCCTCAGCATCATCGCGGTTACCCGTCAGGCGCAACGCCATGCCCAGCACCGCGTCATAGTACTGGACGATCCATTTGTCAATAATGTGTTTCCGGTTTTCTTTCAATATCCTTAATCTCCGTTATTAAGACACATATTCGTGTAAAAAGGTTAAGAGCGTTTATAAATATGTATGGAAGTGCGGGGTTCGGAGTATTGGAGTAGAGTGTGGTAATATTGCATTTTTTCTTGTTTGATTGTAGGGGCGAACTCATGTGTTCGCCCATTTAATTTATAGGGCGGGTCCAGCCCCGCCCGTACAATTAAAATATATTTTGTCTATTTACCAATAAATGAAAACGCATATCCCGCATTAACCCCGATCATTGTCGTGGGAATGTAAACGATCTCGGTATTGACCGAACGGGGACGATTATTCTGGATGGTGACACTGATATCAAAATCTCCCAGTGTGGCGAGAAGGTCAATATTGACAGCGATATTCATCAAACCGAATGCCGTATCGTAAATAATACCTCCCTGATCTCCGCCATTTCCGGGACCGCTACCATCGCGAGGGCCGGTATCTTTTGCAAAAGGTCGCGGCCGTCTTGCATAAGCGCTTGTCTCCGAGCCAAAATAGATCCCGATCTCGGGTTTTACAGAGATCCTGTTCTTGTCATTCCAATCAAACAGATCAAATTTGCCATAAAGCGTCGCTTCGATCTGTGGAGTTACACCCTCCGTGCCGGTTAACAAAGCAAGATCCGTGCTGGCTCCCCAGAAATCGGCATGACGTGAGACGCCGAGTCCGAAACCATTAGGGTAAATGGAAGAAAGTGTGTCATTATCACTATTGAAAAAATAACGTCCGTAATTGATATCGATGTTAACCGGGAATTTTATGGGCAGACGGAAATTCGCCGATAAAGCTGTTGCTTGAATAAGCGGATATAACATGGGGTAGGCAATGGCAGCTGCAGCGATAGTAAACTGTTTGTAATTGTAGGTCAACTGAGCCACAAAATTGGGTTGGTCCAGTCCCACATCCCGTCCTGCAAAATAGGAGTCGCTCTCATAGGCCAATTGGAAATACAGCATATGGATATTTTTTTTGCCGCTGAGGATATCCATCCACTCATCGTTTTCTTTGTTGGATTCCAAAACGGATATTAAAGAGTCAAGGTCCTGTGCGAATGCGATAGAAGACAATAAAAGCAATGTTATTATAAATTTTTTGATCATATTAATACCCAAGTAACGGACAGTCTCGACCGTTCTTTACATTAGCGAAAGTATATTTAAAATGCCAATGATTCTTTAATATTAATATAAGGATCCCGTGTCATTAAATCGGTTCTCTGTTTTCAAGTTGATTTTGTTATAATGCTTACAGTTTACTGAGTTTCCAGACGGCGATCGAGCTGTTGACCGCACGTCCCACTTCTTTCACTTCGAAAATGTTCATGGGTAAAATTTTCAACATCCCTCCGCGTCGAGTGTAATCCCTAAAGTTTTTGTAATGATCCCCCCGCGCTAAAAATTCAACAGTGGAGATTATGAGGCGGCCCATGAAAGTACTGTTTTTATCAAAGGCGAAATCTGCTGTAAGAATATAGCCGTCGGGTTTGAGCAATCTGTCAGCTTCCAGCAGGATGGCTTCACGCAGAGCTTGATCTTTATCGTGAAGGGCCAAAGAAATGGTTACTATGTCAAATGATCCGTTGGGAAAATTTGTTGCGGAAGCATCGCCCTCATAATATTGAATGATACGCGAATTACGTCGCGCGTAAGCAACCATACCAGGATCCAGGTCAAGGCCATGCAGATTCCGGTATCCGTTCAGTTCGAGCGTCAGCAATTGGTCACCCGTTCCTGAACAAAGGTCAAGTATCTTGATGTCTTTGTTTTCGGGTAAAGCATTAAGCATTGCCCGGCGCAGGGGTTTGAGCGGACCGCTCAAAAGCGGATCGTAAATGCGGGTGTTGAGATCGATCTTATTCATGTATTAAGATAACCACAGATTGCACAGATTGCACAGAAAAAGTATTATAGCGTATAATTTTGAGATTTTATAATATACAACAAACCCCACACCCCACATGCCCGAATATTTTTCTTGCATGTAGTAAGTGAAAGTTATAACTTTCACAAGCGATGTTAAGATTTAGATGGTTTTTTTATAAATGATATTTGATGTTAAACGTTAAACGTTAAACGTTAAACGATAAACTTTAAACATTAAACGTTATCAGGGTAGAGGTTGAATTATCATTACGATAAAATATCAGAAGCGGTCATCCGGAGATTAACGGACTATTTGCGCTGTCTCAAATGTGCGAAAGATGAAGGCCGAGAGATGCTGACCTCACAAGATATTTCTGAGCACTGCGGATTAAAACCCACAATTATCAGAAAAGATCTTGCACAATTCGGGGCCTACGGCTTAAAAGGGCAGGGATACAATATTGCTGAACTTAGTCGCCACCTTAATAAGATCCTTGGACTAAACCATATAAAAAATGTAGTTCTTGTCGGCGTAGGACATTTGGGGACTGCGATCCTAAGGTATCCCGGATTTCTTGACGCGAACTTCAATTTCATTGCGGCCTTTGATAATGACAGTGAAAAGATCGGGACAAAGATCGGACACACGCCTGTTTTCGATCCTAAAAAATTAAACAAATACATTAAAGAGAATGGTATTGAGATCGTAGTGTTGGCGGTGCCCTCAGCTGCCGCCGAGAACATTGTCGATTCACTTGATGCCAATTATGTAAAAGGTATACTAAATTTCACGTCACGGATCTTCCCGGGACGTAAAAATGATATGTATGTTCATAATATTGATCTGGCAAAAGAACTGGAAGTTATCTCTTTTTGTATGAAAAACTGTCTGTCGCCCGCAGATGGCGATAAAGAACATAAAACAATGTAACGGAATAACATTATGAAACGATTCAAACACACGGTCTTGCTGTTTTTGATCCTGATGGCGTTGTGGGTTTTATTGACCCCAAATGATATGCAGGAGATATTGGCGGGACTTGCCGTTTCGGCGCTGGTAGCTTTGTTTACTTTGGGCATGGAACCGGTTCTGGGAGACATTCGCTGGACACCTAAGGCTCTTGCGTTTTCGGTGATCTATGTTTTTGTATTCTTCAAAGAACTGATCGTGTCCAACCTGGATGTTGCCCGCCGGGTTGTCAATCCAAAACTACCCATTAAACCGGGTATTGTTAAAGTGAAGACCCGGTTGAATTCAAGGATAGCCAAAACGATCCTTGCGAATTCGATCACATTGACCCCCGGTACTTTGACGGTCGATATTCAGGATCAATATTTATTCATTCATTGGATCGAGATCAAACACGATGATCTCGAAGGCGCTACCGAAGAAATCGTCCGTAAATTCGAAAAATATCTGGAGGTGATCTTTGGCTGATATCATTTATTACATCGCAGGCGGCATCGCACTTCTGGCTTTATTGCTGGCGTTTATCCGTATGATGCTCGGTCCCTCTTCGGCCGACCGGATCGTAGCGCTTGACGTCATGACGATCGTTTCCATTTCACTGATCGTTCTGCTGGCGCAATTGCTTGGCAGGGGGGTTTATATGGATATTGCACTGGTCTACGGACTCATCGCTTTTGTGGGAGTCGTTGCCATTGCGCGTTATTTGGAAAGGGGGTTATAATGGAACTTGCAGGCGCTATTGTAGCATTGCTTGGATCGATCTTTCTTTTCCTGGGGGCTTTGGGCCTTCTGCGCATGCCGGATATTTTCAACCGCATGCAAGCCGGAACCAAGGCCAGTACGCTTGGAACGATCCTTTTTCTTGCCGGTATCACACTGGGTCAGCAAGATGGTGCGATCGTCGGAAAATTGATCATCTTGATCCTTTTCATTCTTTTTACCAATCCCTTGTCCTCACATGCTTTGGCACGGGCGGCTCATCATATAGGTATTCCACTGGCCGATAAAACGGTCAAAGATGATCTGTCTGACGACATTATTGAAGATGAAGACCAACAAATGGAAGGAGAAGAAAAATGATCACGGCAATTATTATCGTTCTGGGAGTGATCATGATCGCGGCAGCAATTTTTGCCGTTATACAAAAGAGTCTTTTGTCTGCCATTATTGCAGCCGGCGCGATCTCACTTCTGGCATCCATCATATATATCATGCTGGCGGCACCGGACGTGGCCATGACAGAAGCGGCGATCGGATCCGGTTTGACCACACTGGTGTTTTTATTTACCTTGAACAAAATAAGAAAGCAGGACAGACATGGTTAAAAAAATCTTTATCTTGATCATTCTCGTGTTTTTCGCTGTCATGCTTTTGCCTTTTGCGAAAGATTTGACGCCTTTTCGGGAATTATCATCTACTGCTCAAAAATATGTCAAGGCCGGTCCGGATGAATTGGGAGGCGCCAACCTGGTGACCTCGGTCATCGTGACCTACCGAGGCCTCGATACGCTGGGAGAGATTGCCGTGCTGTTCATCGCAACGGCCGGTGTAGGGTTCTTCCTCCGCAGAGAAGGGAATACAAAAGAGAAAAAACGCCGTTCTTCTTCGGAAATTCTTCAAAGCGGAAGCGCTTTTTTATTCCCGCTCATTCTGCTTTTTGGCGTTTATATTTTTCTACATGGCCATTTGACGCCCGGAGGAGGATTCCAGGGGGGCGTAATATTAGCTTCGGGCATAGTTCTCATCCTGTTGTCACGTGCTTCGACCCGGGTCAATGATACGGTGCTTCATTTGGTCGAGTCTCTTTCAGGGGCGGCCTATGTTACTATCGGTGTTCTCGGGCTAGTGCTTGTAGCGGGGATCGGTTTCCTGGATACAACCATTATTGATCTCGGCGAATTCGGCAGATTGCTGAGCGCCGGCGCAATTCCGCTGATCTACTCGTTTATTGGATTAAAGGTCGGCGCAGAACTGGTCGGGATCATTGACAACATGCGAAAGGATCAATCATGACACTTATTACGATTTTAGGTTTTATTCTGATCTTGATAGGACTCTGGGGCATGTTGACTCAAAAAAATATTATCAAGATCATTATCGGTTTCTCGATCGTGGATACCGGTGTGCACCTGATCATGGTATCCATCGGAAATATTAAAGATCGGACAGCGCCCATCTTGGACAAAGCGGTCGAAAAGACAGAAGCATTGACAAGCGTTGTAGATCCGATCCCATCGGCATTGGTCCTGACGGCGATAGTTATCGGTCTGGCGGTAACTGCTTTGATGCTGTCATATACGATCAAGCTTTATGGAAAAAAAGGAACACTCGACATCAATGAATTCAAGGAGTTGAAATGGTAAATCCGATCTATATTTTCATTCTTGCCTTGGGCGCGGGTTTCCTTTTAGCGCTTTTTGACAAAGTCCACCGCAAGGTCTCTATGATCGTTTTCTATGCGGTGCTTACCGCTATGACGGCGATATCGGCACAATGGCTGATCGCATTGATCG
>CAYVLJ010000101.1:0-7868 GCA_964452375.1 uncultured bacterium | reverse complement strand
ATTCGCAAGTTCATCAACACCCACCTTCAGCTTACCCCGGGCATCAACATTATACTCGATTTGCTTTGCCATTTTTTATTCTCCTTTTTGTTTTAAATTCCAGCATGAAATTTAGTCAAGCAAAAGTTCGATTTCAAGTTAAATCCTAAGTATTATAACAAAACCGCCAAATTAAAAAAGGAACGGTTATTCCGTTCCTTTAACATCGCTCATTATAAACATTCATCAGGACTGATGTTCCTGAGTTTTATTTTCATGTTTGTTTTTCGGTTTCAGATCATCTTTTTCATCCGGGGGCTCAAAACAGTGCCGGCAGCGGGCTTCATACACTTCTCCGGCACCTACGACAACACGTTCTTTTGAGGCTGTCATTCGATAGGTATAATTTGCCGGTGCACCGCATCGCATACAAATGGCATGCATCTTTGTAATATCTTCAGCTATGGCAAGAAGTTGAGGAATGGGCTCAAAAGGTACTCCGCGATAATCCATATCCAGTCCGGCTATGATCACGCGCTTGCCGCTATCGGCCAAACTTTGAACGATATCGATCAGATTATTATTGAAAAATTGAGCTTCATCAATACCAATGACCTGTGCGAAAACTGCGTGCTGCAAGATCTCTTCGGCATCCCTGATCACGATGCTGTGAATCTCCTGCTTACTGTGAGAAACGATCTTTTCTTTATGAAAACGATTGTCGATCTTGGGTTTGAAGACCACGACTTTCTGTTTTGCGATCTGCGCTCTGCGTAAACGTCGGATCAATTCTTCTGTTTTACCACTGAACATAGAGCCGCAAACGACTTCGATATGTCCGTTCATTGGACGCCATCCTGTCAACATATTTTCCTTATCCTCAATTTATTATTTTATTAAAGACGTTATCTTAGTTCTAAAAAGATCGATCGCAACCTAGTTTCTGCCTCCCTCGGGCACAATAATATCGGCAAAACGTTTGCTCGGTTCAACAAAGGTCTCATGCATCGGCCTGACGGTTTTCATGTATTGATTGATAACATTATCAATAGCCCTGCCGCGTTCATAGATATCGCGTTTTAATCGTCGTATAAAACGAATATCCGCATCGGTATCGACAAATATCTTGATATCCAGCAGATCTCTTAATTGGGGCTCATAAAGCACCATGATCCCTTCAACAATGATCACTTTCTGAGGCAGGATGGTCAATGTTTCTTTTGCTCTGGAATGTGTAACATAATTATATTGCGGAACATCAACAGTCTCGCTATTGAGCATTTTTTTAAGATCCCTTACAAGAAGGTCGAATTCAACGGAATCGGGGTGATCGAAATTCCATTTCATCCGTTCTTCCTGTGGTAAATGGGCAAGATCTTTGTAATACCAATCTTGCTCAATAATGACCGTTCCATTCAAATGCATATCTTTGACAAGAGCTTTTGCCACGGATGTTTTGCCCGAACCGCTTCCCCCGGCAATACCGATAATGATATTTTTTTTCATTCCTATCCCAGATCTTTATCACTGAATGCTTTGGGAAGCAATTCGGTGATGTTCATCGTATCGCAGATCTTACCGCTTTCATCCGCCAGTATAATATCAATGCCACCGCAGATATCAAAAATGACCTGCCGGCAAGCTCCGCATGGCGTTACGCCGCCTTTACTGACGACCGCCATGGCAAGAAACTCCTTCTTTCCCTGTGCAACAGCCGTTGCGATCGTGTTTCTCTCGGCACACACGGAAAGTCCGTAACTGCTGCTTTCAACATTGATACCGGCAATAATATCGCCGTCTTCACATAATAATGCGGCTGCAACTTTGAAATGGGAATAAGGCGCATGAGCCTTATCCCTTACATTTAATGCCGCTTTGATGAGTTCTAACTGCTTATTTTGATCTATCATTGTTTACCCGAACTGTAATGTTGACGTACATGTTCACGAATCTGTTCATAATACATGCTTTCTTGATAAGATAGCAAATATTTTTCAAAAATCTCATAAGAGATATCAAATTTCCGCATTTTTTCCAAATACTCCGCATATCTTAGCATAAAATAGTCGCCCATGTCCGTATTTAGTAACTCTTCATAGTATTTTTCCCAAAACTGATCCTCGATTTCAGTGTCCTTTTGAGAATTAAGACAATCCAATAAACGTAAGGCGTATATTTTTTTTGCCGGTGTTTCTTTCAGTATTAGATCTTCATAAATATCAATAGCTGATGCCGTATTATTTTGAAGAAGATATTTCTCCGCTAAGAGCCATTTTTCGTAATTCAAACTGTCTTTCATAACAATATTCAATACACCTGAAAAGGCAAGAATATCATTATAAAGGGCATCGTCTTCCTGCAATACGGCCAATACGCCGTTGGTTTTTTCCACCAATGAGTCTCTTTCTCCCGCCATTAGTGAAACATAAAATCGATGAACAAGCAAACGGTCTTCTTCATGAACCATTAAACGATACCGTTCCGGAGCTGAAATACAAAATTCCAGAGCTTTATCGAACTCACCCCTGGCCATATAAAGATCGCAGATCTTTGAAATGACCTTCACTTTGGAGTTCACTACATGACGGCCTAATAGTCTGAAATATTCTTCCAATGATCTGTCAAAATCCTGATAGATGCGATAAGTAAGATCCGCGTGATGCAGAGAAGCCAGATTGCCTTGAAGATCCGGGAAATATGACAAAGAATCGTAGATATCATATGCCTCTTTGATCAATTCGGTGGTTTTGGGATCAAACGGCTTAAAACTGATCGAAAGGAATTGGGAATCATAGGGATAAGGTATGATCGCATCAATTTCATTTAACTTATCGAACATTTTTTCTTTTGATCTTGCCGCCAGAAAAGCCATTGATCTTTTTTCTATATCATTTGATATGTTTTTTTCTATTCGATGCGCTGCCTTATACGAAAGTTCAAATTCACCTTGCTTGAACATATGATCGGCAAAATCCATTATGGCTGATCTTAATGTAGGTTCGTCTATTCCCGGTTCCAATAAATTGAATGCATTTTGAAATTCACCAATATGGCTGTAAATATCTGAAAGCAGCACAATACTCTCGGTCTGATCGTTCTTTTTCAATGCTTCGATGGCGCGAGTATACAATTCGGAATCCGGATCATAGCGAAACAGATTGGCTCGAACGTATCTGAGATCTTCTGTGTTTGTTTTTAAAATATGTAATATTTCTTTTACAGCGTCATCCCAGTTCCTGTATTTCAGGGATACGGCAAAATTTTGATTTACCAGAAGTCTTGGGTCGGAAGTGAACTGCCTGAGATCTATAACCATTTCATAGAGACGGCTCGCCTGCCCATATTCTACCAGATCATAATAAAGGGCATTGGCATAAGAATTTTTCATATTCTTTGTTTGTGAGTTAAATATATCCTTCCACAGGTCAAGCGCTTTGGGTCTCATATCCAGGACATAATACAATACGCTTATTTCTAGTTTTAAATATCGATCATAGCTACGCTTGCTCAACCTGTTTTCCAGCAAGGGAACAAGATCATTATATTTCTTCTGGCGAATAAGCAGGTTCTTGTAACGATTGAAATAGTTATAATTATCGGGATGTAAGTTATAAAGCTCCACATAAAGGGATTCGGCACGGGCATAATCTCCTTTTTGTTCCATGAACTGAGCATTTTTATAAATTTCCTGTTGATCATTGGCTTGCCCCCAAAGCGAAAGAACAACGAGGGATAGCAACAAGACAATATGATATTTTCTTCTATTCTTCATGCTTATTCCTCGCCTCTGTAAATTTCCGTACCGAGCAACGATTCCAGGTATTTTTCCATTTCCCGTTTTTCCTGAGGAGTCAGATCGCTATTCTGGACTTCACGACGAATGATATTGATTAGACTTCTATGTTCCCCCAGATCACCCGGCAAAGAGAGCGGATTATCTCTCAGTAATTCTTTACCCGTTACGGATTCGCGTTCTTTTTTATAGTCTCTGGAGGTAGCCGACCTGCTTGCGTCCAGGAGTCGCTGAACGATCTTTTCCTGCCTCATGATAGTTTGACGATCAACCTGATTCTTCCTCATCTGATTGATCACCTCTTCCATATCTTTCGCAATTTTATCCAGATTCCCCGTGACGCGTTTGCCTCCCTCTCCCTCAGACATTCCCTGCTGAATTTGTTTTAATTTTCGCCTTAACGCTTGCTGGCGGGCCGCCATTCTGGCCATCTGGTCCATCATTGAGTTACCCGGAGAACCTTGCATTCCGAGTTGCGGCATACCTGAATTCAGTTTTTGCTGATCACCCGCCATTTGCTGAAGCTGCTGCATGTAAAATTCCAATCCCGAAGCATTCCCCTGCTGCTCTTCCTGAACCATGTTCATTCGGTCAAGCAACATTCTCGCCAAACGGTTCATATTTTTAAATGAATTGTTAAAATCTTTCTGTCCCTGACTCAGATTTGCTTCTTCTGCATTTTTAATGCCGGAACGCAATCCACCGATAATATTTCCAAGTGTTATGCCGATGGTCCGATCCACAAAAAAGGTTTTCTTTGATAGTTCCAACAAGCCCTTATTGATCTCAAGGACCAACTGCAAATTATCATACATCCGGCTGGTATAACGATGTACCAGAGGCGAGGAATTAGTAAGATCTTTCCCTTCATTCAGAAGCTTTTCATGTTCATGGGATAAATAAAGCGTTTGAAGGAATGCCTTTTGAAATCCATTCGATACATCGTCTTTTTGTTTTTTCATCATCGCCGAAGCCATTTCAGAGAACGAGCGATCCAAAGTCTGCAACTTTTGAGAGGATTGCTCACTTTGCTGACGGCCTCCGCTTTTATCGTTTTGCCCGTAACTCTCGCTCGCCATTTCCATCATATTAGAAACGGCTTCATTATTCATTTCTTCTATAAATTCTTCAAACAAGTCTTTATTTTCACCGTCAAAAAGCTCAGATGATTCTTTGCTCAGTTCTTCCCAATCTTTTGTTTCCGCGGCGATCTTTTCTTGGCGTTCGGCAAGATCCTCAGATGTAACTTTATCGGCATCTTCCGTCAGTTCCAGCTGTTCCTTGAGACTTTCCTTGATCTTACTGCCCAATTCCTCCAAGCGCTGTTGCTGCTCTATTCGTTTAAATATATCAAGCATTCTTTCCAAACTTTCCTCAAAGCGTTTGACTTTTTCCGAAAAATCTTCGAGGATCTGCTCCATATCGCCAGTATCATTTTTTTGCAGCTTATCCTGAATATCCCGTATCATATCGAACATTTCATCATCGATCAGCTCATTCATCAATTCCTGCAACTGTTCAAAATCCTGCATGACCTTATCTGAGAACAACGCATTTTCTTTCATGAATTCCTGTTGCTCATCCATTGAGGTCTGTATCTTGCTTAATTCTTCCTTTGCTTGTTCAAGGGTTTTCAGGTTCTCTTCCAAAGCGGATTTATTCTCCCACTTCATTTCTCCCTCGCGCAGTAATTCTTCCCGAACCTTATCAAGATCTTCGATCATTTCCTCAGTGGAGATCAGTTCATCTTCAAGCATGGCCATCGATTCTTCACGAGCTTCATCTTGTCTTTCAAAAAGATCGCTTAGCGAGGGAAGTGCAGCGTAAAACATCTGTGATCGTACCGTTTTAGGCCCTGAAATAATATCATTGTCTCTTAATTCAAAATAATATCTTAATTCGGAACCGGGTGAAATGAATTCCCTGATCTCCCAAGTTCCGACGCGTGTTTGCAAGCTTGCATCCTTTGCAAAAGGAAGATCGATCCGTTTAACCGCAGTATCGGGTGAAAAGCTGTATTCCGAATGAACGGTGTAAAGCACTTTAAAGGAAGATATGCCAAAATCATCCCTGAGTTGAGCGATATAGGGAACGATCATATCTTCATTAAGCAGGATCTCATCACTGATCTTTGGGGATAGTATTTCAAGACGGGGAAATTCATCTTCATCAATATCTATCAAATAAGAGGGATCGTTTTCAACACCAATCCCCTTAAAATTATACAATTTTAAAATTATCTTTTCACTTTTAATGGGACGCCATAACATTTCTGCTTCATTTTGATCGATCTGAAAAAAAAGCGTATCACTACCGTTGATAAGATAGGATGTCCCGAAAGGTTCGGATAAACGGATCCGCAATTGTATTTCGGAGCCCCTTAGTACGTTAATCCGATCAATATTGCCTTGAAAATATGCATCTTGAATTCCCGTATAGGGTGGTGATAATACCGTAAAATCCATTGAACGAATGCGCGGACGCTGCAGAACGGTTACCCTGACCGTATCGGTATCCGGATATTTACGTGGATAAAAGATATTCGGACGTTGGATCCTCACCAGATATAAAGCCGAATATTTCACCCTTCCGGCGGAATAATTGATCAGAGAATCTCTTGAACGGTACAGGCGCTCACTAATGCCGGTATCTTCATTATATTTCATGATCTCTACCGGGAAATGATCCGGGGCATATTTCTTAATGGAAAGTTCAAGCGTATCATATGAATATAAAACGATATTCTGTGGACTGACTTCAAGCTGATACAGATTCGGGGGGTTATAAGTCCTTCGAAAATGATAGAAGCGTTTTAACGCTGAAAATGAAAAAAGTGAAAAGACAATTAGAATTGATATTGAGATCAATGCGAAACGAAGTTTTCCGGCACGGGGTTTGTTTTTATAGCTATCAATAAAATATTCAGGCGGGAATTTTTGAATAAATCCTTGTGTTGCAGCTTTGGATATCTCGTCTTGATGCTCAGATAACTGGAAATGGTTCAGCAGTCTGTCTTCCACTTCCGGAAACTGGCGTCCAATATATAAAAGCAGATCTTCTTTTTCTTCTTTTCTTTGTTTTGAAACCAGCGAAATTCCAATACTGAAAAATCTAAAAAGAAAATAGGCATTAAAAAATAACCCGTACCACAAAACAATTTTCAGATCCGGGGATAAATACCAGATCGTTTCAAGTAAAAGACACACTAAAAAATAAATGGTATTGATCGCAAACATGTCTATCACAAGAAGACGAAAAACATCAAACGCTTTTCGTTTTCTGTGATTGTTCAAGATGGAAGAAAAATATGTGTTTATGATCTTTGTCATATTATCTGTTCAAGTGATAGACAAATATATTGGTTCCCATTTGCAGGGCTGCCGTTCTGATCTCTTCGGGGTCGTGATGAACTTCTGCGCTCTCCCAACCGTCACCCAGGTCACATTCATAGGTATAGAAAACCACTAAGCGGCCTTCGTGAAAAAGGCCCAATCCCTGAGGAGGTTTATTGTCATGCTCATGGATCTTGGGCAAGCCTTTTGGAAAATCAAAAGTTTGATGATAGATCGGATGATCAAAAGGAAGTTCCACCCAATCCTTATCGGGAAATACCTTTTTCATCTCTCTTCGAAACGACTGATCCATTCCATAATTATCGTCGGCATGCAAAAAGCCTCCGTTTTCCAGGAAATGCCTCAATCTACGAACTTCCTTGGGTGAAAAACGGACATTTCCATGGCCGTTCATATACAGATAATCATATTTGAAAAGCTCAGGCGAACTTGGTTCAACAACTGCCTGCTTTTCTGCCATATCAATTCCGGTATGGCTCTCGATAAATCGCATGAGATTTTCGATCGAACCGGGATTGCTGTACCAATCTCCACCGCCGCCATACTTCAGGCGTGCAATTGCGATGGGCTCTAAGGGTTCGGCAAAGAGAAAAGGTAATAACAGAAGTAGTAAGGCAAATTTTTTCATAGTTCGAATATAGGAGAAATTTTATAAAAATTCGAGACATAAAAGAGAAGACTGTAATTGGCAGATTGCCCAAGATAATTACTCTTTCTTTTCTTTGCTTGACCTAAGAAAATCC
>CAYVLJ010000100.1:0-7886 GCA_964452375.1 uncultured bacterium | reverse complement strand
AAGGCAGCTTCTATGATCTATGATGAAGCCGGTGAAAGCGCCAATGTCGTCTTCGGAGCATTGATCGACAAAAATATGAAAGATGAGCTATCGGTCACCGTGATCGCAACGGGATTCGATCTGCAACCTTCAGACAATCCGATCAGTGAAGATCCCTTGCCCAGGAAAGCACTTCATGATCTTCAAAAGCCGCCCGTCAGTGAACCTGAGGTCGGTTATGAAGCAAGAGATGCAAAGGAAGAAGAACAAATAGGCATGTTTGCGGACAAAAAAGTACCGGATCCCAAAAAAGCGGATATACCCGTTTTTGGAGAACCTACGCCTTTTGAAGAAACCTTCCATCCTCTTCAGGAAGCTCAGATGAATGACAAAAGCATTCCCGCCTACTTAAGGCAGATGTTCAAACGCTAATAAAAGAAACCCTCTACCTCCTTCTGAAAGAGACCCTCCACCGCCCGGTGGAGGGTTATCTTTTTTAAGGGGGAAAATTCGTAGTACAGAGGATGGAGCATGTATGTTAGAGTCTATTTGACTCAAATTGAATTGTTATGATCGAATCAAATCGGTTTGTAAGATTCGACTCAAATCGAATTGTTAAATTCGAGTCGATTTTAACTTAATCTTAACAATTCCTCTTTCATTTGTTTGATTATTCTCCAAACCTACTGTTCATTATTCAGCGCATAAAAAAGAGCCCCGATTCACATCGAGGCTCTTTTAATTTGATCTATTAGTTAAACTTATTTGTTCAAGATCATCTTTCCTGCACGGAAGGTGTTGTCTAACTGTAATTGATACAGATAAACACCGGAAGCAAGTGAGCTTGCATCGAAATTGATGTTATAGCTTCCCGCATCCATATTGCCGTTCAGCAAGGTAGCAACACAGCCACCTGTGATGTTATAGATCTTCAATGTAACAAAACCGCTTTCATTCAGAGTGAAAGGAATAACGGTTGAGGGATTGAACGGGTTCGGATAGCATTGACCCAGTTCAAAATCAGTAGGTGTAAGTATCTCTCTGATCGCGGAGCCCGAACCTGAATTGTCAAGAACAACAAGAGGTTCAGTTACAGAACCGTAAGATGATGTATAGAGAAGTTCATCTTCAGCATCATCATCAATGTTAGCTGCTCTGACGATCGTCCACATACCACCGCTTGAGTATCCAGTATCTAGTACTGTAAATTGCCAATTCAGAGGATTCGTGACATCTCCATCACCTTGGTATTCGGCACCCATGATCATGGCATTGGGAGGACCTGAATAACGTGAACCGAAGACAAAGTCAACATTTCCGTCATTGTCCAGATCACCCATCGTACCGCCGCCCAGATAACCGCCATTGAGATACATAATGCTATTTACATCAAAAAGAGGATGCTGTATCAGTGTATCTCCGGATTCTTCCAGCAGCCAGATATGGCGTGTGCCGTCACCGTAAGTATAGTCACCGGTGATGATCTCTTTCGTTCCGTCACCGTCAATATCACAGACCTGTGATGCATCAAATGAAATACCGCCGGGTAGCGGAGGCAATTCGGAATAGTTATATGCCGAACCGTCCCAGGTAACTTTCGAGATCACAACTTCATCAAAGAAATAGGCATTGCTGCCGACAACGGCTACATCCCATTTGTTGTCACCGCCATAGGATACAACATCAGCCTGTGAAAATTCCATGGTCCAGGTTTCGGTTCCCGCACCGTCATCCGGAATATCATTCACCGAGCAAATACCAAAGGTCAGGTCGGATTTACGGCTGGCAAAGAGGATCTCATCTACACCGTCGCTGTCAAAATCAACGATCTCCCAGGAAACGGGACGAATATTCTGTCCGTCCAGATCCGTAATGGTCCACACACTGTGCGGTTCCCATTTGCTGGTTGACGGATTCTGGATACCGAAATTATCGCCTGAGTCATGTTCATAAACCCAGATACGGTAGGGATTGCCGCTTCCGGCGTTAACGATACCCCAAACAAGTTCCTGTTTGCCATCGTCATCCAGATCAGCCAGTGAAAGCGTCGGCCAGGTATTCTGCGTAATGGTCGCATCAAAATCCTGTGCGTTCGCTTCCCAGACTTTGGTCCAAGCTGAACCGTCCCATTCGAGTTTGTAGATACGCGGGACCAATTCACCGACATCCGTGTCGCCTGAATTGTCGTTGACCATATAGATCTCTTTGGCGCCGTCGCCGTCGACATCCACACCGGCGATCACATTACCGATACAGCCATTGTTAATGGCAACATCGGGAATTTCGATCGTTCCCGTGCGGGGGATCATGGCCAATGCAAGTGCCGTACTCAGTACAAGTACGGATAGTACACGTAGCATTTTCTTCATAATTTCTCCTTTTCTATGTATCTAATTAACATTTATAGTTCAAATCCTATTGACAAACGATTGGTAATACCTAAGTTACCGAGGCTTGTCAAGGCATAATCAATATTGATCATATTCCATTTGAAACCGAATCCGGCGCTTAAACCGCCTTCGTATGCCGTCAGTTTATATCCGGCGCGGACAAAAACCATATTACTATATGCATACTCCATTCCGATATTGTACTGCTCCACATTATCGTTGGGATGCACCATATCCATAGCGGCGATCAGCTTGCTGGCTCCTTTATTGATAACATCAATGGCTGCCCCGAAACGAAATGTCATCGGCAGTGACCAATTATCGAAAGGAATCGCATTCCCCGTAAGGTAACTTCTTGCATAGCTGTAGTCAATATAGCTGCCGCTGAACTGTACTTCATTAGAAAAGTTCATAATGCTCATACCGATCTTCAGGTTACGAAAATCGGAACGGTATAGCAGTCCGATGTCCCAAGCGATAGTATTATAACCGTTGGAACCATACTTTTCATTGACCCATTTTGCATTCAATCCTATTGAAACCCTGTCGGTCAAATAGCGTCCGTAACACAGTCCGATCGCAAAATTGCTCATATACAGCATCTCACCCGTCCCGTTCGGAGACGCCTCGGTAGTGATCTCCATGTCTCCGAAATTGACGTACTTAACGTTCATTGAGAATGTCCCAAGAGACTTGTTTGTATATGCATAGGACAAAGCCCCGACATGAATGCCGGCAGGCCATTGATTGTATGCCGCATATATATCATTGCTGTTACCGTCAACGACACCGGCCGGATTCCAGAAAACGGATCCGGATCCGTCGGTGGTGGCAGTTACAGCTTCACCCATGGCCACTTCCCTTCCTCCGACTCCGATGGTAAGGAATTGAGCAACAGCCGTTCCAATGGGTGCGAACGGTTCGGCAGCAGCCATGAGTCCATATGCGATCATTAATATTGTGATGATTATTTTTTTCATTTTCATACTCCTGCCTTATCGAATGATCACGAATTTACCGACTTTTTTACCTATATCGGAATTGACCGTGTAAAGGTAAACACCCGGTGCGGCCTGCTGGCTGTTCCGGGTCACGAGGTCCCAAATAGCTACACCTTCGCGTTTTTCGGGAAGGGTTTCATTTGGTCCGCTAACACGCGGGTCGGATTCTTTGACCTGTGCCACGTAATCACCATCCAATGTATAGATATCGATAACAGCATTATCAGGCAAGTTGATGAACATCAACTGATGTTCCCAGGGTGAGGTTCCGGAACTTGGAATAGGATTGTTCCAGGTTGCCGATCCGATATACGGGTTCGGGACAACCTTGACATCTTCCAGTGTTACCGCCGGTTCGGAAGTCGGTGTAACCGATTGGTACAGGACCTCCGAAGAATACATGGTTCCATAGCCCGGGACACCAACGGAAATGCTTTGGACACAGTAGTAATAATCGAAGCCGTAAAGCATTGCGGTCGTATCACTGAAAGCGTAATAGGTATCACCACCCAAATTCATTGGCGGGGGCCATGAATCGGTATTCTTTTCAAATCTTGCCACTTCATCCCAGATAAAGGTTCCGTTCGGTTGTTTTCTGTTGCATCGAATAACCCGATAACCATCGAACTTACTGTGGGTTTCGGTATCATTATCCCATTTGATGCTGACGCTTCCATCTTCGATCACTTCTTCAAGACTGAAAGTGGGAGGAGGCGCCACAAGTTCATCGAGATCGATATTGTAATCATTATCCACAATATACTGCGCCATCAGCATGATCTTGTTCAATTCGATCAGCGAATATATACCGCCGTTCAACTGATCACCGCCGACACCGTAGGCCATGGTGACCACAACGGAATCTCCTGCTTTCAAAGTATCAAGAGAACCGTAACTGGTCAGTGTACGGTAATCTTCAGGATAGAAGTAGCCGTTTTGCCATTGTGAATAGACTGGGTTGACCGCTTCTTTAATATTATGGAAATCATTGATATTGATATAATCGTTCCATCGTTCATTGTCTGTCTGAGGATCGTCATGGATCGTACAGGTCACATAAGATTTCGGTTTTAATTCCGGAACGGATTTAAGCATTCTCCAGCCCAGGAAACCCGCGCTGTTGAAACTGCCGTCGATATCCGGATTCCCGAAATCATCATCTACATAATCCATATCAAAATCCAAAGGAAGCATGGAAAGTTCCAGTCCCCAATCTTCAGCTTTAACATTCAGATTATCACCATCCCACATGAATGTCATCATTGAATCCAATGGATAGGTCTTCAATGAATCAAGCATGAAAGGTTCGGCTTCTGCCTGACGTTTCATATAGGGCACCAGTGTGACCCATTCCCATCCTGAATAGGTGCCGTTCAGATCGGGATCGTTGGCATCGTCAATGGTAAAAGTCGCATTCGCATTGCTCAAGGCATGATCATCCTGATTCACACGCTGGTCTTCCACCGGCCAGTCGGCGCGTTTTGCAACATCACCATCCATACGGATCGTGAAAGTAAAATCATACAGATCTCTTGCAACATCCGGTACATAATCGTTGTTGCTGTCTAAACCGACATTTTTGATCGTATATTCAACAATTATAAAATCGTCAGCCAAAGGATTGCTCCAGGCATAGGTCCTTTCCTTGATGACCAATCCCAAAGGGTCGGGATCTGCAGCTTGGGTTCCCTTAACATCCCAATATCTTGTATAAGTTTCCTGTTCGGCTCTCGTGCCCGGGTTGTACACTGTAATATCATTCAAAGGCGCATATTCACCGTCCCTTTCATTCAATACACTGTAACTGCGTGAGGCCCCGGTACCATAACCCGCCGATAACCAAAGAGTCCCGGCATATAGATAGGAATTTCCCGATCCGCCCGGCCATTCACAAGATGGTTGAACATCTGCGGCATAACTGTCATCACCGAATTCTCCGTGATTTGTTATCCTGTTCCATAACATACCGATCCTCTGGACAAAGGTATCATACTCTACGACATCGTAGTCTGCCCATAATGCGCTTATGACCATAAGGACCGAGAGGAATATCAATATATATTTTTTATTCAATTTCATTAGCTTCTCCTTTATCCCTAGAATTGTACCGATATACCGGCTCGGAATTGACGCGGATCATTGAAGACTTCCGGATTATAAATGAAGGAATTGTCCACATCAACATCGATAATTGCCGCATCGTTTTCCTGGCTGTAATAGCGGCTTGATCCGATGTAACTGATATACATTGTGTTCAGAACATTGAAGACATCCACATAAAGATCGATCTTTGCGAAGCGCATATCGATCCTTCTATTGATCCGAAGGTCAATATTGTATTTCCAGGGCATGCGCAGATCGTTCGTTTTACCGGTTCCATATGAAGAATATGGAGCACCGCTGTTGATGTCTACCTGCATGTTCGCTCTCCAATTTCTTAAAACGGGAGAAAGGTAATCAGGTGTTTTCAGAGTAACGTTCGCATTGATCGTATGGGTTTGGTCATAACTGAGCGGGAACATCTTTTGGTCTTCTGCGAACAAAGGCGTATTGTAATCATTATACAGCCTGCCTTGCGCACTTGAGAAGGTATAGTTGATGGCCGCGCCCCAGAAATCGGTCAATGCTTTGTATAAAGCAAATTCGACACCTTTGATGTTGGCATAATCGGCATTCACAAAGATATCGCCGTCGCTGGGGGAATTGGCAAAAACGAATTTCTGATAATTCATCAGGTTCGTGACATCTTTGTAATAACCCGTGACGGAAACCTTCAGTGTCGGTGAGAATAAATGCTCGATACTGATATCATAAGCAACGGTCTTTTCCGGCTTCAGTGAAGGGTTGCCAATATCATTATTTGTGGTAGTTAAATTATCATAGCTCAAATTCCTGTAAAGATAATAGGAATCCGGCCTCTGAAAATAATGTCCGTAAGTGAACATCAGTTTATCCCTGTCCGTAATGGGATATGAGATACCGAAACGCGGTGATACCTGATGCGTCGGTTTGGCTTCCTGCGGATCTGTCAGGATCGGGACACCGTTCGAATCCACTGTCGAGAAGGGGTCTTCAAAACTGGCAGGATAAATGACCTTATCGCCAAAACCGTTGGGATTGAAGTAATCGTAACGCAAGCCGACCAAAGCGACCAGACCTTTAAATTCCATCTTATCCTGAACATACATTCCGTAATCAATGTTGTCTTCAGACCAAATGTCGGTTCTGAAATATGTTCTGGAGTAAACCGTATCGATCGGGTCGAACTCTATCGTGCTCCAACGCATGTTTGTCACATTCATGTTGTTATGGGTGAACTCAAACCCGCCTCGGACCTGGTGATTCTGTGTAACCTGGCTTTCAATGTCGAATTTCAATTTATTGACTTTCGACAGCTGGTCGCGGTAGCCCGGGTCGTCTCCCCCGGTCCACCAAACATTATTTTCTCTTAATCTGTTTTCATAATGCGGACCTTCGCCGTCAAAATCCCAATTCAGGAATTCCATGACATCGCCGTCACCGTCGCGATCATCCACATCGCGGACACCATAAAAGTAATTTGATGTCATATTCTGATATTTAAGTTCATAGTAAGTTTTGGAATTCAACTGGTGAGTAAAACCCACATTAAAGGAATAAGCGGTTTGTTCTCTATCCCAAAGATGATCCTGCAATCTTGAATCGGTATATATCTCTTTAAAATATACTTGTTCTCTGTTTGTCAGTGTATCATCTCCGACAATGTAGGAACCGAATCGTCCCAATTGTATCAATGAATCGCGACGCAATTCAGGATCTGTGATATAAAAATAAACGTAGGCCGTATCATTACGTGTATTGGGATCCGGATCATAATAATATTTATTTTCCCAATACTCATCTTCAGGTCCGTATTTGGATGCATAAATATAAAAATCATCCGAATTGTATTTGGAGTACATGGCCGATGCCGACAATTTCATTTTGTTATTCAGCTTGGCTGTCAGTTTTCCGTAATACTTTTCGCTGGAATAATCGTTGTTTATAAAATAATCCTGGGTTTCATTGGTCATATCCGCTGACACTGAAAATGTCAATCTGTCGCTGTTGGGAATGATCGGACCGCTAAGGCTTAAACGCAGAACATTTTGAAGTTCATGACGATAAGCCAGCGTATACCAGCGACCGGTATCCGGTTGGATCAAACCCTGCAGTGAATCCATATCTTCACCCGGGAAAAAATCGTAGGTTTTTTCTATAAATCTATCCAACGGCATAAGCGCATTATTCATGGTGCTGCCAAAATCGGTGGTCATATAAGTTGCTTTACCCGTCAATCTTTTAGATCCGGCATTCGTTGCAACATTGATCACACCGGATTGCACATTCCCGTATTCCGCGCTTAATCCGCCCAGAGAAACTTCCATTTCTGTAATGGCTTCTGTCGGTAGTCCCAGGGTGAAACCGCCGGTACTTCCCGAGCAGGCGCCGGCAGGGTCGCGGACTGGCATACCGTCAACCACGACAAGAACTTCAC
>CAYVLJ010000099.1:0-7903 GCA_964452375.1 uncultured bacterium | reverse complement strand
TTCAATGCAGCCGCACACGCCACCCCATTCGTGTACGCCTGAGAACCGGAGTAAAAAATAACGGTGAGATAACTTTTCTTGAGATGGATTCCCTGTTGAATTCCGGAGCCTATGGCTCGCATGCCTTGACCGTTCTATCCAACTGCGGATCCAAGGTATTGCCGCTGTTCAATAAGATCAAGAACATGCACTTTCTCGGCCGTTCCGTTTATACGAACCTTCCCGTTGGCGGCGCCTACCGTGGTTACGGCGCGACACAGGGCTACTTTGCGCTAAACCAACATCTTGATATTATAACACGTCGCCTAAACCTTGATCTGCCTGAGTATATTAAAAAATATCATATCCAAGTCGGCGAGACCTCGGGTGTCTTTGAAGCTTTGGGTGAAGGGAAAGACGGCGTTCCGCAAATTATAAATTCATGCAAGCTGGACGAATGTATAGATATTTGCGTCAAGGAGATCGACTGGTATAACAAGCGAGATAAAAAGATCAGGAACGGCGATAAAGTTCGCGGTGTGGGACTTGCCGTCTCCATGCAGGGCTCGGCCATTCCGCTGATAGATATGGCCGCGGCCTATATGAAAATGAATGAAGACGGTTCATTCAATTTGAATATGGGAGCAACTGATATCGGTACAGGTTCGGATACCGTTCTGTCACAGATCGCGGCCGAAGCGCTGTCGGTTCCTCTAAGTAAGATCATACCGTTTTCTTCCGATACCGACCACACGCCTTTTGACGTGGGTGCCTATGCATCCTCCACGACCTACCTTTCCGGTCGCGCCGTCAAGAAATGCGCGCTGAAAGTCAAAGATCAGATCTTGAAAGTCGCCGCTGAAATGATGGATTCGGACCCGAAAGATCTCTTTGTTGAGGATTCAGTGGTTTACGATAAAAAACAAAAAATATCAAAAAGTTACGGCGACATATGCTGCTATGCCATGTATGACCATAATCAATTCCAGATCCAGGCGGAAGCCTCCGAGATCGTGGAACAATCGCCGCCGCCATTCATGTGCCAGGCGGCCGAAGTTGAAGTGGATACCAAAACCGGAGAAGTAAAAGTTCTGGAATTTGTATCAGCCGTTGATTGCGGCCAGGCCATCAATCCGCAATTGGCGGAAGGTCAGGTGGAAGGCGCAACGGTGAACGGCATTTCATATGCCATGACGGAAGAATATATATTTTCCGATAAAGGCAATTTGCTGAATAAGGCATTCAAGTCTTATAAGATCTCAACTGCCGCGGATTTACCCCAAATGAAAACCTTTGTTGTGGAATCTCACGAAGAGTCCGGACCCTTTGGCGCTAAATCGGTATCCGAGATCGGCATCAACGGCCCCATGCCGGCAATCGCTAACGCCATTTATGATGCCGTGGGGGTGCGAATGTTCGGGGCACCTTTTACTCCTGAAAAAGTCTACAGGGCAATGCAAAAACAACAAGAGACATGATCATAAAAAATTGTGAAATCGCATTGCCCGGTGGCAATGAACTAATTTCCCTTGATATAGAAATAGATCAGGGGAAACTTGTCTATATAGGTGAAAATCTTGACGGTCCGGATATTTTTGACGCAAAGGGACTGCAGGTTTTCCCCGGTGCTATTGATCCGCATGTGCATTTTAATGATCCCGGTTTTATCGAACGCGAGGATTTTTATCACGGTACGGCCTGTGCGGCCTCCGGCGGTGTTACAACTATCATTGATATGCCTTGCACCTCCGTGCCGCCTGTGACAAGCCTTGAAAACTTAAAAGAAAAACTGGCTATCGTTTCAAAAGAAGCCGTGATCGATTTCGCCTTTCACGGTGGAGTCTCGCAACAAGTGATGGAGAACGACTATCGCAAGAACATGGCGGAGCTGGCAGAATTTGTCACCGGTTTTAAAACCTATTTCATTTCCGGGATGGAGACATTCGGTGCACTTGAACTGAGTCAGATGCAAGAAGTCTTAGCCGTAGCAAAGAAATTGGAACGGCCGGTTCTATTGCATGCTGAAGATCCGGCAATTGTGAACAAGCTGACCCAAAAAGAAAAATCCAAGGGAAGCGGCTGGATGAATTTCTACCGCTCAAGACCGGAGTCAGCAGAGACTTTTGCCGTGATAAAGGCTATTGCCGTTGCAAGAGCTACCGGTGCCGAACTTCATATTGTACATGTGGGCACCGGCGAAGCGGCTGTGCTGATCGGCAAAGAAAAGACCGTCACAGGCGAAACCGCGCCGCATTATCTGGAATTCAATAATGAAGATCTTGAACGTATTGGAGCAGCGCTTAAAACCGTTCCGGTTGTCAAATCGAAAGGCAATGCCGAGGTATTGTGGAAAGCCCTCATAGACGGCGATCTGGATTTCATCGCTTCCGATCATGCGCCGGCGCCCAAAGCCCTAAAGAACACCGGTTCGGTCTGGACGGATTATTCGGGCATACCGGGAAGCGGGAGCATTTTCCCCTATTTGTATTCGGAAGGATTGATCAAAAGAAACATGCCTTTATCACGTTTCCTGCAAGTGATAACCGAGAATGCAGCAAAGCGCTATGGGTTTTGGGACAGAAAAGGATCCATCGAAGTCGGTAAAGACGCCGATCTGATATTTGTCGATCCCTCAAAACATTGGAAAGTTAAAGGCGAGGAATTCTTATCCAAGGGCAAGACCACTCCTTTTGAGAACCGGGAATTCAGCGGGTGTGTTGTAAAAACCATGGTGAGGGGTGAATTTGTCTATGAAGCTGATAAAGGGATCACGGTTGAACCGGGTTATGGAAAATTTATCAAACCCGAAAAAGTTGGGAAATAAAATGGAAAATTATATTTTAATAAATGCCACCGTTACGGACGGACTGACATTTTTACGCGAAAATTGCGATATCGAGATCAAAGACAGCAAGATCCTGAAGATTGGCAAAGGACTTGACAAAGGCAGGAATATTAAAACCATTGACATTGGCGGTCGACTGGTCCTGCCGGGATTGGTGAATCCTCACCATCATTTGTATTCAGCACTGGCGGTCGGGATCGCTCCGCTCGGTCCGGTGAATAATTTTACTCAAAAACTTGAACAGCTCTGGTGGCCGCTTGACCGCTCGCTTGACAAAAACTCAATCTATTATTCCGCCATGAACGGCCTGATGCAGTCTGTTCGATATGGTGTGACGACAGTTGTGGATCACCATGCTTCCATGAAAGCCGTGAGCGGCAGTTTGAATATCATCAAAAAGGCCTATGAAGAGCTGGGTGTGAAAGGATTGCTCTGCTATGAGGTCTCGGACCGCATGGGCGAGGATGCCGTTCAAACGCAGATCGATGAAAACATTGATTTTTGGAAGGCCAATAAAAACAATTCACAGGTCAAGGGACTGATGGGACTTCATGCCAACTTCACGCTGAGCGAGAGCAGCATGAAAAAGATCGCAGAGCAAAAACCCAAGGACTTGCCCATTCATATCCATTGTGCGGAAGATGGTGCGGATAAAAGATATTGTCAAGATTTGGGTTATGCCGGCGCGGTCGATCGCCTGAATGAATTTGGATTACTGTCTAAAGATTCTTTGTTGGTGCACTGCATTCATTTATCGGACAAAGATCACGAAATCCTGCATAAGGTAAAACCAAATATCATTTCAAATCCCGAATCTAACGCGAACAATAATGTCGGCATGATGGATATTGAGAGAATAAAAAAATACGTAGTCGGTACAGACGGAATGACAGGCAATACGCTCGGTACCATGCGTTCGCATTTTTTGCAGCGGCATGGTAACTTGGCTGACCCCATGAATTTACTGTTCAAGAATATTGCCGATATGCTGAGCGGGTATTTCCCCGACATAACGACTCTGAAAGAGGGCGGTTTGGCGGATCTTGCGATCACAAACTATCGTCCCGTTACCGGCATCAATCTGGACAATCTGTTTTATCATCTCATGTTCGGTGTTCAGGGCAAGGAAATGTTCATGACCATTGCGAACGGAAACATCATTTTTGCCGATAATGACATACAGACCGTGGATGAAAAACAGATGAACGAAAACATAACAAAAGCCGCAAAAGATCTACACAAGGCCTACTATGCGTGATACACTTTACCCCTATGCGATCAAGCCTCTTTTAAAAGGCATTCTTGGCTCTCTGGAAAATGGCAATGTCTTTGGCATTTATCAAAGTTTGTTCTTTAAACCAAGTTTAGAGGACGGTTTCAAAACGGAGATATTTGGTCAACTACTGGAAACGCCCATCGGTTTGGCGGCCGGTCCGCATACTCAGATGGCGCAAAACATTATCGCAGGATGGCTCTGTGGTGCGCGCTATATAGAATTGAAAACCATCCAGACACTGGATGAGATCGAGGTATCGAAACCCTGCATTGATATTTCCGATGAAGGCTATAACTGCGAGTGGTCCCAGGAACTGAAGATCAAACAATCCTTTCAAGAATATCTCAAAGCCTGGATCATCATTCATATTTTGCGTCATGAACTGAACTATCCCCAAGAGCTCGGCACCGTATTCAACATGAGCGTCGGTTACGACATGAAGGGAATTCTGCAGGATAATGTGCAGTGGTTCTTCAACAAGATGAACGATTGTTCGGCAGAAAAGGCAGCCATGATCGATGAGATCCGCGAGATCTATCCTGATATCGCAAAGATCGATATTCCCGATCAAATTTCAAATAACATTACCTTGTCCACCATGCACGGCTGTCCCGCCGATGAGATCGAAACCATAGGACACTATTTATTAAGCGAGAAGAAACTTCACACATTTATTAAGCTTAATCCGACTCTTTTGGGACAAGAAGAGATCAACGACATATTGAAACGACTGGAATACAATACCATCGTTCCGGATGTCGCATTTGAACACGATATAAAATTTGATGCCGCTTGTTCATTAATAAAATCATTGAATCAAACGGCAGAAAAAGAAGAGCTATTTTTTGGCATCAAACTGACCAATACGCTTGAGTCGATCAACCACAAGGGCGTCTTCTCGGACGAGTCCATGTACATGAGCGGCAAAGCTCTGCATCCCATCTCTATCAATGTGGCGGCCAAGCTTCGTAAGGTATTTCCGGAGCTGGCAATTTCCTTCTGCGGCGGTGTGAATGCGAATAATATTTTGAATGTATTGGGTTGCGGCTTGAACCCCGTCACCGTGTGTTCCGATGTTTTGCTGCCCGGTGGTTATACCCGATTATTGCAGTACCTGGAAAACATTGAAGTGATGCCCCGACGTGATAAGAACACGCATTTGGCACACTATGCGGACGCAGTCAGGGAAGATCAACAATATCAACACAAAGCAAAAAGCATTAAAACGGACCATGAACTGGGCGCATACGATTGTACTTTTGCGCCTTGTATTCACACATGTCCAACGCACCAGAATATTCCCGCTTACCTGGATTTCGCGCAAAGCAATTCGCGATTCAAGGCATTGAAGACCATACTGGAAACGAATCCTTTCCCGATGTCAACCGGCATGATCTGCGACCATTCTTGTCAGGATACCTGCACGCGCATCAACTACGACAGCGCACTTCGTATTCGCGATATCAAGCGATTCATCGCAGAGAACAGCGGTCAACTGAAGATCCTGGATAAGGGAAACAAGAACGATAAAAAGATCAGTATCATCGGTGCCGGTCCCTCGGGTTTGAGTTGCGCCTATTATTTGCAATTAGCCGGCTGCGAGGTAGACATTTACGAATCCAAGTCCGAGATCGGCGGCATGCTTGCCTCGGCCATTCCGGAATTCCGTTTATCAAAAGAAGCGCTTGAATTTGACCTGAAGAATATTTTGTATAGCGGTGTAAAAGTTCACCTGAATTCAAAGATCGATAAAGCAAGTTTTGCCAAATTACGCGAAGAGTCAGATTTTATTTATATCGCCGCCGGAGCACAAAAATCATCCGAGGCGAATATTCCCGGATCTGAAAATGTTGAAGGTATTTTGGATCCGCTATCTTTCTTGGCTGCCGTGAGAAATGGCAAGTCGCCCGAGCTTGGAAAACATATTTTGATCCTCGGCGGCGGAAATACCGCCATGGATGTCTCGCGGACCGTCAAACGCATCGCCGACAAAGATGCAGTGGTGACTATTGTCTACCGGCGCACCAAGCATGAAATGCCGGCGGATCTTGATGAAATTGAAGCTGCGCTGGAAGAAGGTATCAAACTCATAGAATTGGCATCGCCCTCGAAAGTAATTTCCAAAGATGGAAAACTCAGCGCTCTCGAATGCCACTCAATGGAATTGAAAAAGGATAATAAAGGCGGTCGTCCGAGACCCGTCGCTATTCCGGGAAAGGAATTCATGATCGAGGCCGATGCGATTATTCCGGCTTTCGGTCAGGACCTTGATATCGACTTTGCATCTACCGAAGAACTGGAATCGGACAAAACCATAAAAACCAAACTTGACAATGTATTTATCGGCGGAGATGCCTATCGCGGAGCATCATTCCTGATCAAAGCCATCGCCGATGGAAAAGACGTAGCCCTGCAGATCATCTCAAAGATCACAGGCGTAAAACCCGTTCATAAAGATATTGAACGCGTTAAACGCACCCGCGAAGAACATGCTCATAAACTGGCCCGCGTGATCCCCGGAGTTGAAATGAAAACCATTCCGGTTGAAAAGCGCGGATTGAAAGACCTGGTCGATTTGCCTATGACGGAAGAAGAAGTTCAGATGGAAGCGACACGCTGCTTGAATTGCGACGAAGTCTGCGATATCTGTATCACGGTTTGTCCCAACAGAGCCAATGTCGGTTACGAATTAATACCTTTCCGCAAGCAGATGAGTAAAATTGTCGTGAAGAACGGTGAGCATTCAATTGAGCGTGACAAGGACTTTGTGATCGAGCAGGATTATCAGATCTTGAATATTGCGGACTACTGTAACGAATGCGGGAACTGTACGACTTTTTGTCCAACAAGCGGACGCCCTTTTGCTGATAAACCGAATGTTGCATTATGTAAAGAAAGTTATGATTCCCTTGAAAAGGGATACTGGCAAAACGGCGAGCTTATCAGATATAAGGAAAACAATAAAGAATATCAGCTGAAATACTTACACGATAAATTCATATTTTCCTCAGAAAATTTTAACATAATTATCACAACAGATATGGAAATAGAGTCTTTTGACATAAAAAAGGACATGCATGAGGAAATTTCACTGCAAGTTGCAATGAATATGCGTATTATTAATGATGCGTTGAAAAGTTTAATCAATTAAAGGGATTCAGAGGTCATCTTGGAGAAAATCAGAAACATCAGACACATGGCGAAACAGTACCGTAACTATACGGCAGAGTGTCTATCGGACATGGTAAAAATACCCTCATTAAGTGGAGAAGAAGAGCAGGTTATCCTAAAAATTAAAGAGCAGCTTGAAAATGCAGGAATTGAAGATATCAGAATTGATGATTTGGGCAATTTAATTGCCCGTGTCGGAAAGGGACCAAAGAACCTGGTTTTTGATGCTCATATCGATACGGTTGATACCGGCGATAAAACACAGTGGGAAACTTCGCCGTTTTCCGGAATGATCAAAGATGACCATGTTCACGGAAGAGGTACGGTGGATCAGGAAGGCGGTGCGGCATCCATGGTGACAGCGGCACGCATATTGACCGAAATGAATTACGACGGCGACTATTCAATTTACTTTACATTTACCGTCATGGAAGAAGACTGCGACGGCATGTGCTGGTTGTATTTGATCGAAGAAGAAAAACTTATTCCTGATATGGCGGTGATTACCGAGCCGACAAATTTGGGACTGTATCGCGGTCACCGCGGCCGCATGGAAATGGCCAATGGTTTTTCAGGTTGAGGTGCATCATGCCGTTGAGCAGGGCCACGTCGCTTCCCAGGCGATGGGTCAC
>CAYVLJ010000098.1:0-8008 GCA_964452375.1 uncultured bacterium | reverse complement strand
GTTCTTCCACTTTAGCAAAGCGGTCATAGAACTTATTATTGCTGTGCTGAAGTGCCTGACCCGGATGGATGTCGTAAAATCGCGAGAGATTGACCAATGCAAAAAGGATGTCACCGAATTCTTCTTTGGCGTGATCTTTGTCTCCCGAATCAAATGCCTCTTTAAACTCTTCGATCTCTTCATATACTTTTTTCCAAACATCGCTGACATCGTCCCAGTCGAAACCAACCGCAGCGGCCTTTTGCTGCATGCGGAACGAGCGGTGAAGTTCGGGCAGTGTTTTGGGGATCCCATCGAGAAGCTTGCCTTTTTTCTTTTTGCTTTTCATGATCTCCCAGGTGGCATTTGCTTCTTCGGCGGTATAACCCGAATCGGGATCAAAAACGTGCGGATGCCGGGTCACCATTTTATCTTTAATACCATTCAAAACATCTTCAAACGTAAATTCCTTATTCTCTTCTGCGATCACGGTCTGAAAAACCAAATGCAGCATGACATCACCCAGCTCGTATTTCAATTTGTTGATCTCTTTGCTCTCAATGGTTTCAATCACCTCATGTGCTTCTTCGAGAAAATATGGAACGAGCGATTCCCGGGTTTGCTCACGATCCCAGGGACAACCGCCCGGAGCTCTGAGTTTGCGCACGACATCAACCAACTCATCAAATTCTTTCATTAATTATTCCTTATAAAAAGAGACGCGATAAATCGCGTCTTTACATATAGCTTTTTATTTCTTTGTGATCCTGATCCTGTTCACACGGCGGTGCTGCATTTCATCGACTAGAAAAATATGGTTTTTATATCGGAAGGAATCATGTTTACGCGGGATCTTGCCGAGATGGTCCATAACAAATCCACCCAGCGTGTCATATACTTTATCTTCGGGAAATTTAATTTCAAGGATCTCTTCAAGATCATCAAGATTTATGGAGGCATTTACCGCACATTCGTTCCGGGTCAACCATTTGATATAGGGGCTTTGGACTTCGTTCTCATCCTGAATGTCCCCGACGATCTCTTCTATTGCGTCTTCCAGTGTCACCAGTCCGCTGGTGCCTCCGTACTCATCAACAACAATAGCGATCTTGGTCTTTTTTTCCTGAAAGATGGTAATTGCATGTGTAACCGAGCATTTTTCCGGCAGAAAGAGCGGCGGATGTAAAAGATTGTCGATATCGGTCGATTTTTTACCGTCAAGATACTGCAGAATATCCTTTTCGAAAATAAATCCCTTTATGTTATCCAGATCGTTTTTGAAAACCGGAAAACGCGCAAAGGGTTGATTTGCGACAAAAAAGGAGATATCTTCAATGGATCGACTGCCATCGACACAAACCATGTCCGGCCTTGGGATCATGATCTCCCTTACGCAGGTATCGGTTGATTCCAGCATGGAGGTGATCATTTCAATTTCTTTTTCTTCAAATTCGCCTTGCTCTTCGCCAATATGAACAAGTGTTTTGATATCCTCTTCATGCTCGATCAAAGTATCTTTGCCAACTCTTAGAGAACGCTCTGTGATACGGCCGATAGCATAAAGAATAATGGTCAACGGAAAAAATAAGGTATAGCATATGCCTATAAACCAGCTCATTCTAAGGCTGACCTTTTGAGTATTTCTTAAAGCTATGGTCTTGGGAATGATCTCGCCGAAGATCAATACCATCAGCGTCACAACGACAACCTCTAGAAATGCGGTCAGCAAGTGAGGCCAATTATATTCTTCGGACAAGCGATACGTCAGCAAAGCAACCAGCACCGTCAATGCAATATTGACCACAGTATTGCCGATAAGAATGGTTATAAGAAGTTTTTGAGATTTACTAAGCAGCTTAAGCGTTCGCTTCGCCGCTTTTTCCTTGAGTTCCCTCAGACTTTCTTTTCGTGTTCCAAACAGCGCAGTTTCGGACCCCGAGAACAATCCTGAAAAGATCAGCAGAACAATAAAAAGCAGAATATTTAAACCAATGGACATACTATTTATCATAATATTGTGTTAAAAACCGATTTTCAAGTTTTGTCATGTTATTTTTTTCTTCTTCCGTTGCATCGTCATAACCGCAAAGATGGCAAACTCCGTGGATCATTATCCTTGCAAATTCCCTTTCGGGTGTTTGTCCGAATTTTTCCGCATTAAACTTTATGCGTTCCGGACTGACATACAGCTCTCCTTCAAGGGGTTCATTTTCAATGGTGAAAGAAATGACATCCGTATAAACATCTTCATGAAAATACTCGTTTTTCATTTCTCGCAAAGCTTCATCTTCAAGTGAGATAATATTTACGGAAAATTCGGAATAGCCCAGGTCTTTTAAAACTGATATTACTATACGCCCGGCATCATCCTCATCCAGCGGGATCGCTACGGAACTTTCTTGAAAAAATTCTACATGTCCCTTCATGATCCCTCTTTCTTTTCTTCTTTTGATCCGGGCGTGTCTTCCTTTTTTTCTTCCTCTTTTTTATCTTCCGGATAAGGGATACGTTCATGATACAAACCGACAAGCAGCGGATAGATCGCAGATTGGATCTTGGTGAGATCGGCAAATTTCAAGGGACATTCATCAAGCTGACCGCTATTCAAACGCTTACTGATAACTTCCTTGATCTTGGCTTCTATCGTTCTCGGTGTGGCTTTTGGAAGAGAGCGAACCGCCGCTTCTGCAGCCTCAACGATCATCAACAGTGCCGTTTCTTTCGTTCTGGGTTTGGGACCGGGATAGCGAAATTCATTTTCATGGATGTCTTCTTCACCCGATTCCTTCAGCGCCTTCTGATAGAAAAAATCAACCGTCATGGTGCCATGATGGGTCGCAATAAAATCTTTGATAACGTCCGGTAATTTTTCCTGTTCGGCCAATTCCAGTCCATTTCGGACATGAGATATTATGACCTTTGCGGCCATGTGGGGTTTAAGCTGGTCCAGCTTATTTTCGCCGCCCTGAAGATTTTCAACAAAATAATCCGACTTGGACAGTTTACCAATATCATGATAGTATGCGCCAACACGGGCTAAGAGTGAATTTGCGCCGATCTTTTCGGCAGCCGCTTCCAGCAGGTTACCCACAACAATGGAATGATTGAATGTCCCGGGTGCTTCCAGAGAAAGCCTCTTCAATAATGGCCGGTTCATATCCGAAAGCTCAAGCAGGGACAATGAAGTTGTTACTCCGAAAATGCGTTCAATGACCATTAACAAACCATTTGTAACGAGAACCGATACAACGGCATTGGCAAAAGCGAGTCCCAGCATGATCAAGATCGATTCGATGCTTTCCAATGATGCAATATTCATGGCAAAAACAGATACAACATAACCGATCAAAATATAGAGAAGCGGTTTCAGCACATTTTCCCGGGTACTTCTTTTCCTCAGGGAAACGATCGCCATTACAATAGGGAAAGTATGCATCAGTATGAACTGGAATGATCCGCCCATGATGAAAGAGAGCACCAATAATATGGTGGCCGTTCCCATTAACGCCATGCGTTCGTCAAAAAAGATCATTAACAACATGGCTGAAATGGTAATGGGAACCAATATCATATGGGCTGGTGAGACAAGAGCTATCGCAGAGCCCAATCCCAAAGCGATAACCAGACATATCATCATCAGCAGAAATCGATTTACGTCCTTGAATATGCTTTTATCATACATGATCAAAAACAGAACGAAGAGCATGTAGATCATTGTAACGATCAGAATATCGCCAAGAATTTTTAAGACGGCATTCAGACCTTTCATATTTGTACTGCGCCGTTCCTCGGCATAATTCAAAGAATAAAGCTTTTGATATATCTCCTGGGTAATAAGTGTATTTGCACCCACGATCTTTTCATCTTTAAAGACCTTTCCAACGACCAGCGGTATCCTGCCGATAACATCCTTTTGACGGTTGATCGTTCTCTCTTTGTCATAGATCATATTAGGTTTGACCAAAAGAGCCGCGATCCGGGAGATCAGGATCTTTTGTGAGTAAATATTATAATTTTTAGCAAGATTTTCAGTCAACTGCTCGACAGCCGTGTTTCTATCAAACAAATTTTTGACCGTTGCCGGCGTTTCGACCCCTTGCTTTCTGACGGATATCTGTGTAGACAAGATGGAATCAAGAGGTATGTCGGTTATGCCGCTTTCAAACAAGATCGAAAGATGGGTGATGAAATTCACTTTCAGGGTGTCAAGGGGTATTCGCTGTGCATCAGTGGGTTTGTATATTTCCGTAAACGGCGATTCTCCGACGTGAATATCATATTGTTCTTCAAAAGCATTTACTATAGCCATGTAAGCGTTGCTGTCTGTTCGAACAGCTTCATTGAGACTTTTAAAATCATCTGTGCTGTAGCGTTCCAGCTTACGAATATGCAAAGAATATTGATATTTGGAATAACGCTGTTCAAGCGTCTTCGCCATTTGGAAAAAAAGTTCGGTGCGTTCGATCTGCTCGTTCACGACGCTCTCTTCCTTGGAAAATACGAATGGAACTTTTTTAATAGCTTCGTTCTGCTCGCGCTGGATCGTTGACTGCTGTTTTAATATGTCAAAATCATAGGGTGCAATAATATCCATCCGGGTTATATCGCCCACCCGGTAATTATATTTGTATATCTGCCTTTTTGGTGCCAACATAGCTGAAAGCAGTACGACCAGGACCAGAACGCTGATCGTCCAAAAAGAGACTTTACCCTTCTTGAGATTCTTATTCATTTTTACTAACATCATTACCTCGGTATGCGTTTAGCCAAAAATACGACCATTTGCCTGTTCAATCAATGAAAAATATGAAACACAGGCGTAAGAAGTGAGACGATATACCATTTAAATAATTATCTTTTTTTTAAAATATTTTATCTGTTCAAGTTAGAGATGATTTGATATCTTTGACAACCAATTGAATTCGCCTGACACCATTCCATTCATTGATTGTCGGAACAAAAACCATGTCGATCCTTTGCGATGGGTCCATGATCAATTCAAATTTTTCCAGCATATTCCATCCAATGCAATTCAGGGACTGCCCGTTTTGCTTGACCGTGAACTTCAGATGCTTATCTTTCAGAATGGTCACGTTGGATGTCGTCACATTGCTCACACTGAATTTCGGACGCATATTCGCCGGTCCGAAAGGTTCCATATCATGTAGGAAATCCATGAGATGGTCATTGATATCCTTGACATCAATATCGGCTTCGACATAGATCGATGGTTCAAGCATATCTTCCGTGATGTGTGAATTGGCGTACTGAAGGAATTGTTCTTCAAACGCGGAAATATTCTCTTCATCGATCGTCAATCCGGCAGCCATTTGATGACCGCCATAGCCACTAAGGTATTCAGAAGAATTTGATAAGGCATCATATAGGTCAAAGCTCGTTATACTCCGTCCGCTTCCCTTGCCGAAACCATCTTTTAGGGCGATCAGAAAGACGGGCCGATGGATCTTATCCTTTACTTTTGATGACACGATCCCGATCACACCGGGATGCCAGTCACCCGCCAGCACAACAGCTTTCGGCAGATCATCCCCGTATATTTCTTTGACTTGAAGAATGGCTTCTTCCGTTACTTTGCGTTCTACTTTTTGTCTTTCTTCATTTTCCTGGTGAAGAATTTGAGAATATTCTCTTGCGGTTTGGCGATCTTCGGTCGTTAAAAGAGTGATGGCTCTTGAAGCCGAACCCATTCTTCCGACGGCGTTCAATCGCGGAGCCAGCCCGAAAACGATGTTAACAACAGATATTCCCCCTGTATCTATTTGACAGATATTAAAAAGTTCAAGGATGCCAACACGGCATTCCCTGCGACGGATGCGCGCCAGTCCTTCTCGGACCAGACAGCGGTTCTCATCGACTAATGGCACAATATCGGCAGCAGTGCCGATCGCAACAAGATCAAGGTATGTTTCAGCTTTTTCGCTTGATCCGAAAAGTGTCATGCAGATAGCTTCGACCAATTTATATACCACTCCCGCACCGCAGAGATCTCTAAAGGGATAAGTGTCGTCCTTTCGCTTGGGGTTCAGAACAGCCAAAGCATCCGGGAGCGTATCACCCTGCTCGTGATGATCGCTGATAATAACGTCAATACCGTTTTGCTTTGCACGTGCCACCTGTTCATGGGCAGTGATACCGCAATCACAGGTAATGATCAGATCAATATCCAATTCTACAGCATGGTCGATGCCTTCCGGTGAAACCCCATAACCGTCTTTTTCTCTTTCCGGAATATAGTAATAAATTGACTCGTTCAGATTCTTTAAAAAGAGATATAGGATAGACGTTGATGTTACTCCGTCAACATCATAATCTCCGTAGATCAGGATCTTTTTCTTTTCCTGGCACGCGCTGATGAGAACATCGACAGCCGTTTTCATATCCCGAATAAGAAAAGGATCATAGAGCGAATAAACATTTTTGTTAAAATACAGATCCAAATCTTTTTTTGACCGGATATTTCGGTTCAATAAGATGGACGTATATAAATAAGATAAGTGAAATTGCTCACTGAACTCGAGAACATCGTCCCCCGGTATGTCGGGATAAACCCATTTCATAGTGTTCTCTCATGTGTATCTATTTTAATATAGCTCAAAGCCGGTCATAAGCCGAATTCTGTTATCTCATCCGCCAGCTGGCGGACAGATGACGATCATTTATCTGGTCAGCTCGTCGCCAAGCTGATCTTGCCACTACCATGGAAGCATGACCCGAGCCAGGTACGACTTCCATATTTGTGTTGCTCCGGATGGGGCTTGCCTAGCTTCTGCCGTTGCCGGCAGAACTGGTGAGCTCTTACCTCACCGTTTCACCTTTACCCATCCGTCAGCTGACGGAAGGGACGTCTGCTCTCTGTTGCGCTTTCCGACCCTTGCGGGCCCCTTGCGTTACAAGGCATCCTGCTCTGCGGAGTTCGGACTTTCCTCCCCTGCTGTCCGCATCACTGCTAACAACCGGGGCGATCATCTCTCCGACCTTAAGCTATTCTTCCTCTTGTTCTGCGGCATACAGAAAACGACCGCAGAAATCACAGTTAATTACCTGATTTTTTTTATATATGTCAACCCTTTTCTGGGGTATTACACGATTATGACAACCGCTGCATGCGTCCCGAAGAAGCGGAACAACGGCCAATCCGTTGCGTGCCTTGCGTACTCGGCGGTATACACTGTAATAATTCCGGGGGATCTGCTTGACAAGTTCTTCTCGCTTGCCCTCTAATGCAGCCTTTTCCTCTTCCGTCTCTTTTTGAGTTGCGGCTAAGGATCCCTTGGCTTCTTCCAGCTTTTTTTCCATATCATCAATGTTCTTTACAGAATCTTCATGAGCTTTTATTAAGCGTTCGTTTTCTTCTTCAGCCTGCAAGACCTGATCTTCTGCTTCTTTGATCGCCGTTTCATTGAATTCGATCTCAGCTGTCAGCGCATCGTATTCCCTGTTGGTCGTCACCAAAAATAATTGTTCTTTATATTTTGAGATCTTTTCATTTAGGTCTTCGATCTTGGCGGAACTGCTTCTTGACATCGTCGCATTCTCGTCAATGCTTGTCTTGCGGATTTCATTTTGTTCTTTTTCGTTCTTGATCTGTATCTCAAGCGTCTTGACCGTTTCCGGCAGATCACCTAGCTTTTCGATCAGTTCATCCAACCGCGTATCGAGTTTCTGAAGCTCTACCAGTTGCTGAAGTACCTTTTGCATATGTATCAAACCTCCAAAAAATATTATATAAAAAAAACGCACACCTTAATATGCGCGTTATTATTTTGGTTCCCCTTGGGTTACCATGTATGTTATGTCTTCCAATTTCTGAAAACACCTCTTTCAAATGAACTGAACAACTTCATAATTTACATTTATTTCGATTAAAGTCAATCAATTAATCATTTGATTGCAAGATTCAGCAGACAAACTTCAATAAATATTTATCTGGGGCCGGGAGTCTGGCGTCGGGCGCTGGAAAAATAGTAAGGTATGTCCATTATGACTTTAGCGAAAATGATATTTTGTC
>CAYVLJ010000097.1:0-8050 GCA_964452375.1 uncultured bacterium | reverse complement strand
TTTTTATCGTGAAGATGTTGAAAATGAAAAAACTGTTCGTATGGCTTAGCGCATAGGTCCTGCCGTTCGTAGTAACGGCCGGATAGGCCAGCTAGGGTAACGCTTATCTGAATCTGCTTCAGGGGCCCGGTGCAGAGTTGTACGGGAGTGCCTATGGACTTTTGCAATACGGCAGTGAGAACACATATTTAAATCCTAACAGACTAAAAGAAGTTTCAGCTAAAAAGCTGTATTTGTACCATTCCAGCTGGTTTCGAAATGAAGTCACAGCCAGCTCGGCAGCCTTTGTCTTCGATCTGAAAGACAGACCGCTGGGTATCATGATCTCACGGATCGGTATCAGTGATGTGCCCGATTCCAGGAACGCTTTGCTGGATTATGGTCTTGACGGCATCCCGGGGACGGGTGACACCGGAGAGGGTAACGGTCAACTGGATGAGAATGAGATCATCGATTATGACGGTGTTCTGTTCACCGGCATCGCCAATTATACACTGCATCTGGGAATGCCCCTCTATAACAAGGGTAACTTCGATCTCGGCATGACCGTCGGGTTGCTGTATACGGGTCTTATCGAAACAAACGGATTTGGCCTGACCTTTGATCTGCATGCCGAACATAAGGGAAACAGGGTTCGTTCCTTGTATTCGCTGAAGAACCTTCCGTCAGCTGTGATGGTCTTTAACAGCGGTGCGGCGCAATTTTATCCGCCGCAATTGAAAGCCGCCTGGCTGTTCCCGTTCAAGGCGGGCGATTTCACCTTTGAACCGGGATTCAGTTCGGCCATAGCGATAACAGAGAATATGGATTATTATATGTTTTCCGCAGGCAGTGTGTTCGCTTTTGATATTCAGCCGCTGGTAAGAGTTAATTATAAAAATAAAATATCTGCAGGGATCAGTTACCGGTATCGCGAAGGATTACATGCCGGTATTGAGGTCAATTTACCGCTTTTGGACTTGTCATATTCTTTCAGACCCTCGGTGAATGGCGATCTGGGAAGTTCGCATTTGATCTCATTAAGGATCTCAACGGATCTCTTCAAATAAAAAAGGGTAGGAGATAGAATGAAAAAATTATTTGTTATCGTACTTGCAATGATCTTGCTGATCGGTTGTGGAAACCGGGAACTTTCTACAGAGCCTGATTATGACAGTATTATTTCGTATATCGTAAAGAATCAAAAAAAGGAAAGTCCGGAACTCTATCAGAGATGCGAACAGGTTCTTCCCGAGATCATACAGCGTGGAGAAGTGGAAGACTATCAGAAAGTGATCACGATCTATAAAAAGAATAACGATATTTTTTCAAAAGCTATGACACTTGGATTCCTTTCCAGTGAAAAAACAGATAATCCGGTTCTGCAGGATTCAATTTTCTCTGCCGTTGAACAGGCAAATCAGATGGTTAAAACAGATGTATTTTTGACATCTGCCAAAGAATATTATGCTGAAAGGAATTTTTCCGAGGAAGAATTAAGTGACCGTTTGACTGCTTACCGCGCTATGATCAGCGACGGATATGCGCAGTTGCTGATCGAACGCAGTCGCCTGACCGATGCTTTGAACGTCTATGAAAATATCATCGGTGATTATAAGGATACGGAAATTCTGCTGAATTACGGAAAAGCCCTGAACAAGATGAACCGCTATGAAGCATCGCTGATCGCTTGTATTGAAGCATTGAAAATGACTCCGGGTTCACTTGATGCCAAAGCTGAGATCATGAATACGGCAGGTTTGCTGGGATACTCAAAGGCTGAGATCAATACCATGATAGATGAAACGATTTTTGTCGGACGGAATATACTGCGGCAAAACCTTTTGGCCGACCAGCTTGATATACCTATGCCGGAATTCAGAATTGAAGGTATTGATTCCAATTTTGTGACGCATGAAGATTTCAGAGATAAGATCCTGATCGTCAGTTTCTTTGCCACCTGGTGCCCGCCATGCCGGAGAGAGCTACCACATATGAACGAGGTGTATCATCAGTTCAGTGATGACGAAGAAGTGGCGATCATTGTGGTTTCAACCGATGATGATAAATTCCTGGTCCCGCCCTTTATCAGCGAAAACGGATTTGATTTTCCCGTGTATTATGCCGAAGGACTCAATAAAGAATTCGGTGTAAAAGGTATTCCCACACTTTTTGTCATTGATAAACAGGGAATGATCCGTTATAAAAAAGTCGGTTTTTCAGAAGGTGAAGAATTCGAAAAGATCATGTCCTGGTACATCGAAGAGATCAAAGCTGCAGAGAACATTTGACAATTGACCTGCCAGCTTGATTCATCGAAGATGAAATGCTGGCTGGTCCAGAAGTTGATATTTATTGGTTTGTTATTCCAAATATAAATAATAAGAAACGAGATTCGTGACCTTCCGAAGCCTTGGTGAAGGGGATTAGCTCGTTTTTTTTATTGATTTTATCGCTTGTTGAGTTCAGGGAATAAATTCGGTTTTATTATTGTCTTCAGTAAGTTAAGATTAAATTTTCGTATAAATTATCAACCCGTCCAATCTCAATTTCCGACTCGTCAGTTTTTGTTTTTCGACCAGCCAGCAGTCAGTCTGCTGACTGATCCGGCTGGCAGGTCTAACCCCTTTTATTGATCTAGCCCCCGACAAAGAGATCAAAGATATTTCCGAGCATGCTGGTGCTGGCTTTATACAATTCGGAATATTTGCATTTTTCACAAGTTACGACGGTGAATTTCTTGTTTTGAACATCAAGCAGTTTGCTTAGTCCTCCTCCGGTTGTCCGTATCTCGTCCAATTCGTATTGCCGGCTGCCGCATTTTGGACAGACGTAATTCAGTTGTTTAGGCATAGTTTCTCCATGTTAATCGTTATTTGATGAGAATTTAATTTCAATTGACCTTAAATGTCACTATTTTTTTTTCAAAAGGAGCAATATCATGAAAAGAAGCAAATTGAATATCAAACATCTTGAATTAAGACCTTTTTATGCCTGGGAACATGAATGGTTTTTGCTGACAGCCGGAAACATGGAAAAAAACGATTTCAATACCATGACCGTCGCCTGGGGCAGTATCGGCTGTATGTGGAACAAACCTTTTGTTCAAGCTGTTGTCAGACCGTCACGGCACACACTTGAATTCATGGATAAATACGATACTTTCACACTCTGCCGATTTCCAAAAGAGTATAAAAAAGCATTATCATACCTCGGTTCAACTTCCGGAAGGGATGTGCCGGATAAGCATATAAAGGCCGGGTTGACACCCATAAAGGTCCCGGGTATCGATGCTCCCGGTTTTGACGAGGCGGATCTGATCCTCGCCTGTAAAAAGATATACTGGCAGGATATGGATGAAACACATTTTCTGGACGATAAGATCATTACAAAATATCCCGGCGAGACTGATTTCCACCGCATCTATTTCGGTGAGATCCTTCATTGTGAAGTAGTAACGGGTAACTGGTAACGTGTGACGGGAGTCTGGAGTCTGCAATCTATTTGAGCAACCAAGCGTGCCTGCGCTCCGTAGCTTTTGCGAAGGAGTGTCACCTCAACTGAATCCATCAGCTCGCAAAGTAGTGAACAAATCGGAGGTCAGGCAATTAACAACGATTTTTAGTCTGTCATCTCGACCGAAGCGGAGCGAAGTGGAGAGATCTATTCATGATTCTGAGTAATTGAAATGTGTAAGTAAAAACAGTTATTTTACTTTTGTACTGTATATAGATTTCTCCATTACGTTCGCCTTTGCAAAGCTACGGCGAACTCCAGTCGAGATGACAAGCTTATTTTAGTTGTTAACTGTTAATTATCAATTGCTTGTCCTCCGAAGCCTTGGCGAAGGAGGATCAATTATCAATTATCAATTGTTTTCGCCTTTCTTTTTAAATCCAAATGCTCTAAATTAATCACACAAAAATCAAGAGGTAATCATGTTCATCACTTTCGAAGGCATTGACGGTTCCGGAAAAAGCGTGCAGTCCCAACTCTGTGTCGATCTCCTGTCGAAAGAGCATAACGTGATCTACTGTTTTGATCCCGGCCATACACCCATTGGCAATGCAGTTCGCTCGGTCCTCCTGAACAAAGAACATATGGAAATGGATCCCCGGACTGAGCTGCTTCTCTATGCCGCAGCCCGCTCGCAATTGGTCTCGGAAGTGATCCGGCCGCATCTTGACAAGGGCGGAGTGGTCGTATCGGATCGATTTTACGATTCAACGACTGCTTATCAGGGTTATGGACGTAAACTTCCCCTTGATCTGATATCAAAATTGAATATGATCGGTGCCCATGAACTGGTGCCGGACATAACCTTTATCATCGATACCGATATTGAAGTTGCTTCAAAACGCATTGGTACCGCAGATCGTCTGGAATGTGAAAATATTGAATTCAGAAAAAGGGTTCGCGACGGATATTATAAACTGGCAAGTGAAGAGCCTGACCGTTGTTACATCATCGACGGAAATAGAAGTATTGAAGACATTCACAGCGATATTGCTGAGATCTTGCGCAAAAAGTTCTAAAAAACCAGAAACAAACGGGACCTTCCGGTGTTAGGAAGTGGAGATAAAGATGAGTATGAAGATCCTAAAAAACGTATTTTCCCTTGCGGTCCTGTTTTTCGGACTGGTTTTTGCCCAGTTCGGTCAAAATAAGGTTCAATACGACGTTTTTGACTGGAATTTCATCCAAAGTAAGCATTTCAATATTTATTTTAACGGTGAGAATAAGACAATTTCGAATTTTGCGGCCCAGACCGCTGAAAACGCCTATGAATCCATTTCCACACTACTGGACTGGGACCTTAAAAAGCGCTATGCGATAATTGTCTATGACAGTCACGCTGATTTTCAGCAGACCAACACCACCAATTCCTACATGCCCGAAGGGGTTGGAGGTTTTACAGAATTATTCAAGAATCGTGTTGTAGTGCCTTTCGAGGGTTCTTACCGCGATCTGCGCCATGTGATCCATCATGAACTGATACATGCCTTCATGAACGATCTGTATTACGCGGGCAGCATTCAGTCAGTGATCTCCGGAGCTGTGCGTCTGAACATCCCTCTTTGGCTGGCTGAAGGCAGTGCCGAATACGAATCATCCCGCTGGGATACCGAAGCGGACATGTTCATGCGCGACTTTGCCTACAATAGCCAGTTCGAGGCTTATCCTCTCGAAGCCCTCACCGGATATTATGCCTACAAGGGCGGGCAGAGTATTTTTAAGTTCGTTCGTGAGACTTACGGTTATCAGAAATTGACCGAATTTTATACCAAGCTCAAGATCTATCTGGATGTTGAGCGTGCCCTTCAATATACTTTCAATATGTCCAAAAAAGAATTTACCGAGGAATGGCACCATTATCTCAAAAAAATGTACTGGCCCGAGATCAGCACCAGCGAGGATATACGCGATATTTCCGTACGTTTGACGAATCACGAGGAAATGAAAAATATTCAGAATATTGCTCCCGCCATTTCGCCCAAGGGTGACAAGATCGCTTTTCTCAGCGATCGCAAGGGCTACGCCGATATTTATTTGATGAACACGCAGGACGGACGTGATATGAAACGTCTGGTGAGGGGACAGAGAAAAGCCAGTCTTGAAGAACTCAAATGGATGTCGCCCGGCATTTCCTGGTCTCCTGATGCGGAAAAGATCGTTTTTGCGGCTAAAAGCGGAAAGCACGATGCCTTAGTGGTTGTGGATGTAGAAAGCGGAAAACAAACCTTTTATCCAATGCCGGAACTTCAGGGAGTTTTTTCTGCGGCATATCACCCCGGTAACAATGATCTGATCGCATTCTCCGGTCATGACGGCTCGCAAAGCGACATATTTGTCTATGACCTCAAACAGGATATTCTTATCAATCTCACCAATGACACAGAAGGCGACGAGAACCCGCAATGGACCGCGGACGGAAAACATATCGTATATGCCAGTGAGCGATTGAAAACCCGGGATATGAGAGACCCTCGCCATCCCTATCAGTGGGATATTTATCTCGTGGATGTCGAGTCAAAGGTCAAAACCCCGCAAACGCAGACCGATCACGACGAAAATTATCCTTATTGTGACCCTATGGGCAGAGGTTTTGTGTATACTTCCGATGCGAACGGTGTTTTTAATATTTACATTCAGCCGAAAGATGGGGGCGAGGCTTATCCTATCACCAATGTGGTCGGCGGCGTTTTCCACCTTAATCTTGATAGTACGGGCGACAACTTGATCTTCTGTGCTTTCAAAGATTACGGCTGGGATATTTTCAGAATGAATTATCCCTTCGAAGAAGAAAAGAAAGAATTGACCCTGACCGGTTATCGGAAAAAGAAAATGTCCATGCCTTTTGATATTACTGAAACGACCATGAAAAAAGAACGTCTGCGCCGTCTGTCCGAAGAAGAAGATCCAGAAGCGGAAAAGGAAGAGGTCAGCATTGTCAAAGGCGATGATGAGATCACTCGTCGCTCCGATTATGCAAATTACGTCTTTGTGCCCGAATATGCCTATGGTTATGATTCCCCTGATTCACAGATCGTCGAACTGGATTCGGCGGATATTATTGATGATTCCGGATCCTATATCGATAAGCCCTACAAAACAAAATTCTCGCTTGATCTGGTTGACAGTCAGTTCGGTTATTCCACTTTTTACGGTGTGCAGGGGCAAGCTACCTTTATGTTTTCGGACGTGATGGGCGACCATCAGGTTTATATCGGCACGGACCTTTATATTGATCTTCAGAACTCCGACTACGCCCTGGCGTATTATTACCGGCGCTACCGTCCGAATTTCGGTCTTGTCGTGATCAACCAATCGGATAACTATGCCACCTATATCCCCGGCGAGGTCTCCGAAGTTAATCCTTTCGGCTATTTTGTTACACGATATACCAATCGCAGTATTAACCTCATTGCTGATTATCCGATCAATAAATATCACCGTATCGAATTCAACAATTCCTATTATTACGTAAAACGAGACCTCCTTGATGATCCCGCGATCGCTGCGCTTTATGACGAAGATATTCACGAATATCGCGCCGAAGTAGCGTTGGTCAAAGACAATACCATTTTTTCCTATACTGCGCCCATGGACGGCAACCGTTACCGCCTGAGTTTCGAAATGTCACCGAAGATCACTGCGGAAACCCCGGAATTCTACTCGGCCAAGCTTGATTACCGCCAGTATTTTAAGATCACCAACGATTATCATCTGGCTTTCCGTTTTAACGGCGGAGTCTCTTTTGGTCCTGACCCGCAGACTTTTCTGCTGGGCGGTGTGGACAACTGGATCAATTACGTTTATAATCCCAATGCCCCCATTTTCGGAAATGATGGAGATAATTTTTCCGAGCAGCTCAGCATGTACTATTTAAGCGAATATATCATGCCGGTGAGAGGTGCGGCCATGTTCCAGACTTGGGGAAATAAGTTCATGCTGATGAACGCGGAACTGAGATTTCCATTCATTGAATATGCCCGATTCGGACTTCCGCCCGTATCATTCTTTCAGGTTCGCGGCGTTCTCTTCGCTGATGTCGGCGCTGCCTGGACCAACAACCTGCGGCTTGTTGAGAATGGCGGATGGCCTTTCGGGAATACCTGGGACCACATGATCGGATCTGTAGGGGGAGGTATTCGTATCTACCTTGGTTTTGCTCTCCTTCGTATCGATGTTGCCTGGGAATATAACGGCGACGGATTCTCCAGTCCGAGATGGTTATGGTCTTTGGGCGGAGACCTGTAAAGAGAAGATTAAAGATAAAAGTATAAAGATAAAAGTAGGGGCTCGACATGTCGAGCCCGTTTTTAATATGTGCCTATTTTCGAAGAAGGTAAGAGAGTAAGAAGGTGAGCGATGACCTTCCGGCTTGACCGAACGCAGAGAGGATGCCGGATGGTCGGGAGCTATGCGTAGAAGAGGCGAGGAGGAGACAGAGATCCGCCTTCCGTCCCGAAGCCTTGAGACTTCGGTGGACTGAGGAAGGGGAGACTCACGTGTACGGAACAGGCATCAGTCTTCACCGCCTGCTCCAAAGGAGACTCTACGAGGCTGG
>CAYVLJ010000096.1:0-8110 GCA_964452375.1 uncultured bacterium | reverse complement strand
ACCCCTGTTGCAGGAATGAAAATCCTGAGTCCTAACCGCTGAACGAACGGGACACTTGTCAAAGCCCGAAATAATATAATGTTTTGTTCATGAAGGCAAGTATTTTTTTTATATTTTTACATAAAATGATAAGATGAGGTTAAAAATGAAACGATTTTGGGTATTTATTGTACTTGTATGGGTCATGTGTTTCGCTCTTGCTTCGGATATGTTGGAAAAGGATATCACATATTTGGCTTCAAAAGAATGCAATGGCAGGAATCTTGCTGAAAATGGGATATTTAAGGCTGAATCATATATTGTTGAAGAACTGGAAAAAGTAGGGCTTATAGCTCAAATACAGTCAGTGGACTATAAATTGAACCAAACCTTGGAAACCCCCGTTTGTGTGATTGATGGTGATACGCTTGAAACCGGATATGACTATATTCCTCATCCTTTTTCATCTGCTTGCGATAAGATATTCTCAAAAGATGAAATAGTGATCATGGACAGTGCTGCTTTGGCTTCGGTAAAAGAAAAACATGATCTGTACTCCAATTCATCTGCCAGAAGATATGTTTTGAAAAAAAGTAAAAGGAAAGATAAGAATAGCTTGATGGTATTTTTAGGTGATAAGCCGATTATCAGTAATCAAAGCAAGCAATCAAAGCGTCCCGCTATTCAGATCAATAAAGAAAAGATGCCCGCTATATTAAACGAGATATACCTATCAAATCAAGTAGAGTTGAAAAAAGTCAGCACAAACAATGTGATCGCTGTGGTAAAGGGAAGTGAAAAACCGGATTCTGCGATATGTCTGTCTGCTCATTATGACCATATGGGTGCTTTAGGAGAGGTGTACTATCCCGGTGCCAACGACAATGCAAGCGGTGTTGCCGTATTACTTTCTCTGGCAAGGCATTATGCTAAGAATCCACCACCTATAACATTGGTATTCTGCTTTTTTACCGGGGAAGAACAAGGCTTGCTGGGATCCAAGGCTTATGTGAAGGATCCTTCATTTCCCCTCGAAAATATTCTGATGGTGATCAATCTTGATATGGTGGGATCCGGACTGAACGGTTATGGTGTAGTTGCGGGAAACAATTATCCGGAGGATGTTTCTATATTTGAAGATATTCGAGAGAAATACGATATGGGAGATCTTAGGCTTCGCGATAATTCGCCGAACAGCGATCATTTTCCCTTCACCCGGAAAGGTGTTCCGGCAATGTTCTTTTATGCATCAGGAGGAGAGCAGCCATATCACTATCCTGAGGATATTCCTGAAACTCTGGATTGGAAGGCCATGGAAAATACAGTGTTGTTGATGAAAGAATACATCACAAAAAATACTGGTCGCTAATAACTAAAAAACAGAGACGACCCCTCCCCAAGTGACAGGGCCGTCTCCTACGCACAGATTATTTTATTGATCATTAAGTGTATTCAAGGTTTTTCCAAATAGGCTACAGTAAAATATTTGTCGGGTATTTGTTGGCTGAATTCCACTTGATCCATGAGCATATCTGAACTTCGTCCATTTTGAGAATTGCTGATCTTCATATTGGTAATAATGAATTTGTTATTTATTGGGTCCATTTCCTTGTAAGCCAGTACGTATAATGTTTTATGAAGTTCATTGTCAAAATCATAGTATTCGGATTTTGTCATAATGTTATCGGCTTTATTTATCCAGCTTATTTTCCGTAAAAAACCGTATTCATCTTCCTTAGCGGTATTGATGGGGCGAATTTCAATTTTCCAGCAGGATTGGTTATTGATCATGTCTTCACCCAGAAGCTGATAATGAAAATCATGCAAATTGGGTGCCGACATATCTGCATTAGAGAACTCGGAACCCATAAAGGATTTACTTTTTTCACTGGAAACAATGCGGCGAGATTGACGATTGGCGGGGATATAAACCCACATATCATCATCCCGGATATTATGATCTACGATCAACATACCCATTCCTTTAACATCAGCCGGTTCTATAAAACGGATAATGCGTTTTTCCATACCATCGGTATAAGCCTTTGAAGCCATGGCTGTTTTTCGAATACGTTCACGCTGTTTCGCATCACGAATGATCAAGGTTGAAGTGGTCATCAATCCAGATATTTTTGTTTTGTTACGGGCAGTTTGCATAATGTTAAAAGCATTTTGGGCTGATAAAATGCCAGTCAACAACAAAGCGATTATTAACACACGGATCTTTTTCATAAGGACTCCTTTGGTTCTAGAAATTTTGGTTTAAAAACAAGGCACATGGCCGGTACAAGGACAAGTGCCGCTATAAGGCATACTGATATTGAGATCACAACAAGAAATCCAAAATACTGGATGGGAAGGAAGGACGAAAAGACCAGTGCGGCAAATCCCACGATCACAGACCATGCGTTGAAAATGATGCCTTTACCGGACCCCAGGAGCGCTTTTTGTATGCTATCTCGTGCAGAGCCGCTCCGATGGTATTCGTCTCGATAGCGCCATAGAAAATGAATAGTATATACTACACCTATTCCGATCATCACAGAGGACAGAAGCGCAGTTGCCGAATCGAGGCGAACGCCAAAATATCCCATCATTCCAAATAAAATCCCTTCAGCAAGAAGTAGGGGTAAAGAGGCAAAAATACCTGCACCAAAGGAACGAAAAACGATCATAAGAATGATCATGATCGCTACGATCGCCAGTACTAAAGACTTAACCTGTCCGTTGACAATAGCAAGATTCATATCAGATGTAATGAGTGCCTCACCACCGAGCATGGTTACATTTGGATCGTCCCGCGTGAGAGATTTAATTTGTTTTACTACATTTTTTATGATATAACCATCTGCTTTATTGATGCGAATGATCATTTGTGCTTTTTGGTAATCAAAATCGATCAATTGTTCAAAATCATCAGGGTCACCATTCATATAATATAGCTCCATATACTGAGCGACTGCTTCCTTGGTATCCGGAATACGATCATAAAGCGAATTTCCGGAATCATATAGACCTTTAGATATTTCTTTGATCGCATTTACCACAGAGGTTACTTTCCCGATATCGGGATTTTCAAGTAAGTCTTTCTCATAAGCTTCCATGCGCTTAAGCAAAACGGGATCTTTAATATCTCCCTCAAATAAAATGGATAAGGTTTGCGCACCCCCAAAGTTTTCGTTTATCAGCTTACTGCTTACCTTAACAGTGTGATTTTCCTTAAAGAAGTTTTCCACATTCCCATCGATCTTTAAATTAAATATCCCCAAAGCGATGATAAGTGAAAGCAAAAGAGAAATCATCACGATTTTCTTGGGATGACGAATGATAAAACGACTGAGCTTGGGTAAAAGTCTATCCAATAAGCGTTTTTGATGTTTTCCATTACGGATTTTCTTTTTTGGTGTTCGTTTTGGGAGATAACTCAAGACAGCAGGAATAAATAATAGGCTAAGCGCCACCGCCCAGGTAATGCCAAGAGAAGCCAATAAGCCCAATTGACGCGCATGGACAATGATATGTACGAGAAGTCCAAGAATTCCCACAACGGTCGTGATCCCGGTGATCAGGATGGGGTATTTGAGACTATTGAATGTTTGTCGCGCGAGCTCTTTTTTACTCCACTCAGGATGTGCTTCCAGCAATTCATTGTACTTGGCGACCATATGTATTCCATAGTCGTTCGCCACCGCTATGAGCATAACCGGCATTAGAATCGTGACAATAGCAATTTTCCAGCCCAAAAGCGGCATAAGTCCAAATGACAATATAATAGCCATCAGCACGGCCCCAAAGGGAAGTAACACCCCCCGCATTTGCTTGAATGCAAAGTAGAGCATAGCCGTCATAAAAATAAATCCGATAGGTAGAAGATAAACAACATCCTTAAAGATATCTTTAATAATAGTTGCATTTACTACAGGCAATCCACCTGTATATATTTTTTCACTTCCACCTAAATCTTGAAGAATTACTTCAATTTTTTCCACAAGATCATTATCGTCAATATTCTCTTTTGGGGTTAACAAAATAGCCGTTTTAGTGAAATCTTCAGATACGACAGTTCCATAGGCAAGTGTATTGCTTCGGAGATCAGTGCGCAATATTTCGCGTGATTCCATTGATCTTGGAGTACGCTTAACTGCCGGGTCTACGATCATGAAGCCGTTTTCATTTTTAATTTGTTTGAGTGTATACAAAGAAGTTACTCGTTCAATATCGCCATGTCGCTGAAAAGTCCGGGTAAGCATTTTTACTTTTTTAAGTGTCCCTGGATTCAACACATCATCAGTTTCTAAAACAATGATCACAAGGCCATTGCTACCGAAGACCGAATCGATATGACTGGTTTGAACACGTGAAGCCATTGTGGAAGGTATCATATCGTTAATATTAGGTTCGATCTCTAATTGGACTAAGCCAACAACAAAGAGGAGTGTTAACAGCGGAAAAACAATAATGATCGCAAGACGATATTTTATAATAAATTGTCCAATTTGCATATTAAGTCCTATCTAAAAAGTAAGTTTAAGTTCACAATAATAACCATTGTATAAGGGTTTTAAGAGATCGAAAAGAGTATCCTTATCCCCATGATACAAATTCATTCCAAGCGATAAGCGCAAGGCATCAGCAATATCTATAGTCAAACGAGGTGCCAGAAGATATTCCTTTGTGCTGAGATTATAACTAAAGGGAATTTCTGCTTCGACTGTTTCATGAAATAAATTCAATGCAATACGTGAAAAAAGTGTATGTGTAAATTCCTTTGTCTGTCGGAAAAAAAGGCGATTATATATAATCAATTGATGATCCATCAATAAGCGGGGATCAAGCGGTTCGACCAATTCGCTAAAATCTGAAACAAATTTCATATTGTATTCAAACAATATACTTAAAGCCCTCCAGGAACGATCGATCCCCAGTGTCAATTGGATCTCTGGATTTGGAATATATGAGGCTGAAATATCATCATCAGGAAGCATGTAAGAGCCCTCACAGCGAATACTCCAGGCATTATAATTCATCGCAGCATCAAACCCGAACACTTGTTGGCGCCAAACTTGTGAAAAGAAATCATATGTAATAATTGTTGGAGAAATTATTTGCATCTCAGCGGCAAACCCCGGTTGTAAAGAGTAGGCATTCAGATAGGAAAATGCAGCATCAAATTCTGAGGTTCGAAGATCAACTTTTACCGCAGCTCCGCTGTTTTTAAAAGCCCGATCAGGCATGGTCATATCTCTGTATTGAACATCCTGTGGAAGATCAAATACGGAAATCGGTAGAGAATTTGGTGAGTATATCGGAATCCAGATCCCTTGAATATTAAGGATGTTTCCAAATTGAACGGAGGAGTTCAGTAAAAAATTTCCCATACGCATATCATCCGGGTCGATAAACATATATCGCATATCCTGAGGAGTAATATTGTCAGTAGATTTGAATACATCTACACGGCCCCAAGGCAGAATTTGTTTTCCCAATCGAAGATTTAAACCACCAAGCGAAACATCAACATAGGCCTCAATTAGATTGATCCCGATCTTTTGTTCACCAAAGTATTTTGAACTCGAAAATTGGATATCTGCGTAAGCAAGCCCAATGTCGTTTTTTTGTGCCTTAAGTTTCAAGTTGGCCTGCGAGTAAACTCCTTTTGAGTATAAAGAATCATTTTCGTTATCAATATGGAAAGCAGAGCGAACATCGCCACTAAGTTCATAGGTGTTAGAAGATGCTTGTTGAGCGCTTTCGAAAAGCCCCTGTGCAAATACTATATTTACCAAGCAGAGTAATAATATGCGTTTCATCCATCGTCCTTTTAATAGCTGTGACAACAATAAGCTAATATTTTAATTAAAACGCCCGATGTCAGCGGTTTGCACCTGATGTTTCGAGTGTTTTGAATTATTATAAGTGCTTTATTAAAAGGATATTATAATACTTGAAAGGATAATATTAATAAATATTTATTCTAAATTTTGATTTTTTCTAAATTCCGAGGGTGTTACACCGGTATATTTTTTAAACAGAGTATTGAAAGACGATTTGGAATTAAAGCCCGCATCATAACCGATCGCCAAGACGGTTAGGTTATTGTTTTTGGTATCTTTTAATCTGGTTTTTGCGTCTTCGATGCGATATTCATTAATAAAGGTAAAGAAATTTTTCCCAATATCATCATTCAGGATCTGAGTAACATGATGTCGTGGCACCATAAGTTTTTGAGAAACTTCCAGAATACTCAATTCGGGATCCTGATACATTTTGTCTTCATCCATGAGTCTCAATAATTCATCTTTCAATTTCTTAATGCTGGCTTTTCGCAAACCCGAACGTTCATATTTCGGCTTTTCTACAAGCGGTTTTTCCGGGTAGATCAGGTCCTGCTGATAACCGAATATGGCAAAAGCAAAGGAATAGAATACCAAGATAATATTTCCGACCAGCAGGGGGTCAAAATTGAAATTTTGCACAAATACTCGGGTGAAGCCCAGAACAAAAAGCCCGATATAAAAAACAAAGAACGAGATCGAAACGAACAAAGCCCAGCCCAGAGTGATCTTAAGAGAGGTATAGGAATACAGATCTTTGATCTTTCGTTTATGTTTGTGCAAACTAATAAAGGTAAAAATTGAATACACGAAGAAAGAAATGATCAGCAGAATGGCATAAGCAAAGCGAACACCCCGGTAAGGGTCATTCATTAGATAGTCGTCAAATATCAGGATCGGTTTATTCCGATAAACGATGGCCAGCACAAAGATCGCGATCACCGGCAGAATAAATGCGCTATAATATGAACGCAGTTTCGGTTTTTCATCAATGAGCGAACGGATATAGACATACATCAAAGGAGCATAGATAAAGGGAGATATCGGGAAAGCGGTAATGGAATATTTCGTATTGAACAATGAAACCAGCATTTGCAAACCAATGGTAAAAAGCCATACGGCAAGAATACGGTCCGGCAACTTGGCGTTTTTTTTGATCAGCGCCATAATACCGGCGAACACCGACTGGGTTACTCCGATAGACAGCACAACAATGTTCAATAAGGAATAGTTGCTCATGGCAAGCTCAATTAATAAAGACCTTGAAGGACTGAATCCCGTTTTGACGATTTGGGCGCATCGGGGTAAACCGGCACAACTTGAAGTCGAAGCTCCTGACCTTCTTTCATAATAGATGCCAGAGGATCTTCTTTTACCCGGATAAATTTATAACCCAAAGTATAATATTTAACCTGTTCAAAAGGTTTAGGATCGTCTTCATGTTCTTTATTCCAGATTTTTATTTCTTCGTTCCGAAGCTCTATAGGTGCATTGTGTTCTCGCTTTTCTTCATTTGAGGCAAGAACTTTGTCGATCACTTCTGCATAGGGTTGTTCAATAACCTTGGGTGGTGTGGAGTGTAACATGTATACGCTGCCGTTTTCATCTTTCATGACCATGCCGAAGTGTCCAACCCATGCATTATGTTTATAGCCCCGGACGACACCGATCAGATCACCGGTTTGAAGTTTATCTAACACATCATGCATATGTTCAATGGGTATGTAGCTCCAGATAAGCGAATCTTCCGGCAAATAATAGGGGACGCCTCGTCGGGCGAAAAAACCGCCTTTTTTAACTTTCATGGTATCAAGCTGGACATGTTCGCCACCCAGTTCATCTGTAATGTTTTCACCCAACCAGGTATTGTTGGGACCCCAGTCGAAACCGCCGTAATGATTGCGGTTGATATAGGAAATGATACCGTCCTTGTATCTTATTCTTTGCAATATTGAGAAAAAGCTCTGCCAATCATGCGCCATGGCCATTGCAAGGATATGTTCGGTAAAGACCACGCAATCGCTTTTATCCAGAATATATAGCGGCTGACGATCATATATCTCTGCAGGATATTCTCCAAGAAGATAGATCTCATATGCTTGGTTTAGATTTTTTCTGGCAAGATGCTTCATGCGTTCGTGAAGATCGCTAACTGTGTATTGTAAATAGGGGAGATAGGTGTCCAAATCCTCTTCGTTGAACTCATACAAGGGTTTAGCGATCAGTTCGCGAAGGTATTCTCTATCAATATCGAGTGTATCTGCAGCTGCCTGGTCTGCAGGAGATAGTTCAGGTAG
>CAYVLJ010000095.1:0-8142 GCA_964452375.1 uncultured bacterium | reverse complement strand
CCCAATCTGGATGATTATATAGTGACAAATATGCCTCGGGATGCGGCATTAAGCCGAATACCTGGCCGCTTACGTCACAAAGTCCCGCACAATTCAGTTCCGAACCATTGGGATTGGCGGGATATTCGGATGTAGGATGGTCATGCTTATCTGCATAAGTCAGAACATTCAGTTTATTGTCAAGGATTGCCTGTCTTATATCATTATCTCGAATGATCAGTTTGCCTTCACCGTGACGCACAGGCAGATCCATGCCTTTTACTTCAGGATCGCTCAGAAAAGGGCTTGGATTATCCGCTGTGATCAGACAATGCACCCAGCGATCTTCGAATTTACCCGATGCATTATTGGTCAGGGTCACTTCCTGTTCGAATTTACCGTGAATATTAGGTAACAATCCCATTTTCACAAGTGCCTGAAAACCGTTACAAACACCGATAATAAATTTTCCATCGTTCAAAAATTGCCGGATCTCATCTATGAACAGCTTCCCGGATTGCATTTTTTTGAACTTGAATTTATTGGCAAGAACCTTAGCGGATCCTATATCGTCCCCAAATGAAAATCCGCCGGGGAAATTTAAAATATCGTAATTATGTATTGAATCCCGTTCCTGGAAAAGTTCATTCAGATGTAGAATTGTGGCTTCGGCTCCCAGCAAGCGATAGGCTGCCGCCATTTCCTCTTCACAATTGATACCGAAACCGGTTACGACCAAAGCTTTTACCATGATCATCCCCTTATTTTCTTAATCCGTTTTTCCATGCCTCATACAGCTCGGAAACCTTGGAATTGATAACTTCTTTATCTTCAATTACAATATTCATCATATCAGTTTCATTTACGCTACCCAATTTTATGCAATCACTGCCGAAAAGTTTTTCAAACATTTTGACATCCTCGGGTTTAACGCTGACGACAAAACGTGAGTGCGATTCTGAAAAAAGTTCAGCCAAAGGGCCGATCCTTGTTTGTGTAATCTTGATCGTACAGCCTTTTTTACCCCCGAATGCCGATTCGGCAAGTGCAACCGCCAAACCTCCGTCAGACATATCATGAGCCGATGCCAGCAAACCTTCATTATTGGCTTTTGACATTTTTTCGTAAATCCTTTTGGCATCTTCCTTTCGAACCTTTGGGACATTGGCCCCCAAAACATCGAACAGGGCGTAACATTCCGATCCACCGAGTTCATTGTATGTTTTACCGATTTGATATATGATATCGCCAGTTTCTTTGAAATCTGAAGTTAGGGTTTTACGCACATCATCGATCTTGGCAACCATGGAATAAAGAATGGTCGGGGGAACGGAAATTTTGACATCGCCTTTTTTAAAATCATTCTTCATGCTGTCTTTCCCGGATGTCAGAGGAATATTAAAATATGTGGCCATATCATAGAGTGCTTCATTCATACGTACCAGCTGAGCCAGTTTATATTTTCCATCCGGATTTTTTTCCTGGTCATACAAGGAATCCGGAACACAGAAATTGTCATTGACGGTCCAGAATATCCCGTCTTTTTCATTGGGATCCGGTAATTTTCCGCCCACGGCAATGATCTGGCGCACTGCTTCATCAAAAGATCCGGCAGACATTTCATAAGCATCTATATCACCATATCTGGGCAGAATGCCGTTGGAAACCGCAACTCCGGTATAACTATCATGATCGATACGGATCACGCCGGCATCCTGCGGGGCATTCCCATCCTCCCCCATCAGGGGTTTTACCACGGTTTTGCCCTTCACCTCATGATCGTAAACACGGATCACGGGGTCTTTGGAACAGATATTCAAACTGCCCATCAATCTTACAAGTATATCATTGAAATCCGCGTCCACGATACCGGGTTCTTCGAGAATAGGTGTTTTCCATTCGGCTTCCATGTATTTTTTGGGAACGGCATTATGTAAAAACTCAAGGTCAAGATATGCAGCCCTTTCATCATTGTAACGAATATCAAGATATCCCGAATCGGTGAAATAACCGATGTCCGTGACCTCTACTTCAAAATCTTCAGCCATTTTAAATAATTCTTCTTTTTTACACGGCTCCACCACAAAGCTCATGCGTTCCTGAGACTCCGATACAAAGATCTCCCAGGGTTGCAAACCGTGATATTTCAAAGGCGCTTTATTAAGCTTGACCACGGCTCCGCCTGGGATCTCGGCTAATTCTCCAATAGATGAGGACAATCCTCCCGCGCCGTTATCGGTTGAACATTTCAAAAGTCCTTCCTTTGCCGCCTTTTCCATGAAATCGCCCATGTTCTTCTGGGTAATGGGAGAGCCGATCTGTACGGCAGAACGTGGAGAATGTTCATCGATCTCCAGTGATGAAAAAGTGGCTCCGTGAATGCCGTCTTTGCCGATCCGGCCGCCGGCCATGATGATCCTGTCATCCGGGTCTATGGGCTTTTCCCATGAAGGTTTACCTTTGTAATACATGGGCATTACGGCCGCAGTACCGCAATAAACAAGCGGTTTTCCACGGAAACGGTCGTCAAAAACTATAGAACCGTTGATGGTAGGTATTCCGGATTTGTTTCCACCGTCCTCAATACCTTTCACAACCCCACTCATGATGCGGCGTGGGTGCAGCTGTCCTTCCAGAAGTTCACCGTCATAATATGGAGAACCGAAACAAAGGACATTGGTATTGAACAAACACTTACCACCGCCCACACCAGTGCCCATGGGATCACGGTTCACACCGACGATACCCGTCAAAGCGCCGCCGTAGGGATCAAGAGCGGAAGGAGAATTATGTGTTTCTACTTTCCAGATAAAGACTTTTTCGTCATCGATCTTGACAACACCGGCATTATCGTTGAAAACTTTCAGGATCCAGTCATTTCCGCCTTTTTCAAAACGTTCACGGATCACTTTGGTTGAATTGTAAATATAAGTTTTAAATAAAGAATCGATCTTTTTTTCTTCACCGGTATCAAGGTCTTTATAGGTAATGATTGCATTAAATTCTTTATGTTTGCAATGTTCGCTCCAGGTCTGTCCCAGGACTTCAAGTTCACAATCGGTGGGGATGGGACTCATGCCGATCTTCTTTCGCACTGATTGCGTTTTATCTGAAAGAAAGTATTCTCTGATGGTTTGCATTTCTTTCAGATCCAGTGATAAAAGCATGTTTTTGGATAGTTCAACAAGTTCATCGTCACCCAGATCGATCTCGATCTTTTCGATCCGGATATCACTTTTTATTTTAACTGTCGGTATATAATCGATGGTTTTGCGCAGAGGGCCATGCTCAATATGGTTTATTAACGGATTACCCAGCAGATCGTTGCCGAGAGTTTGAAGATCTTCATCGGATAGAGGTTTTTCAATGTAATAATATTCACCGGTAAAAATAAACTGTTCACCGCTTTTCAGGTCAATATTGAAATAGTCGGCATAGGTTTTCTGAGCCGATACACCCTCATCATCAGTAACTCCGGGCAATTTTGCCATTAAAAGATGCCGTTGAAATGACTTATCTTTGAAAAGATCACCCATATATACATCGTGCAAAATCGCATCCTTGAGCGTTAATTCGGCAAATGCCTTTATTTCTTCATCGGTTTTTTCGGATAGAATAGTGAATATCTTTGATGAGCGTACCTTTCCCGTATGTATATTAAAATACCGCTTTGCATCCTGCTCAAGTGTTTTTCCTGAAACATCCGGTATATTGTTCTTGAGCATCAATTGGATCGTATGGGTATTCACGTCAACTCCTTTGTCTTAACTTTCGACCTTGTAGATCAATCTTTGAGGATCCAATCCTTTCGTGTGGATAATAATTTCCGCCTGTTCCGTGATCTTACCGCAAACTTTGGCTTCGTATTTAAGTTGTAATGAATCTTTTATAACGATATCCGCTATCTCTGCGGGAACAACAAGCAGCATTCCATTACCCTGATTCCATAGTCTGTAAGCTTGTTCTTCTGAGACCTTGCCGATCTCCTGAATAGCTTTCATAACAGGAAGCGGTTCATAAATATCATTCAATTCAGCTCCGAAACCGCTTACTTTTAAAACACGCCCAAAATTATCGCCCAAACCACCGCCGGTGATATGTGAAATACCTTTCAATTCATGACCGGCTTTTCTCAGTGCAGAGATCAGAGGTGTATAGATAAGGGACGGTGTCAGCAGCGCTTCACCCCAGGTGCTGTCACAATATGGTTGATCATGCCATTTATCACCGAAATTATCTTTCATGATACGCCTTAAGAGTGAATAACCGTTAGATCTGAAACCGCGACTTCTCAATGCGATCACAATATCACCCGGTTTTATATCAGCGCCATCAACGGGTTTAAGACCTTCGGGGAGCATGGAAACACCGGCCGCGCACCAGTTAAAGTGCATCTTGTCGCCATACCCGCAGATACGATCTCCCAGCTCGGCGATCTCTCCGCCCGTTATAATGACTTTCGCAAAATTTGCAGCTTCATGCAGACCTTTCATTAGTTCATTGATGATCTCATGATCCAGATGATCCACATCCAAAATATTTGTCATATTCACCGTTTCCATGCCATTTGCAGCCAGATCATCAGCAGTCATAGCAATAAGATCATAACCGATAGTATCATAAATACCGGTTCGTTCAGCCAATTCGATCTTGGTTCCGATGCCATCAGAGGACATGCCGACCTTCACACCGCGAAAATCCATCACATTGGAAAAAGAACCGTCGACATCAAGTTCCGGATTTCCTTCACCGGCCGGACGGTTTAAAAATGTTTTTTTAGCCCATGCGTAAGCCGTGCGGGAGCACTGATTTCCTAAATCAATATCAACGCCGCTCTGAGGTATCCTGGACATACGTATCCTCTTATTTTTTTTGAATATAGAATAGAAATTTTATTTGCAACCCTACCACAAGCGAAAAGTCGTGATTTTTTGGCATGAATACAATGAAAATATTCTTAATTTTTGTCTTAAATATGTCAAAATTTATTATTGCCTGATATTTGATATGCAAAATAATCTTGTGTTAATGTAAAGATGCGATTAATCGCGTCTCTACAAATGATTTAAAACTCCACTGAAATGTTAACGATACAAATCCATGATGGCCTTATAGATCCGCACATTCACCATAGCCCCGGTGATACCGGTATGATCTTCGGCAATGTGAGGTTCATCTTTGATCTGATAATATTCCATGAATTCATCGGCTTGTGGATCTGTATATCCCATTCCCCACAGCATGGAGGGGATATCGAGGATATAATAGTGATACATTTCCCGCCAGCTTCGCTCCGCATGTCGAAACAAATGATCCAGAAAGGCTGCATCGAAATGTGAATTATACGCGATCATTAGTACCTGCCGGTCTCCACATACTCTCTCATGAAATGATAAGATGCTGTCAACAGCCCTGTCAATAGAATACGCTCCACGCTCTTCCCATTTTTCAGGATCAAAAGCGTTCACTGCATATGCACCGGGTTGAAGTCGTTCGGGATGCACCGGTTTTATCAGAAGAAAAAGACTGTCGATCTTGTTGCCCTTGACGTCAGTGATCACCAACCCGATATCGATCATTTCATGATAACCGGGCACGAGTCCCGTCGTCTCGACATCAATATGAGCTAACATTCTTTCATCATTTTCCAGATCAAAAGCCGGCATTATATCCTGTTTTTTTGAGCAGGAGATAATGATGATCAATACTATTAGAACAAGGAATATTTTTTTCATTTCTCTCTTCTTTCAATGAAATTGTAGGGGACGGTCGCGATCGTCCTCTACACGTATTAAATAATGGTTGATAGTTTAATATTTCGCTCCTGCCAATACCGCAATAATGTTCATCAGCACCGGTACGCCGTATATAACACCCAGCGTGATCAATTTTTGCTTCATCGTTTTACGTGTGATCACAAAGATCGCTCCGGCAAAGAACAGAAAATAACCTACGACCAGGATCAGCCATATTCCGGCAATACTTCTGTTCCAAAGGGCATATTCCCATATCAGTAGGTCGGCTTTATTCAGAACGCATTCAATAAAAACGCAAAAAATCGTATAACCGATGGCAATAGCCCATTTCTCATTGATACCAAGGATCTTCTTATCTTTTTTCTCACTTAAAGAATAGTAGAAAATAATCCCCAGGATCAAAAACATGAAAATTATCTCAATATTCCAACCGATGGTCACGCGTAAACCGGTATCGCCGGGCGTGGTCCAGCATGCGGATCTGCCAGAGATCCATAATACCCATCCGTTCCATGTTTCATTGAAGAAATCAAGTCCAAAAACGGTTAATCCGGCCAATACGGGATCCCAGTTCTTTGTCAAACGTGCTTTACTTATTTCTTTGGTATAAATGTAGAACACGATAGCAAGCAATGGTATAACGTACCATTTCAACATAGCAAGGTCACGTAAACCCACAAAAGCCTGAAGAGTCGCTTGTGTCATACTTCCTCCCAAATGTTTAATTTTATAAAGTATTTTAAACATTTATGCGAATTATTCAAATAGATTTAAAGTTAAATAATTTGTCATGCTGAACGTAGTGAAGGATCTATTCATGATACAGAGTTCAGTGACATGAATAGATCTTTCGACTACGTCCGTCAACCGACGGACTTCGCTCAAGATGACAGTCTTTTTTGCATTTTTCATTTGAAATATTTATATCTTTCCATACTTTTCTCTCATGAAACAAACCAACTATAAAGAACTTCGTCACGAAATAAAAGCCCTTATCGAAAATGTCCCCTATCCAATTACCAATTACGCTAATGTTAGCGCGGCAATATATAATGCCATGTCAAATGTCAATTGGGTTGGTTTTTATTTTTTGGAAAATGATCGGCTTGTGTTAGGTCCCTTTCAGGGAAAACCGGCATGCGTCAGTATACCGATTGGCAAAGGGGTTTGTGGAACCGCTGCAGCAGATCTAAGATCAATTATTGTTAAAGATGTCCATGAATTCCCGGGACATATCGCTTGCGATTCTGCCTCACGCTCAGAGATCGTTATCCCGATGATCAAGGATGGGCAAATATTGGGTGTGCTCGATATTGATAGCCCCGCATTGGATCGATTTGACGAAAGTGATCGGGAAAACCTTGAAAAGATCGTTAAAATTCTTACGTTGAATTTATAAATGATTAATGTAGGGAAGCACAATCCTTCTTTGCCAAAGTACAGCCTTAGGAAGGACAGGATGCTGCATTTCTACTACCACAATTTTCCTATTCTTTTCAATAGTTAGATCATTGTCTTTTTACTTGTATTTAGGGCTTCTGTGCCTTATATTTATCTGCTTTTTCCCATCTATTTTAAAGGAACGAGAATGGCAGAGAAACAAAAAAATGAAACGTTAAAGAAAACGGTAAAGGTTAACAGTGAACAGGCAACCCGAAAAAAACGGAACAGTTCCGAAGCCAATCGCGCATTAAGCCGTTATCTTGACGAGATCGGTAACTTTGAACCGTTAAAACCGGAAGAAGAGATCGATCTGGCCCGTCGCGTCAAGCAAGGCGATAGACGAGCACTGAAAAAACTATGTGAAGCAAATTTACGTTTCGTTGTTTCTGTGGCAAAGGATTATCAGGGACAAGGGCTTCCCTTGACCGATCTGATCAATGAGGGGAATCTGGGATTGATCAAAGCGGCGGAACGTTTTGATGAGACCCGTGGTTTCAAATTCATTTCCTATGCCGTTTGGTGGATCCGACAATCGATACTTCAGGCTCTTGCCGAACACAGCCGAATTGTCCGTCTGCCTCTTAACCGTGTCGGTACGATATCCAAGATCACACGTGCGGCCGAAGAACTCGAAGGTGAACAGGAAAGAACACCGAATGAAGAGGAACTGGCAACCAAACTCGGAATTAAGACACAAGAGGTGTCTGATGCAGTAAGGATATCCCGTCGTCATCATTCGCTGGATGCCCCATTCCGTGATGGAGAAAAAAACTCACTTATCGATATTATTGAAGACGGCGGACAAAAATCTCCGGACAGATCGCTCATGGACGAGTCGCTTGAATCCGAGATCAAATCCGCACTTGATACATTAAAAGACCGTGAACGCGAAGTGATCAAAACGCATTGCGTGATACACCGTGAATACGCCCTGACACGGAACGAGACCGGCGAAGACGTCAAC
>CAYVLJ010000094.1:0-8198 GCA_964452375.1 uncultured bacterium | reverse complement strand
ATGTAGAAAATGTTTTATATTTGAAGGATCCCGGGGGGATCCAAGAAGAATATAGTAAAAGCTAACCAAATATACGACTCCAGAGGAGTCGAAGAAGAATATAGAACGATGCCTAACTAAAATACGACCCTGTAAGGGTCGAAGAACAGTATAGTGTTACATCACCACACAATACGGGACCCCGATGGGGTCCAATAACAGTATAACTGAAATCACCAATAAAAACCGACCCCGACGGGGTCGAAGAAATAATTCATAATTCATCATTTATAATTCCTCGATCGGTCATCGGGTCGAGCCGACAGGTCATTTTACCCTCATATTTATCATGGCATCGTAAACAAAATTTATTAATTTATTGAAACCTTTAAAGCGAGTAGGTAAATACCAGATGCTCCCACCTCAATGCAACATCGATTCTTTGTGTACACTGATCTTGCTCGATCGGGAACAGCTCATCCATGAATTCGAGCATGGCGGACTGACTTATCTGCCCGAGAAAAAGATCTACCAGTTCGGAAAGTACTTTCTTGAGATCGATCCTCTGAGGCTTGAGATCAACTACGTGGATGATGAAAGCATCCGGAAGGCGCTTGATGAGAATTTTATCGAATTTCGCAACAACGAACTGAAATCTATCATCGAGTTCAAAGCGCTCTTTTATTTTTTCAGAAAAAAACGACTTAATTTCAAAGTAAAGAATATACTGAGAAGGGAGAGCCCCGACTTTTCTTATATCTCACCGGATAACGATCTTGTCCATATTGAAGTCAGTGAGGCCATACCCGGCAATCTGGCAGTAGCCCGCAAACTCATTAACGAGATCTTTTCAAAATACAGGGATAAGAACGATGCGATCAATGTAATTCGAAAACAATCCACCCGTTTTTCGAACAGTGTGGATATCTCTCAGTTCAATTATGCCCTTTTCGATAACCATAGTGATGAAATGAGCGCAGCCAGGGATATTCATCCTTATATCATCAAACGCATTAACAAGAAATTTCTCAAGTACACCGGCTACGAACTTGGAAATATAAACTATATTCTGATCTATGTACATGGACTCGGTTACTCGCGCGACAAGCACGCCAGGATGATACTGAATGAGATCAACAACTCGAAGATCGTCCGAAACAGCAAGATCAACATCGACGGGATTTATGTTGCGAACCGGCAGTACGATTATTTCGTGGAATATAAACATGTCAAAAACAACCAATACATTATAGCGGAGAAACACGATGCAAAAATTTCTTAAGAAAAACAGTAATCGAAAAAACATCCTTATCCTGCTAGGTGTTGTCGTGATCATTGAAATACTTTTTGGTGTATTTATGCCGAAAGGAGATAATGCCGTGATGATAGATATGGCGGGATCGACAAGTTCCGCAGGGATCTACGAGATCATTGAGAATTACGAAGAAGGGATGGGACAAAGCTATATCATCATGGCGCTCACTCTCGATCTTATTTTTCCCATCGCCTATTTTCTACTCTTTGCCTTTCTGCTTTTTACCTATTGGGATAAAGCCTGGATGGTATTTCTTCCGTTTTTTCAAGCTATCTTTGACCTCTGTGAAAATACCGGCATCGTTATCATGTTGAGGGCCTTGCCTGAACGGCTTTACGGGATGGCAAATGCAGTCGTCGTGTTTTCATGGCTAAAGTGGGGATTTGCGGCTATAACGATCGTATTGATACTGACCGGTATCATTCGAAAACGGGTAAATAATAGATCCTAGATTCTTCTTGGCTTTATGCGAAGCCGGGTGATAAACGAACCTGAGAATTTCTCATTAGAAAACCAAACAAAAAACGTCATCCCGGACTTGATCCGGGACCTTATTTATAAATCACTCCCCCATTTTATGAAACAATGCGACAATTTAAATCCCAGATAAAATTGCTTAAGCAATTTTACCGGGATGATATAATTATTTAGTTACTCACCGTCTAAGTGCTCAGTACTCAATTCACCGTTTATAGTTATTTCCCGTGCCATTTCAACAGAAATGTCGTGCCGCTGACACCCACATCCTGTCCGTCATAAGTCCAGGTACCCCAGTGTTGTTCCACTGCCAATTGATTTATAATGCTGGATCTGTTCTTATCAATACCAAAAGCATGAACGAGGTTCATGATCAAGCGCGTATAATTGATACCATAGCCCGAAGAGATAAAATTGGTTGACCCGTAATTGTGGTTACCGTATCGAAGAAACACAATATCATAAAGCCCCAGTTCCAGTGCGTTTATCGATTCGCTTTCCTTTATATCATGAGCGTATTTTACATGGATAAGCTCTGTTCCGGCATCCAGATCGGTTGCAGACAGGTTTATGTTTAAACCGAACAAATAATCATTTCTGATATTTGGTCCGAGATTTTTGAATGTAAAGTGAATACCCGGTGTAAAATCCAGGTGAATATTACGATCATTAATATAAACATCGCCTTTACCCAAAGAAGCCAGGATAGGCCATTCAACAATAGCGCCGATATCCATTGCGGTATTTCGACTTATTGTCGTATCGGGATAGTGTAAGAACAGGTTCTTTGCTGAAATTCCGATCGAGGCGTTGATAAGCGAGTGATAAGAAAGAGCCGTACTCAAACCGCCGTAAAGCAAGGTCATTGAAGAAAAATCCGGGATAGAGTTCCAATTCACCGTAGTCATACCCACGCCCAAGGTTAATTTCTCACTTAATGAAAATCCGCCGGCGATCGTTCCCGAGCCAAAACGGTTAAGCCACTCCATATTACCGGTGCTGATTCCGATCTTATTTTGATGAGCAAAAAAGGAAACAGCTGCAGGATTTTCCCACATTCCCTGAGGATCATGTGCCCAAATATTCGAAAATGATCCGCCCATTCCCAGAGATTGAGCACTTGGTGAATATAGGTCTTCACTTCTGGGGTCCATAAAGGGAGAAGGAACCGCATACAAAGAAAAGAAAAATAATACAAATAAAATACATAAGATCAGTCTAAACCGGTTTTTCATAAGAACTCCTTATCCTAAAGTGTTGGCTGAATAACGAATATTTAATTGTCTTATTTTAATATACACATTTTTCTAGTTTCTCTAACTAAATAATTTATCTTGAGAATATAAATATAAATACCCGAAGCAACATCCTCAGCATTCCAGATCACCTTGTGGCGACCCGCATTCCTATTCATATTCACAAGAGATGTGATCTCGTTTCCCGTAATGTCGTAAATAACGATGCTGACATACGCCTCTAACGGCAATTCGTATTCGATGGTCGTCAAGGGATTGAAAGGATTGGGATAGTTCTGCTCAAGGCAGAAAGTTGCCGTGGCGTCTCCGTCAATATCCGTTTGAAAATTGATCTGATGAAGGATGCTTATATGAGGGTCGGGAAATATTCTTTCCTTTTTTATTTCTCCAACATTCTCGGCGTAATAAACATAATTTTGCCAAACCAGGCTATCGGAGCTTGTATCAACTCTTTCCGACATCATTTTTATACAGTTATGGTAGATTCCCACATTGGTTGAAACCGTTTCGGTATTGCTGATCGTCGAATCCAGACAATCCATATTCTCGTAATAGCTTTGCATACCATATCCGGGTTCATATTTTTCAGGAAAGAACATTGTATATTCCATAGGATAAATCACTGCTGAATCCAGTAAGCGAGAATTTCCCATTCCTGTGGCTCCGATCAGAATATTACCCACGCTGTCTTCCCGGAACCAGAAAACATGTCGGATCAATTCCGAGTCGGGGTGCTCGTCCAGAAATTCCGTTCCCACCTGTTTAAAATACAGATGACCATGCAAAGAGTCAGTTCCTTCAATGGTTTCATAGACTGTTCTGGATGACCACCCTCCTGTCCCGGTCAATTCATCGTCTTCACGATATACCAGGCAGTTCCCCACTTGCAATGGCATGTAATAATCGGCCGGAACGACCGCTAAGGCCCAAACCGCCCATAAAACAAGCAGGCTCAGCATGATGCGTTTCATCTCACTCTCCTCTTTTTTGTGTTAAATTGATGATCTTTGATCATCGATCCGAAACAATCCGAGGATCCGCATCCGTTATTTTCATTTTCTTTTTACTGGATAATGTGTCTGTTAAATCAATATATTATTTGTTCAGTTAAAGCACAATTAAAATTTTCAGTTATAAAATGTCCGTCAAACATCTCACACAGATCTTTTTCTCCCCCACGGGGACGACCCGGCAGGTGCTTTCCGCTATTGCAGCGGGTATTGCTCCCGCCGAGATCAGAGGCTGCGATCTTACCCCGCCGGAAAACCGTGAGAATTTTAATTTTACTCTTCAAGAAAAAGATGAGATCGTTCTAATGGGAATACCGGTTTATGAAGAGCTGATCCCCGATATTGTCACCGAATGTCTGAACAAGATCGAAGGCAAGGGTAGGCCCATTGTATTGGTCGCCGTATACGGTAACGTAGGTTACGGCACCTGTCTCAAAGATATGAATGACTGGGCCTTGAAAGCCGGTTTCAAAGTGATAGCGGCTGCGGCATTTATCGGCGAACACAGTTTTTCACACAAGGGATTGCCTCTTGCCGAAGGGCGACCGGACACACATGATCTGCGTTTAGCAAAAGCATTTGGCAAGGATATTGCAGAAAAGATAAGTCAGAAAGATATTTCAGTACCTCAGATAAGCGGGAAAAAGCTGCTGATGGCGCGTGTTCTGCCCAAGAATTCCGAACGTATCTTTTCCCGTGTACCTGATCCCGATATGAAAAAATGTACTCGCTGCATGAGATGTATGAACGTATGCCCTTCCGGCGCCATTGATCCGGGCTCTCTAAAGATTGACCCGACAAAATGCCTGCATTGTTTTGCCTGTGTACGAGTGTGTGCTCCGGAAGCAAGGAAGATCGTTTTGAAGTTGAAATTATTGTCAAAAAATGCATTGAAATTTCAGACGAAGGTGAGAAAAGAGCCTGACATTTTTATTTGATTGACTCGAAATATTTGACTCGAATTGAATTGTTATGATCGACTCAAATCGAAAAGTTATGATCGAGTCGAATTGAATTGTTATCATCGACTCAAATCGAATTATCACAATTATTTTGTTATTCTGGCATATCATCATTATTTTTTATCTCACAGGATGGAAAACAAATTTGGTAAACAAACAACTACACACGAGGTAGTATATGAAACGTTTATGTATCGCTTATGTAACGAAAACCAATACCACCAAAGAGATCGCAGAGGAAATCGGTAAAATAGCCCGTGAAAAAGAATGGACCGCTAAAGTTCTGCCGCTGACAGCCGTAGCGGACTTACGTGAATATGATGCGGTCCTGATCGGCGCACCGATCAATGGTATGCAGTGGCTGCCGGAAGCCAATGAATTCGTTGAAAAACACCAGAAAGTCCTGTCTGAACGCCCCACCTCCTATTTTCTTGTTTCCTACCTGATGAACAGCGGAGCACAATGCTGGCGCAAGCTGATCGATAAAAGCCTGAACAAGGTCAGCAAGATCGTGCCCCCATTTTCTATAGGGAAATTTGACGGCCGTGTGGAAGATGAATTTGGTGCCGTTCCGAGACTTCTGTTCGGTGTAAAGAAGGGAACGCCTCTTGATCTTAGGGATTGGGACCAGATACGTGCTTGGGCGAAAGAATATATCGAAACGCTCGAAGAAAATATCAAATAGATTGATCCCGGGATGTGTCGTGCTGGCTTGCCCGCCGTCCCAAAGCTTCGGGATGCTAAAGGAGAGGGTATCGAAATTCGGTCTGCTCTCCGAAGCCCTGGCGAAGGAGAGGTTCGGGGGCGGGGATCGAGAACAAAATATCATGAATGATCAAAAAATATTATTGCGGGGAAAGACATACCTGTGTCGAGAGCTTGTGGAGAAAGATCGCACTGCGGTTTTAAAGCTTTTTCATACTGCAAAAGATTATTTTATGCTTTCCGAAGGAAAACTTCCAGACGATGCCGAGGACTTTTTTGCGGATCTTCCGCCCGGTAAAAAATCCGACGACAAGATCCTGTATGGTATTTTTGAGAATGCTTTTCCTGTTGCAGTAGCCGATATCGTAAAAGATTTTCCCCAAAAAGGGATATGGATGACCGGCTTGCTGCTTGTGCATGGAGCGCGACGAAAACTCGGACTCGGCAAAGCACTGCAGAAGATCCTGCTCGACCATGCAAAAAAAGAGGGCGCCCGCATTCATCGTGTGGGAGTCCTGGAGCTTAACAAAAGTGCGTTAACTTTCTGGGAGCGTCTGGGTTACCGCCTTATCGAGATCACGGAGCCGCGCAGATACGGTGCGATCGAATGCCGGATCGTCATGATGCACCACCATATCTAAGCAAAGGAAAAAAATGAAAAACCTGCTCAAGAAAGCCGAATCATACCTGAATCTTTTATGTGAAGATATTTCCGAACGCTGCGTGGGCTCCGAAGGGAATCGACGGGCAACCCGTTTTGCCGCGGAGATCTTTCGCAATTTCGGATGGGAAACCGACATGCCGGAATTTCAGGCAATGGACTGGATCGACGGCGGCGCAACCCTGAATGTTGCCGAAAGATCGTTTGAAGTGCTTGTCTCTCCATATTCTTTGGGTTTTGAAGGGTCCGGTAGATTGGTCGAAGCTTCAACGGTCCGGCAACTTGAACAGTTGGATGCAAGGGACAAGATCATCCTGCTTCACGGCGAGATCGCCAAAGAACAGCTGATGCCAAAAGGATTTGTTTTTTACAATCCGGAAGAACATCAAAAGATCATCAGGCTGATCGAAGAAAGCGGTGCAAAAGCCCTGATCAGCGCAACCGGGCGAAATGCTTCGCTTGCTGGAGGCGTTTATCCCTTTCCCCTGATCGAAGACGGCGATGTTAATGTGCCTTCCATATACATGACAGAGGAAGAAGGCGAAAAACTATTACCTTTTGTCGGGGAAATTGCATCGATCCGTTCAATATCCGAACGGGTTTACGGTCCGGGTTACAACGTGATCGCGACCAAAGGGCCCAAGGATGCCGGGAAGATCGTTATTTCTGCGCACATCGATGCCAAAAAAGGTACGCCGGGAGCCATTGATAATGCCACGGGCGTGATCATTCTGTTCTTGCTGGCCGAATTGCTGAAAGATCATCATGGCAAACATCAGATCGAGTTAGTTGCTTTTAACGGCGAGGATTACTATGCGGTATCCGGACAAATGCTTTACGTTCAACAGAATATGGAGCAGTTCGGGAATATGCTGATAAATATCAATATCGACGGAGCCGGATATTACCGGGGAGGGTCTGCTTTTTCGTTTTTCGATCTTCCGGAAAAATTCAGGGAAACGGTCAACAGCGTGCTGAAACACTACCCCGAGATCAACGAGGGTATCCAATGGGTCCAGGGAGATCACAGTATTTTCGTTCAATTTGGCGTTCCTGCCATCGCTGTGACTTCCGAATGGTTTATGAAAAATATTGATGATCAGGACATCACCCATACGCCCAAAGACAATCCTTCGATCGTGAATATCGCATCGCTTGTGGACCTTGCCCATGCCATTGCAGATGTCATCAGGGAAGGATTTGCATAAAAGCCATCATTTTACTTTTCCAATTAATTGTATTATATTCCGGCATAACAAAAAGGAGAGACCGTGAGCCCTACACTTAAGATCATCGGGATTGTCCTGTTTTATATCGTCACCATCGGTACCGGCATACTCATGCACCGGTCGGGCCGACCTTTCAATCCCCTGATGTCCGTCCTGCACAAACTGATCGCGCTGGCGGTTATGGTCGTAAGCATTTTGCTGATCCGTCCGGGTATCATGGCGGGATCGCTTTCGGTCCTGACGATGATTATTCTTTCCGTTACCTTCCTCTTCCTGATCTCGCTTTTCATCACGGGCGCTTTGCTCAGCGGCGAGGGGGAAAGTCCGAAATTACTGCTCTTGATGCATAATCTTGCAACGATCCTGGTGCCTGTCGGCGGACTTATCGCTCTGCTGCTGCGCTTAACATCATAATTCCAATTATAAGGAGTCACCATGGAAAATATATTTACAAGCTCTTTCTGGTCGCAGGTTATCGATACCGCGATCAAATGGGTGATCGAAGAACTTCCCGGCATATTGATCATTACGGTGATCATTTTTGTCGCTTTTTTCAAGGGCGGCTAATTTTCCGGGAAGCCAGTCTGTCATCATCCGGGTTTTA
>CAYVLJ010000093.1:6644-8265 GCA_964452375.1 uncultured bacterium | reverse complement strand
CCATATGAAAAGGATCCTCGCTATCGATTTCGGAATGCGACGGATCGGCCTTGCGATCTCCGACCCGCTTCAGGTCATTTCAACACCGCTTAACACCTTGGTTATTGATGACTTTGATAATGGAGTGAGACAACTTATCGAACTCTGTAATACTTATGATCTTGAAAGCATCATCATAGGCTACCCTATTGGCACCTCGGGAAATAAGACCGATCAGACCAGGATCGTAGATAAAGTGATCCTGGCCCTGAAATCAAAATTTGATATTCCGATCATACCCTGGGATGAGCGTTATACTTCAGTCCAGGCTAAGGATATTCTGAAGCAACAGGGTTTGAAAGCAAGAGATAACAAGGGTAGAGTAGATCAGCTCGCGGCTCGTATCATGCTTCAGGAATTCCTTGATTCAAAAGGAACACGATGAAGTTAAAATTAAAACATGTTTTTCTACTACTTTTATCCGCTATCCTTGTGGAACTGGCTTTTGCTCCCTTTAATCAATTCTATTTTGCTTTTTTTGCATTATTTCCACTTATTTATGTCCTGGATAAAACCAAGAATGGATTTCTGACTGGCTTGATCTGGGGTGTTTTTTATTGTATACTGTCAATTCACTGGCTGGCACTGAATAGCGGGACTTTTCCCTGGCTGGCAACCTTATCCATGCTTTTAGCGGCTGTATTCTTATCATTGAATTACGCCTTTGCGGGAATGTTCTTCAAGATCATTATGCGAAAGAACAGATCGGCTGCATTTCTTTTCTTTCCCTTTATTTGGACAGCAATTGAATTCATTCGTTCCTTTGGCATACTGGGATTTCCCTGGCTAAGTCTCGGACATTCACAGGCAAGCAACCTCATTTACGCTCAACTCGCCGATATTGGAGGAGTTTATACCATTAGCTTGTTCCTGGTCATGACAAATCTCTTTTTATACTTAATGGTCACTTCCTATTCACGCAAACGGTTTACCGCTTTGCTCATAACTCTTTCCATTCCATTTATTTACGGTACGGTTATGATGAATACGGATATAGGCACTCATAATGAGTTGAATTTTCGCATCGTGCAACCGAATATCGGTGCCAAAGAAAAGTGGATACCATCCAACCGAATACCCATTATAAATAAACTGGATTCGTTAAGTCGGGTCAATAATGGATTTGATCCGGAGGTTATCGTTTGGCCCGAAACAGCCGTTCCCTATTATCTGCGTTCATCGATCTATTTTCAACATATTCTGCATCAATGTTCAAAAGATATGGGGAGCACATTGATAACCGGAGCACTTGACTATTATTATCCCAAAAACTCAACCCGGTATTTCAGCACAAATACAATTTTTGTATTTGAACCGGAAGATGATACTTTTAAACCTCAGATCTATGATAAATTGCACCTAGTTCCATTTGGAGAATTTACTCCAGGCGGAAAACTGTTTTCCTGGCTGAACAATATGGAATATGGACAAAGTAATTTCTCTCATAGAGATTATAAAGAGCCTTTGAGCATGACAAAAGACAGTATAGCCTTTACGCCTATGGTTTGTTATGACTCCGTCTTTCCCCATACCGTCAGATCATTTGCAGGTAAAGGCAGCAAATTCAATATTTTGATCACAA
>CAYVLJ010000093.1:1686-6557 GCA_964452375.1 uncultured bacterium | reverse complement strand
GAAACGCGCAGACCCCTTATTCGTGCCGCTAATGCCGGGATATCCATGTACATAGATGAAAAAGGGCGTGTAAAGTCAAAACTACCGTTATATGAAAGCGGTATTCTTGATTGCACACTTTCCTCTGTGGACTATATGTCACCTTATAATAAAACCGGAAATTTATTTGGTTTTTCAATGTTATTTTTAATGTTAATTGGAATGATATTTTCTATATGGCCTGCACGAAAAAAGTAATATTTATACTTCTGATACCATTTTATTTGCTGTTCGCCGACGAAACGAATGCAAAAACCGCATATTTTGATATCGAAACCCCCTACCTCATTCAAATATCTGAAATCCTTGAAGAACACAATTATTCGCTGATCGCAGATTCGGTCCGAGCCGATTATCACGGTGAAATTTTCTATTATATTGAAAACGATTCCATAAGATGTGAAATTCAATTGCAGAAAGGTGATCAATTGCCTTTCATACTTGGTTCATTTATCACGGAACCTGAAGATACGAGGAACGTAAGACATTCCGTTACCAAATTCAGTATTTGGATGTTGTTTTTAAATGCATTAACCGCGATATTATTCTTCGTCAGATCAAATTAAAGGACAATTATGAAAAAATTCTTTCGAGCCTTCATCATACTTACTCTCATCTCTTCAATGGCATTTGCACAGGACGGTCAACCAAAGAATCCGATTTTAAAGAGCATTGTCCTTCCCGGCTGGGGAGAGCTTTCCTATAAATCAAATTCCGCTTATATCTTTTTAGGCACGGAAGCAGCATTATGGCTTGGTTTTGCGGGTTTTCGTTATTCTGGCTACGTTCAAAATCAGGATCTGATATCATACGCTCAGCTCAATGCCGGATTGATCAATTATCCGGATAATGATGAATTCTGGGCCGATCTTGGAAATTTCATGTCCAGAGATGATCATGAAGAAGAAATGCTTGAGAACAGAACTCCGGAAGATATTTGGAATAGCAGCTACCAATGGGATTGGGATACCGAAGCTGATCTGATGGTATATGAAAATCTGTTTAGAAAAAAAGAGTTAACACTTCTTACCAGTGAATTTATTGTTACGGGAATGCTTGTCAACAGGATAGCATCGGTGATCAATGTACGTTATCTAAAAAATAAGAATGTACAACTTAATGCTTTTGCCGCACCGGTGAAAGGCGGAGGATACCTGCAAATAGGGCTTGCATTTTAAATGAATAAAACGATGCGCACATTACAGATAGTTTTTTCCATCACAGCTTTTATCGGCGTGTTTTTCATACCTGAGCTTATGGGACAAGTGATCGCAATGTGTGTGTTTTTATTTTTAAGTCTGATAAATTCCAACAGAAAATCAATTTTTTCACTATTTTTCCGATTGTCGATCCTGGTTGTTTTCACCTTGATTGTTCATCTTTTCTTTCGATTCGGTGAAAACAATTACTGGTCGGCTTTTACAACTTCAGCTTTATGGACAAAAGCGCTTTTTTTTACATTCAGAAATACAAATATTCTGCTTATCATGTCTTACCTGATCAGAGGAGGTCAAAGGATCGACATAGCTACCATCACCGGCTATCTGGATGATAAAGGACCCTCAAAGCTCGTTCAGCCATTGACCCTTGCAATGAGGTATGTTAATCTGATCAAGGAGGAATTCGGCTCACTTCAACAGGTTCACCGGATCATGGGAATTAAAAAGCCCAAACATATAATTGCACAGGTCCGGTATTATATATCTTTGATCGTTCCGACGATCATATCTTCACTTGAACGCGCCGAACATTTATCCATTGCAATGACAAGCCGGGGTTACAATCAAGAATAATGAAACGATCAATACTTCAAGTTGAATACGACGGCACAAATTATGCGGGGTACCAGTTGCAGCCCGATCAAAGCAGTATTCAGGGAGAACTGGAGCAGGCTTTACGGAAATTATATAAAATACCGGTGCGGATCCATGCCAGCGGCCGCACGGATGCAGGTGTCCACGCAAGGTATCAGATCGTTCATTTTGATCCTCCCAAAGAATTAAAAAATCTTAATTTGAAAGCCGCGTTGAACACATTGCTTCCCAAAGATATCCGGATCATTGATACAGCGGAAGCAGACGGGGATTTTCATGCTCGCTTTTCTGCAAGAGAAAGGCAATATGAATACATTGTTTCCAATATAACAACCGCTTTGGACCAATTCAGGGTTTGGCAAGTATATCAGGAACTTGATCTGAATATCATGAAACAATGCGCTGATCTGTTCTACGGTGAACATGATTTCACTTCCTTTTGTTCGTCACAAGCTGAAGTTGATCACAAACGTTGTATTATCAACCGATCGGAATGGATCAAAAAGGAAGATAATTTTATTTACCGCATTCACGGTAATCGTTTCCTGCACTCAATGGTACGTTCTCTGGTTGGAACCATGGTTGAAGCCGGAAAAGGCAGATTTTCCGTTGAGGAAGTAAAAAATATTCTTGAAAGCCGCGATAGAAATTCCGGGGCTATTACCGCCCCGCCACAGGGATTGACCCTGATGAACGTTTTATACGAAGACAAAATAGATTGGAAAGGTGAATAACATGAAAAGAAGCATCTTCAGTATTATTGCACTTGTAGTATCGGTTATCATGCTTATTGTATCTCTGCAATTTTATCTTGACACCCGTCGCCATCTATTACTGGAAGGTCTGCAAACACCTGACAGCATATCCGTTCAGATCCCGAAGATTGAAGAACGGCTTGAAATAAATGAAGCTCTGTCATCCGGTAGAGAAACCGCGATAACACAAACAATAGCTGAAGTATCTCCTGCTATAATCGGTATTCACGTAACTCGTATTAAGCAATACACGAATAATCCCTTCTTCAGCGATCCGTTTTTTTCCCGGTTTTTTCCAAATAACATTTATAAGAAAAAAATACAAAGTCTAGGCAGCGGTGTTCTTATCTCGTCCGATGGTTATATTGTGACAAATGCGCATGTTGTTGGAGAGGATGCCGTTGAAGTATACGCAACACTGTCAGGCGGTAAAAGATATCAAGCCGAGATCATCGGAATGGATGCATTGACGGACATTGCAGTTCTTAAGATCGATTCAGAAGATCTCCCGTTTATTAAAATGGGAGACAGCAAAGATATCATTATCGGAGAATGGGTCATTGCGCTCGGTAATCCATTCGGTTTATTCGATATCAGCAATAAACCAATTGTAACTTCCGGGATAATCAGCAGTATTCATATGGACTTCGGAGAAACCGAAAGCGGTCACGTATACCAGGATATGATCCAAACCGATGCAAGCATCAATAGCGGCAACAGCGGTGGTGCACTGGTCAACATGAACGGCGAATTGATCGGTATCAACACTTTCATATTCCAGGGTAAAAGCAGCAGCGGTTCAATTGGAATCGGTTTTGCCATTCCCATTAATCGGGTTAAGCATATTGTTGAGGACTTAAAAACCTACGGCGAGATAGCACGCAACTGGGATTTTGGAATTTCCGGACAGCCCCTCACCCAATCCATCATCGATTATTACAATCTTGATACGGATCATGGTATTATTATCATTGACATCAAGAAAGGAAAAGCGGGAGACCTTGCCGGGCTTAAGATCGGCGATATCATCCTATCGGTAAATGACCAGGAGGTTAAAACCAATCAGGATGTTATCGATATCATCAATAATTCATATCTTAAAGTTGGTGATTCGGTTAAAGCACTTATCAATCGTGACGGCAGTGAATTTTCGGTAGAGATAGAATTGATCCATTAATGATTTTGTAAAATTTTTAAGCTTTAAAAATGCTGAACGATTCTCCTGGGTAAAACTTCCGTGAATTTGAAATTTAAAACCGTTCCGTAAGCTATTTATTTTTTCATTACATTAAGAAGTCTATCGTAAACTTCTGTATTATCGTAATATCCTCCGAATTCCTCTGCCCCTGCTCCAAAAGCCCGAATGGGAACGGGAACACCTGTATGTGAAAAAGTAGACCATCCAATACCGGCTTTGCGGGAAAGCATGCGAAATCCGGTGATCATAAAGGCATCATAAGATCCATACATGATATATTCTGTGTGATCACCGTAATTTTTTTCGTCAAAGGATCTGGTATAGGCTTTTAACAATTCGTTCCTCTCATATTCGTTGAGTCCAAGTCCTTTTGATTCATCACCCAAACCCGTTTGCAAATATAGAAAATCAAATGCCCATGAAAAATCGGATCTAACCGCATCTATCCCCATTTCATTGATCAGTCCTTCGCGTATCTGTCCGTATTCCCTCGTCAGTTCGGCATATGAACCTGTTTGCCATTGCAACTTGCTTAAATCGAGGTTATTATCGCCATATGACGTCCCCATTGTCATTCCGCCGGTTTCATGGTCAGCAGTTACAATAATCAAAGTATTATCTTTGTTTTTACTGTAAAACTCCAAAGCAACTTTTACAGCTTCATCTAATGCGATCACATCCTTTATACAAGTTGCAGCGTCGTTGGCGTGACAGGCCCAGTCAATCTTACCGCCTTCTATCATCATGAAGAATCCATCTTCATTATCCAGCATATCGATCGCCTTTTGAGTAATTTGTGATAAAGTGATGCATCCTTCATCCATATCGATACTGTAGGGCATAGAATGCTCATCACTTTGTGCCGGATGCACGAAAAGAACTCTGCCGGCCCCCGGTTCCAAGAATTTAAAAGCGGTCGTGCTGTTGATATAAATGAAGCCGTTCTTTTTTGCCAGATCTATGACATTCATACTGTCAATTCCGTTAGGATCCGTTATTTCCCGAAATCCTCCGCCACCGAAAAAATCAAAGCCGGAATTTGCCAGTTCTTTTCCTATCTCATAA
>CAYVLJ010000093.1:0-1676 GCA_964452375.1 uncultured bacterium | reverse complement strand
ATTTTGCGGTCGAGCTGCTCAAATCATTGCCGCAACCGGCAATCGCCAAGCTGGCGGTCCTGGGCAACTGGGATAAACGCCGTCGCTGGATGCCGGAACGGGTGTGGCATGATCTATATCGACAGTTGAAATAATCCCGATTTTCATACCTCTTTCTTTTGCCGTCTCTGCAATTGTTTTAAAAGGATATCGATGCTCCGAATCCATTGAAAGCGTCTGGTTTGAGGTTTTATTTCCCGTTGCCAATGCCGTAACTGCCGCACCGGAATCGGTAATATACCTCGATTTTGAATAAGTTGTAATGTCCCCCGATACCGGAGCCAAATTCATAGCCAGAGGAACGATACCGTCGCGTCCCTCAAGAGAAGCCAGATAACGCTCCGCAGCATTGACCTGAACCGAACCCATTCCGTCACCGATAAAGAAGAAAATATACTTTGCTTCCGGTTTCCCACATGCCATTAGCAATACTGTCACAAGCAGAATCAGATATTTTCCCCATTTTCGCATCGTTTTCAACTCCTAATATTGTTTACATAAAAAACATATTGAATAATAAATATTCACGTGGAAAGACACAACTAATAAAACATAAATTGCAAGACGTAAGTAGCCTTTTTTAGATAGTGTACGGGCGCCTCTGGAGTCGCCCTTCTTTTTCAATAGGCGAACACATGGGTTCGCACCTGCAATCAAGCAAGAATATAACTTTAACGGCAATTATTACCACATCCAATGCACTTTCCTACATATGAATTTATTTCTTTTATGAGTTGAGGGAATTTTGTATGTTACATTATCATTAATATGAGTAAAAAAATGAAGAAATCACATCTTCTGATTTTTCTAGCTTTATTATCAGTCTTAGTATTGAGCAACTGTAACTTTCCTCATAGTGATAATAACAGATATATTTATACCTATCCTAATATCGGTAGTATATTTACTGTTATAAACACAAAAACCAATCAGGTCGATAAAGAAATTGAAATGATTTTACCACATGGAATACAGCTATATGGATGGTGTAAGTCTTCAGACAATAATCATTTAATTTTCGCCGGTTTAGACACAAGTAATACTGAATATCCAATATGTATTGTTGATTATAGCATAAGTAAAGATACAATAGAAAGTATTTATAATACGGGGATTCCATGCCTTGCCGTCCCAAGAATAGGCACTGCAATTCTTGATGATAGCGATAATAAGGTCTTCTTATATACTCATAATAATGGATTATATATTATAGATTTTAAAATTCACGAAATTCAATTATTATCTTCCGAGATTAATGTAGGAAAGTATTTTTACACATTTAACGACTGTCCAATTACGATAATTAAAAAATATATTACCTCAGCATTTATAAGTGCCAGCTTTACTGAATTAGAATTTTACTATAATGATTCAACACTTTCTCAACCTGAATTTGTTTTAAATCAAAATGATGTTGATAGCATAGATGTAACAGATATTGATTATTCTCCTGAAAAAAATAGGATTTATATATCTTATCTTCTATCAAATGGGAGATCTAGAAATTTAAGTGTAAATTTTGGTTCCTATGATTTGGAAACTTTAGAATTAACAAAAAGTGACTTTACGCTGCCATGGAGCTCAAATTCATATTCAGTTACCAACTCAGATATAAGAAATGAATGTTATGTTGTTGG
>CAYVLJ010000092.1:0-8267 GCA_964452375.1 uncultured bacterium | reverse complement strand
TTGAAGGAACAAGTTAAAAACCGGGATTAACGCTGTTGATCTCATTGTTCCAATTGGTATATGCCCGGAAATATAGTCAGATGAGTGAATAAGGGTTCACGATCTTTCGGATAAACCCCCATTTTGTTTGAATGGGTAAAAACAAAGGACTTATATGGAAAACTACGGTTCAGCAAAATTCGTCGATAACAAGGTCGTCCTGCGTTTAAAAGACAGGATATGCGAGACCCCGGAAGAATTACTGACCAGCACACTTTTTTATGATATTGTTGAAAGATATATCCGGAATTTGAAGAAAAAAGATTCTCGTTTACTGGCTGTTTTCGGGAAGGATGCTTCGAAGATCGTCAATCATGATATCAGGAAACTTATCGAAGTATTTCGTGTTTTGGAAAAAATGGGATTGGCATCAGTGCCGAAATTGATCGAAGATGTTGACAGCTTTATTCAAAACCCAAACCTTTTACAGGAATTCGTTGAAGGCCTTTATAATTACTGGAGAACGTTTGAACGTTTTATTATTTGCGATTCAGATACATTTCCCCTTGATAAAAGACCTTACCGAACTTTTAATTCGACCATTGAAACACTCATGCATTTGGTGCGGCAAACCTATCGTGATATTGAAGAACACATTGTCGGGCGGCATCCTAACGTTTTCAGACAGGTTGCAGCCGGGGGCGAGTTGGGGGTTATTACCCGAACGAAAGATCTTGAACTGCCCAATGAAAAAAAATATCATCAGTTGGAGAATATTCCCACAATAAGGCAAATGATGCTTTATCCGCCTTTGTTATTGGATCCCCCCAATAATAAGCGCAGCGGTAAATTTGAAGAGATCGACCAAAATCCGATCGATCTTGTCGATGTAAACAGTACGGACTGGATATGTTATCCGGCCAAAGTCGGTTCGCTGCTAATTTTAGTTTATGTGCATGAACGATTTTTCGAACTGGGTTTTTCTCTTTGTAATTTATTCGAACTGGCTGATGACGAATATCTAGAACGAAAACCCGATGCGATCTATCTCTACGGAACTCCCTCCGGCTCTTTGGACGGTCTGGCTTCCATGCCCACTGTTTTTTATGAAGATACCGAGAACGATCTATTGGTGGGGGCTGTGCCAAATGATAATATTTACGGTTATTTCGGGTATTTGAAGAAAATGATCCTAACCCTGCACAATATCACGATGATGAAGCGCAAAAAAATGCCCTTTCATGGTGCTATGGTAAAGATCATTACAAAAGAGGATCGTGCCAGGACCGTTTTGATCATTGGTGAAAGCGGTACCGGAAAATCGGAAACCCTGGAAGCGCTCCGAATTATTGGAGACGAACTGATCAAAGAGATGATCATCATTGCCGATGACATGGGTTCATTGGATATTGATAAAGATGGCGAAGTGATCGGCCATGGAACGGAGATCGGAGCATTCGTTCGTCTTGACGACCTTCAGCCGGGGTATGCTTTCGGTCAGATCGACCGTTCCATTATCATGAGTCCAAACAGGGTCAACGCACGGATCATTTTGCCGGTAACGACCTATGAAGAAGTGATCAAGGGGTACAAGATCGATCTTGTGCTTTATGCGAATAATTATGAAGAAGTCGATGAAGATCATCCGGTCATAGGAAAATTGAATTCGTCAGAAAAAGCACTTGAGATCTTTCGTGACGGTACGGCCATGAGCAAGGGTACGACAACCTCTACCGGTTTGATCCATTCGTATTTCGCCAATATATTCGGACCCGTTCAATACAAAGAATTACATGAAGCCATTGCCAAACGCTTTTTTGAGACACTTTATGGAAAGGGAATTTTTGTCGGTCAATTAAGGACAAGACTGGGTATCGGCGGATGCGAACAAAGCGGTCCCGAGGAAGCGGCACGGGCATTATTGGACTTGCTTTAATTGTGCTTTAAATGGAAGCGATGGGCGCATCAATGCAGTTTGTATCTGCAATGAATCCCGATGCCACTTGAATTAAACTCTTGTCTTTCATCAAATACTTCAAAGGAGCTTTTATGAAACCGTATGCAAATACTGAAAATATAGAGAAAAAAGCCGATATTTGGTTAAACAAGATCCAAAATTTCAATCAACACCCCATGAAACTTAATGTGAATGCCTGTGTATTGATCGTTGTGGATATGCAGAATTTTTTTCTTGATCCGGTTTCGCCTACTTTTACTTGCGGAGGTTTGGCAATTTTGCCCGGTATCAAAAACCTCATCGAAAAGTTCCGAAAAGCCGGACGCCCGGTCATCTTTACAAGGCATGTTCATCATCCCGATAACCTGGATGCGGGAATTATGGGATGGTGGTGGCAGGGCAAATGTATCGAAGGAGAATATGAAAGCGAGATACACTCTGACTTGAAACCCCTCAGCAATGAAAAAGTAATTCTAAAACACCGCTATTCCGCCTTTTACAATACGGATCTTGAGACTGTTCTCAGATGTCTTAAAATTGAAGATATAGTCATTGCAGGGATAATGACGAACATGTGCTGTGAATCGACTGCCAGAGATGCTTATTATCGTGATTACAGAGTTATCATACCAGCTGACGGAACCGGATCGATTAATGAAGAAATGCACATAGCGAGCCTACTTAACCTTGCTTTCGGTTTCGCTCACATAAGTAAAATTGAAACTATAGCTGATCAGCTCAATACGAAAACTTAAAAACATACTGTTGCCTATCAAAATTAATCTTAAAAAACACTTGTAATTTAGTCATTTAGTTGGATATATTAGCGTCAAATTCCTTTGTTTGATGGAATTGGTTTATTTATATTAGAGTGTATAATTTTAAAGGAGTTAATATCTCACGAACAATGAGACCGAATCCGAAACAAAAAGAAGACACAACAAGAGTTAATGATTCCATCCGGGCCAGAGAGGTAAGACTTATCTCGGAGGATGGTGGTTTAATAGGGATCGTAGACATACGCGAGGCGCTGGATATAGCTGAGAAAAGAGGTCTGGATCTGGTGGAAATTTCACCAAATGCCAATCCCCCCGTATGTAAGATCATAGATTACGGTAAGTACAAGTACGAACAACAAAAGCGCGAGAAGATCAACAAGAAAAAACAGCATGTCATTACCGTAAAAGAAGTTCGCTTTCGCCCACATACCGACACTCACGATATTGAGACAAAAGTTCGCAAGATCCGTGAGTTCATTGAAGGCGGTGACCGGGTGAAGATATCCGTTATGTTCCGTGGCCGGGAAATGGCCCACCAGGAAATGGGACTGGATACCATCAACAAGGTGATAGCACTTCTTGAAGACATTGCAAAGATCGATAAAGCTCCCAAGCAAGAAGGGCGCTTTCTCACGGCTTATCTCGCCGCCAAAAAGTAAGGAGACACTCATGCCCAAGATGAAAACAAATCGTGGTGCAGCAAAACGGTTCAAAGTAACCGGATCAGGCAGAATTAAACGAAAAAAAGCCTACGCAAGTCACATTCTGACGAAGAAAAGTACCAAAAGAGTTCGCAAATTACGCCAACAAGCCGGAATTTCTTCCGCGGATTCAAAACGTGTTAACAGAATGCTGGGGATATGATCCCCCTGACTTGAAAGGAGTTTTTTAATATGCCTAGAGCAAATAGTTCGGTACCAAGACATCGCAGACACCGCAAGATCGTTAAACTGGCAAAAGGTCAGTTCGGTGCGCGTCGTAAATTATACAAAACTGCAAAAGAAGCTGTAGAACGCGGTTGGTCTTATGCCTACCGTGATCGCCGACAGAAAAAACGTGATTTCCGTAAATTGTGGATCACTCGAATCAATGCCGCCGTACGTCAGCATGGGTTGAGTTATTCGCGATTTATCCATCTACTCGGTGAAAAGGGTGTGGAAATTAATAGGAAACAGCTGAGTGAAATGGCTATCCACCAGCCTGAAGCATTTGCAAAGTTGGTCGAAACGGTAAAGAAATAATTTAGCTGATAGATATAATTAACCATGCCCGTCCGGTAGATGCCGGAACAATTGGCAATAAATATGAAAAAATTGCATTATGACCAAAGATACGATATTTGAAGTTCAGAAGCAGTTTGAAGAAGCGCTTGCCAAAGCCAGCGATAAGCTGTCTCTTGAAGACGTAAAAAATGCCTTTTTAGGAAGAAAAGGAAAGGTGGCAGGCCTCTTTTCGTTGATGGGTGAAATTCCCCCGGAAGCAAGAAAAGAGGTTGGCAAGATGCTGAACGAACTGAAAGTAAACCTGCAAGCTCAACTTGATGCTAAACTGTCGGAATTTTCTACCGAAAAAACAGAAAAAGAATGGACTGACTATACGCTTCCCGGATATTCCATGCCGACAGGAAGCCGGCATCCTTTAACACAGGCTGTTGACGATATGCTGTCGATCTTTCATCGTCTGGGCTTTGATATTGCCTACGGACCTGAAGTTGAAACCGATTGGTTCAACTTTGAATCATTGAACTTTCCGCCCGATCATCCGGCACGTGATATGCAGGATACTTTTTATACCGAAGGCGGTGGAGTTTTACGTACGCATACATCTCCGGTTCAAACCAGATACATGTCCAAACATGAACCTCCCATACGGATCGTTGCTCCCGGCAGAGTTTTTCGCAATGAGGCCATTTCCGCGCGTTCATACTGTTTATTCCACCAGATAGAAGGTCTTTATGTCGATAAGGACATAACTTTTGCTGATCTGAAGGGAACGATCGAATTATTTTGCCGCATGTATTACGGAAAGGATGTTAAAATAAAATTCCGGACATCCTTTTTCCCTTTTACAGAACCGTCAGCTGAGATCGATGTTTCTTGTTTCCTTTGCAAAGGCAAAGGATGCCGGGTATGTAAAAACACCGGTTGGCTGGAGATCATGGGTTGCGGGATGGTGGATCCCAACGTTCTTAAAGCTGTGAACATTGATCCTGAGATATATTCGGGGTTTGCTTTTGGCTTGGGCGTGGAACGCATGGTCATGATGAGACTGGGTATTAACGATATCCGTATTCTTTTTGAGAATGATGTTGAATTTTTAAGACAGTTCTAAATTTGGAAGATAAAAATGATCGTTTCTGTAGATTGGTTAAAAGATTACATTGATATAGACATGCCCCTGGAAGAGCTGGCAGAGAGACTGACCGTTGCAGGATTGGAATGTGTTCTGAAAGAAGTTGGTAAAAGCATTCCGGAAGGAGTCTTGGTCGGCAAAGTGCTTGAAAAAAAAGCACACCCTAATGCCGATATGCTTTCCGTATGCAAGGTCGACGTAGGAAGCGAAGATATCCTGAATATCGTTTGCGGGGCTCCTAATGTGGACGCCGGTCAATTTGTACCCGTCGCCACAGTTGGTACGCAATTAACGCCTGATTTTAAGATCAAGAAAGCAAAATTGCGGGGAGAACCTTCTGAAGGCATGATATGTGCCGAAGACGAACTTGGTCTTGGCGATGATCATAGCGGTATTATTGTTCTCGAAGGTGAACATGAGCTCGGAACTCCATTCAGTGAATATTATTCAACAAACAAAGTATTGGATATCGATGTTACCGCCAATCGTCCCGATGTGATGTCCCATTGGGGTGTCGCAAGGGAGATCGCTGCAATAACGGGTAAAGAATTTCATAGATCCAAAATTGAATTATCCGAGAACGGACCGAATATCAATGAGCTTGCCAAAGTTGAGATAGCATCTCCCGAAGGATGTCCCAGGTATACGGCAAGAGTTATAACCGATGTCAAGATCGGACCGTCCCCTTCATGGCTTGTTGAAAGACTTGAAGCTCTTGGATTGCGTTCGATCAATAATGTTGTGGATGCCTCAAATTACGTTTTGATGGAAACGGGACATCCATTGCATGTTTTCGATTACGATAAACTTGAGGGGCATGCCATAAATGTCCGCTTTGCAAAGAAAAATGAGAAATTTGAGACCCTGGATCATAAAGAACGCGAATTAAGCGAAGATATTTTATTGATCTGTGACGGAAAAGCTCCCATAGCACTTGCAGGGATTATGGGCGGAGCTGAATCCGAGGTCTGTGAAAAAACGGTCAACGTTTTAATAGAAAGCGCTTATTTTGATCCCACTGTAATCAGAAAAGGATCAAAGCAGCAGCAATTGTCAACCGATGCATCCAAGCGTTTTGAACGCGGTACGGATCCGAATGGAACTTTGGTTTATGCACAGGATCGTTTGGCATCTCTTATTCTTGAACTCGCCGGCGGTACGCTCGCGAAAGGAATGATCGATATTTATCCGGAGCCCCTGGCTTCCAAAACAGCGAATTTAAGGTTCGATCATGTCAGGCGTATTACCGGTATTGACATCTCAAAAGAAGATTGCCGGACGACGCTTGAACATCTCGAATTTGAGATCGTGAAAGAGGATTCGTCATCGCTGACCGTCAAAATACCAACATTCAGACCCGACGTGGAAAGGGAGATCGATCTGATCGAGGAAGTTTTGCGGGTCGATCATCTTCAGGATATTCCTTCCATCAACAGGATCACCATGTCAGTTGCTGAAGAATACGACAGATTCCATCCATTTATTAATCACATAAAAGATTTTTTGGTAGGCTACGGCATGCATGAAGCGGTCAATAATTCCCTGATAAATGAAAATGTCGCTCAGTTGAGCATTTGGGGGTATGAACCTTTAAAAATCCTGAATCCTCTATCGATAGAAATGAATACTCTGCGGACCGACATGATCCAGCCCTTGCTTGGAAGCCTTCGTTCAAATGCATTGAAAAAACGAACGAACATTCGCCTGTTTGAAATGGCAAATGTGATCGAAAAGAATGAATATTCGGAAACCAAAGCCGTTGAACATTATAATTTGGGTGTTTTGTGTTCAGCGCCTGTGTGGGGACTTAACTGGACAAATGAAGATAAACCGGCTGATCTTTTTTATTTGAAAGGTCTTCTGGAACATTTGCTGGGTAAATTAAAATTCAGTTTTAAGTTAAAAGAGAATACGAGCAGGGACGAATTTGAAATATTATTTGATATCGTTGTCAGGAAGACCGTTGTCGGTAAATTGGGACAGTATAAACCGGAGTATTTTGAGAAATTGCAATTGCAATATCCGGTTACCGTAATGGAAATGCAGATCGGAAAACTTTTCAATTGGTATAATCCGAAGAAGCAATATCAGCCTGTTCCGCAATTTCCATCCATATTCAGAGATATGTCTTTGGTTATGGATAAAACATGCAAATCGTCAACGATCCTGAATGAAATAAAACAAAACGGAGGTAAATATCTCGTTGACCTTGTGCTATATGATATGTACATTGACAATGAGAAACTAGGTAATGATAAAAAGGCATTGTCTATGCGCTTGGAATTCAGATCTGAAGAAAAGACTTTGAAGGATGAAGCGATCGACACTGTAATGAACTCGTTATTTGAACGTTTGAAGAATCAATATGGAGCTCAGTTAAGGTAATGGATATCAGCTCTTTTGAACTTTTAGAAAAAAAAATACACCAAACTCTTGATGTTTTGAAAGAACACAAGGGTACTTCCGCTAATGACGCAAAAGTCCTGAGTAAAAGCCAGGTTGAGCGCATTACAAAGAAGTTGGCAGAAATATCGGATTGGATCGAACATGCAGAAGTATGACCCCGACCCAAACACTGTGGAACTTGAATTTCCGAAGGAAAAACCTTTGAAAGTTAATATTTACGGACAGGAATTTCCTCTGAAGGGTAAAGATCCAGATTTCATCCAAAAGGTTGCGGCCTACGTGGATGAAAAAATGATGGAAGTCGGTGCGAACATGCCCGGAACGACCACGATAGAAAAGGTTGCTATCATCGCAGCTTTAAATATTGCCGGTGAATTACATCAATTGAAGCAAGATAACCAATCAATTGAGGAATATATTCAGGACCATTCCGAATCATTGATCAAATTGATCGATGACCATCTCAATAAAACCTGACGACGCTCCATTTAATTAAAAGGAGTGAACATGATTAATGTCGGCATAGTAATTGCGATTGCTGGAGCATCAGCATTATTGGCTGCGTTTATTGTTTTCATAATTTATCGATCTCAGATCGGAAGTATGAAAAACTATAAATTCGACCTGATGGAAAGCGCCCGAAAAGAAGGCGAAACCCTGAAAAAAGAATTGATCCTTGAAGGAAAAGATGAAGCGATAAAGATCAAACAGAAGTCCGAAGATGAATACAATGAGAAACTTCGCGATATCCGTAATTCCGAGCGTGAGTTACAAAAACGCGAAGGAAATCTTGA
>CAYVLJ010000091.1:4932-8325 GCA_964452375.1 uncultured bacterium | reverse complement strand
ATGTCAGATTTGTAAGGAAATACACCCATAATGCAAATGTTGCAAACAATACCATTAGGATCACAAGAAGTTTTTTCATGGTTTTTACTCCTTTTTCTTTCTTGTTTCTTGTTTATCTTTTTGTTTCATCTTCTGTTATATGACAAGTTGTCATCCTTTAAAATGTTAAGGCCAGTGACGTCGTATTCAGCATACCCAATTTCCCGAAATGCTGGAAACTGTAATCAAAGACGATCGCCATTCCCGATATCTCAAGATCGACACCGATACCCAGCGTCAATCCATTCTCTTTTTCCGCTTTGAACAAGGACTGGTAACCGGCCCTCAAACTAACCATATCGGCAATTTTCCAATCAAGACCAAGATTCAGGGTCTGAGCATCATTGGTCGGGCGCATTACATCGGCTGCAAGAACCAGCCTGTTCCAACCACGGTCAATGACGGGCATTGAAACTCCGATAATATAGGTCAGCGGGATAGCCCATTGATCAGTTTTCAGATAAGAAACGATATTTTCATTGTTTCCCTGCGAGCTTTCATCAAGATCAACCTGTGTGATCAGATCCCGCCCGCGCATTTCCATCGAGCCGCCAAAATTCCGAATGCTGGCACCGATCTGCAGACCGTTGAATTGGGTAATGAAAAGCAAACCGAGATCGATCGCTACCGTCTGCGCCGTTTCATTATAGATCTGCTGCCTAATATACTTCACCGATCCTCCAATAGAAAAACGGTCCGTCATATTCCGAGCATAACTGACAGCCAATGCCATATCGCTGGCCTGCCAGTATTCCCCGGTACCGCCCGGTTCTTCAACGGTTGTCACCTCTTCCCAGTCACCATAATTCAAACTATTCAAACTGACCCCGATGGCATCGCTGGGTGTAAGCATATATTGCGCACCGAACCAGGTGTGTTGAGCATCTACAAAATAATTGGTGATCGAAGTATAGATATCGGATTTGCCAACTCTGGAAAATGCACCCGGATTCCAAAATAATGCCGTTGCATCGTCTGCAATCGCTGTGTAGGCACCTCCCATGGAAATGGCTTTTCCGCCGATAGGTATATTCAAGAAATTAGCTGCGGTCGTTCCTACCTTGTCCTGTGCGGACAAGCCGGTAACAAGTGTCAGCAATATGACCGAAAAAATGATGGATCTTTTCATGTTCTTATTCCTTGTCATTTGATCACCGCAACCTTTCCGGATTTCTTGCCGGCTGCCGATTCCACTACGTAGAAGTAGACTCCGAAAGCCACATCCAGATTCTCACTGGATTTCAGATCCCAGGCAAGTGTTCCGTTATGAATATCTCCTTGATGATTCAGGGTCTTGACCAATGCTCCGGCAGAGGTAAAAATATAAACCTTCGCATCAGTAGGCAATTTCCTGAACTCGATCCGTCGCTCTCCCCTACCGGTCGTTACAGCCGGCGGAAGAGGTGCTTCCATATTGTTTGCAACAATATAAGGATTAGGCACGACCTGAATATTTTCCAGTGAATTTGTAGCCAGTGTATCATCTACCTCAGGTGCTTCCGTTGTAAATTCATACACATCACCAAAGCGATAGGGCTTGTTTACCGCAATATTGAGGATATCACCATCACCAAAACGATCTCGTTCGCCCTGGCTGCGGAAATTGATAACCCATGAATAATAAGCATCGCTGGAATCCGTATCTCCAGGTAAATAAAAGAATGTCGATAACATGGCCCCATGTGACAGTTCATAAATATCGTCACTGTTCTTAACACCTCCGGAGAAAATGAAAGGTACGACCACGGAATCGGTCACATTATACAAATAAAAATTCGTTTTTTTCGGTTGCGGTCTTAAGAAGGAGGGCAAGGTAGAATAGACATTGGAAATTAAGGTTTGAGGCGTTTTATAACCGACCACAGTTGAATCAGTAAAACGTAATTCAAAATCAGCCGGATATGGAATACCTTCCAGTACTTTAGCACCGAAGGATGAGGCAAATGCTCTCATTGAGAAGTCCATTGACCTACCTTCGGTATTATTCCAGAACGTTTCCGATTCATTTTTTTCTATGGTCCAGTCATTATCAAAAACCAACTGAATGCCATCAAAAATATCCGAATCTTTTGTTTCATCCGCATAGGGTGAGCGAAAGATGTTCGGACTCCTGTAAACAGGGTAATACTGATAGTTCAGAATATAATAGCCGGGATCATACACACTGTCGTTTTTAAGTTTTATTCTTCCGCGCAGCGTGTCGAATTCGAATTCATCCGTACTCAGATAATCGTCGGGATAATCCTGTTCAGCGATCAGCACACTGCTTAGGATCAGATTTGCTTTTTCCAGATAAATATACGAAGTATCGATCTCCACAGTTTCGATATGGCCGGTAAGGTCCATCACAGAGTAGTTAACGGTTACCGGAATGAATTCCAACGCATCTTCAAGATCAAGCGTATCATTATCATTGTTATCAACACTGTCCATCTTCGTATCCATAAATGTTACTTTATACGTATGATCGGTCAGCTTCGTTTCATCCAGAACCTCATAAGAGATCGAGCCTGTTGCCGGACCTTCTTCATGGAAAAGAGTCGTAGATTCATTTAAAGGATCATATCCTGCAACAGCGGGTTGAGGTCGGACCACGTCGGTATTAATATCCGTAATGATTGTCCCATCGGGTTGCACAGATATAAATTTTGTATTTTCGGAAGGATAAATATCATTTTCAACATCACCACGATCGTATGCGACAACTGCATAGAAGTACTGTTTTCCGTTCACAACATCATTATCGACATAACTGTGCTGCAATCCGGTGTTGCTTCCAAGATTAACGGTATATCCGTCAGCTTCCTGAAATAATTCGGAGCTTGCTTCGAACATACCTTCGATATCATTCACAAGGTCATATTGTTTGAGGGGTTTATATCCGGTGACAACACCGTTGGCATTTGTTACCGTATAAACTTCATTGAAATCGGAGTCGGTGGCTTTATAGATCTTATAGCCTTCGAAGTCTTGTTCTTTTGTAACGGGATCAATGGATTTTTCCGCTTCGCGATCCCAGTAAAGTGTAACTTTTCCATCACCCGGCACAGTCGTTAATACCGGCTTTTCGGGTGGTGAGGGAAAACGATAATCTGAGTCGTAGATCTTTTGCACCGTCTGACGGTTCTTATAAAGATCATCCAGGTCATGACCGTAGACAAGTGCCAGAGAGAAACGTTGTGTTTCACCTGCGCGCAAGGGGAAATAACCGGACCCATAAATAAAATCACCGTCTTCGCCTGCTACCGGCTCGCCCTCTTGTATATTGGTTGGAAGATCAAAAAAGCCGGGTTTCAGCCAATCCCACAGTTCATCGTCATCCTTACGGCGCGCCCGTCCCGCTGCCTTCCACTC
>CAYVLJ010000091.1:0-4922 GCA_964452375.1 uncultured bacterium | reverse complement strand
AGGGGTAAAATAATTAAAAGAGCTTAATCCGATCTGATCCGATTCATCTACATCCGTAGCATCAAAGTTTGGTTCTCCGGGAGTGGGAAGGCCATCACCTTCACCATAATCATTAGTATTATCTTTACCATCGGCACCAACATCATCAAAGTCCATATTCCAGTCACCGTCGTTATCGATACCGTCATCGCGTTTTTCATCGATAAGAGGATCATTCTCGCCTGCGCCTGTAAAATAATCAATGTAAGAAACCGGATTCAAGACATCATAAAGAACAACATTGATCAATTCATCTACATCACCATCATTATCGACATCATATTTGTCCGCTTCCTGTTTCATACGGATCTGGCGATAATGATAAATATAATTTTCGTCGATCAGACCATCAAGGTCGTTATCTATTCCGTCATAGACATTTTGATTGATATTGTAAAATTGGTCTACCGTATTTCCTTCGATCAACTTTGTCTCACCCGGTACGATAGTGATCGTTGCACCCCGCGTATGGATAACCTGAGGGTTCGTTTCTATCGTGACCAAAGAGCGATTGTATTCATCATCAATAACAACAACCTGATCGCCGAAATCGTATACAACGGTATCAAAATCATCTGCAGTGAATTTCGGTGCGGAAAAAGCCAGATGCGGGTTTATCTCTACATCATTATCTCCATCGTTATCAATGCCGTCGTACTGATTTCCGGGACTTTCAAGGAAAGCGTATCCCACTACACCCACAGGACCTTGCCATTTAGGGTTGCGCGCACAGCTTTCGTCAAAATCTCCGGTATAGGTAATATCGTTTTGTACGTCAAAAAATGACCAGTCATCATCATATTCACCATGGGAGTCGTCGGTCCCGGTCACACCGAGATAAGTTCCGCAAACCATTCCGAACGCCACTTTACTGTAATCGGTCGTACTGGTATTTTTTACTTCGTATAGCCAAAAGATAACATCCGCCGCAAGGAATTGCTGCCATTGCATGCCGCGAACACGGACCTCAAGTCCAAGTCCGTTTCTGCTCATATCTGTCGAATCGGGTTTGAAATAATATCCCGGAAAACCCAGCCAGCGACCTGAAGTGTTTGAACGATAATTATATTCTTCATCATTATTATCATCCATAACATAAAAACTTTCCTGGTCTGCAGAATTTACGTTCTTTCCGAAATAACCGTTCCAGGCCCCGCTCCAGCCGGGATCTTCAGTATCATTCGCTTTATCCGGCCAGTTTTGCGGCCATGAATTCGGATTTGTGCTCATGGCAATGCTGGTTTGGTTGGTATTGATATATCCGCCTACCGGTTCAAACGTCCACAATTTTCCGGTACTCTGATCTGATTCTTCCTGAGTATATGGACGATCAACGGGGCAAACTACAACGGAATTAAAAGTAACGTTTGAATCCATCAATTCATCATAATAGGTAACTTCCGCTCCAACCATGGGTGATATATCACCTATATATCCATTTGTATCGAAAAGCCAGGCGCCACGGGGACCCTTGCCGCTGGGTTGACCCACTACACCCCAGTTACCGAATACGGTTCGGACCAAGTTTGCATTGTGAACGGCAGAACGTCGATATTCCTGACCGCTTTGGGCCAAAAGCAAGGATATAAATAAAACACTTAAGATCAATTTTTTCAAAGTTTTCATAGATTTATCCTTAATCCGATTTCTATGCGACGAGGCTCAGAGTAGTTATAGGGTGAATTGAACAATTCTGCAATCGTATTAACGGGCGTAGCAACATTCAATGCCTCAATCCGTTCCTGGTCACCCGTAAAACCGGCTCGACCCGTATCGTTATAAACTCCGACCTCATTCAATCGGTCCAAAACATTTGTAATTCGTATAAAGACTTCGGGATCAAGCCCAAACAGTTTAAAGAGATAAAAACCGCGAAGGTTCAAGTTAAATGGTGCGGGTTTGGTTTCAGAGTTTTCAAGCAAAGATGTAATATCCTCTGAAGCCCGCGGTGTATAAGGTAATCCGCTGCCGTAACTGCCGACCACATTCACACCCCAGAAAGGAGTATTGAAACCACCAACAACATTCACCGTATGCCTTTGATCCCAAGCCAGGGACAGCAACTGAACTTCAGGGTCCGATCCACCGGAGATAGCATTCATATAAGCATAAGGATCTGAAGCGGTTCCTTCTGCGATCTGGAACGTGTAATCCGCACCGGCGTAAAAACCGCTGGGATCACGCTGGTTAAGCGAGAAGGTCACGCCCTTGATGACCGCAAAATCACTGTTAACGATCTTTGAGTAATATTTTGAACCTCCGAAAACTTCGATCACATCGGCACGCGTACCGGTCAGATCACGAACATCTTTCAAGTATATAGTCAAGTCGGCTGAAAGATTGCTGTTCAGCTGTTGCTGAAGCCCGATCTCACCGACAATGGTTTTTTCAGGTTCGAGGTTTGCATTTCCGATGGTTCCCTGATGTCCGGTTCCCGAACCCAGCTGAAAATTCGGATTCGAATATAAATAGGTATAGTTCGGTGTTTGGAAAAAGTGTCCGTAAGAAAAGTGAAACACGCCCTGTTCGGATATAGGGAATGAAAATCCAAGTCTGGGTGAAACAGCTATTTTCGGAGATGCATCAATATACCAATAGGCAGCCCGGTCTTCGATACTTTTACTTGCTTCACCCGCATCCTGCACACCATTGCCGTTTATATCGTTAAAACGGTTATCAGCTTTGATGGGATTGTAAATATCAGGATCGCTTGGGTCTGCCAGAACGACATAATTCGGGTTGAAATAATCCAGGCGCACGCCCACGTTGACGATAAAGTCCTTTAACTCTATCTTATCCTGAATAAATGCTGAGAATTCAACCGGACTGGCCGAAAAAGAACTGGCATAAATGGTTGTGTCGGCCAAGCGTGTCGGCGTAATGTACGGATCTTCCGGATTGAACGATTCTTCATCTGCTGCCGGCCGGTATTCCCAGGCTTCCCATTCTACATAATTATGCTTGTATTCGGCACCCAGTTTCAGCTGATGTGTCGGGTTCAGTTGGGACGTAAGCGTAAATTTACCCAAATGATATCCGCTGTTTCGCTCATTCCAGTTATTTTGTGTTCCGCCGATAAGGAACTGATAGGGGAATGTCGTCTGCATCTGTGGATGAACCAATAAGTTCGTATCGGCATCAGTCAATTCAAAATGATCGTAATAACCTCTGTATAACTTATTTCCGTGAGTATATGCCAGATCGAAAAAGGTAGTTTGAGAGAGCTGATTGGAATATTTTACAATATGGGTCTGACCGACATTGTCACTTGTTCCCAAACCTTGAGGATTATACATCCAATAGCGATCGGCGCTTTGAGAACGTACATTATCATAGATCATATTATATGAGATGCGAGCCTTGTCGTTCAGGCGATAGATCAATTGTCCCTGTAAATAATATTTCCTGTTCCAGCCCATGTCCACCCATTCGCCGTCGCCAAGCATCGTGGTTGAATCGGTCAGCTGAACATCATTAAAGCCGACTTCTTCTCCGTAGGCGGTGGGTGTGTATCTGTTTTGACCTTTATGATAACCATCGTAATAAATATTACGCGCATTCAAATAATAATATAACTTTCCGGGAATAATGGGTCCGTGAAGACCGAGTTCCAAATTTCTAATGCCAAAGGGTTCGATTCTATTTACTCGGGGAAATATATCTTTATGTAAAGAAATATGATCACCAAAATAAGTCTCAACGTGTCCCCCGAAGTCATCATCACCCTGTTTGGTGGTAATGTTGACAATACCTGACATTGCCTGACCGTATTCTGCGTTAAAGGCTCCCGAGATAACCTGGAGTTCCTGAACCATTGAAGTATTGACATTAACGGTGGAAGAACGGTCATAGGAATCGGTCATGGGAACGCCGTCGATCATGTACATCACTTCACCGCGTCGTCCGCCTCTCAAAGATCCGTCAACATAACCGGCTTGCATGGCCAGTACGTCTCCAACTTCCGTTACGGGAAGGGATTCCATTTCTTCAGCTCCTACGATCGACGTTGTTGAAGTCAAATCCTTTTGGATCATTGGACGTTCAGCTACAACGGTCACTTCCTGGCCTTTCATGACCTCAACATTCAGTTCGGCATCGATGGTAGTTGTAAGATCGGTCATGACCTCGACATTTGTCACTCGCAACTGACCGTAACCGATCATCATGAAACGAAGCGTGTAAGTTCCCGGGGGTATGTTAAGGATATAATAATTTCCGTCCAGATCGGATGCAGCACCCAAGACTGTTCCATCCAGAAGGATGTTACATCCCGGAAGAGGATCGCCGGTAGATCCATCCACGACACGCCCTGATATCTTTCCTGTTGTGCCGGCAAAAAGGACAGAAGCACCAAAAGCCATAATCATGGCTATCAATACGAACCTCCCAATAGTAGTTTTTCCCATACTATTCCCTATGATATTTTCTTTTGCTTGCTTAGTTTGACGGAAATTAAAATACTTTCTTTAAAATACAAAGTTTTTTTTATACATTTTACATCATAACAGGGGATGAACATGAAAAAAAATATACCTTTATCCAACGTTCGCAGCTTTAAGATCAACGAAGAAGTGCGTGCTTACTTGCTTTTAAAGGAAAAACACCTGAGGTTGACACGGGACGGAAAGCCTTATCTTGACGTCATGCTCTCAGACAGATCCGGCACTATTATCGGTAAGATCTGGGAACATGCGGGCGAGATCGAACCCATGATCGAGATCGGATCAGCTGTCGGCGTGCGTGCCATTGTCGAAGATTATAAAGGTGTTCGACAGCTCAATATCAAACGGATCGTACCGGTTAACGAGGAAGATTTTTCCTCAAAAGGCTTCTCATGGGAGCTGATTTTACCACAATCCGAGTCGAATTCCGAGAAATTATGG
>CAYVLJ010000090.1:1501-8442 GCA_964452375.1 uncultured bacterium | reverse complement strand
TTCGGTGGATCTTCGATTTATCGTTTATCCCACCTTCGCATAAAGCTTCGGTGGATCTTCGATTTATCGTTTATCCCACCTTCGCATAAAGCTTCGGTGGACAGGCGTTTATCGTTTATCGTTTGGAATTATAAACAAAGCTCGATAAATTCCTGCGCATAGAATGGATAGCAAGAATTTTGCAGCTATTCAAAAATTCTAGTTAGCCAGAATCAGGTGTATAAATGAAAAAGATCACAGTTTTCTTGATAATATTATTTATGTCTGTATCATTATTTGCCATCGATTCCCTGCATGTTTATGGTCGTGTGATACTTGATACGGCAGGATTGGCCGACGTTAAGATCGGGCCCGCGGTTACTGATAGCGAAGGTTATTATTCATTCAAACTGCCTGCAGGTACCGATACCACATTGACACCTCATTTAAAGTCTTTTATTTTTTCACCGGTTTCCCATGAGATATCAGCTTCAGATACCGTTTGCGACAGTATGAATTTTATTGCATCACGACAGATAAAAAAAATTATTCTCATTGCAGGACAATCAAATACCGGTTTTAATGGAAGCGGTGAGTTTTTTATCAGTGATGAAGTGGATGAGCAGATCCCGTATTACATGGCATTTGCCGGGATTGAACATGGTTTGGATGTCTTGGGTCCCATATCGAATTTTGGCGTATATAATTGGGGAAATTTTGGTTTTGAAATGCTATTGGCAAGAACCTTGTTCAAAGAGTATACGGATTCACTCGCAGTAATGAAGATCGGTTGGGGAGGTACCAGTTTGGTCACCCAATGGTGTGAACACGGCGATATCTGGGAGTGGTTCAGGGAAATGTACGAACATGCGATAGATTCAATGCATGTAGAAGGGTACGAGCCTAAGCACATCGGTTTCTTTTGGTATCAGGGAGAGAGTGACAGGAACCTTGAAAGATCAAGCGTTTATGCTGATAGCCTATATCATTTTGTAGACAGGATCCGGGAATTATTACCCAATGATTCCGAAGTCGATTCACTTCCTTTTGTGTGTGTCAGGATCTTATGGAATCCCGCGTCAATTTATGAAGAACCGGTCAGGCAAGCTCAGATGGATATCATCAATAACAGATCCTACACGGCTTGGGTGGATATAGATGATTGTGACCCTTATCGTGTCAGTGAAGACAATTTGCATTATAACGGTATTGCATTGAACCGCATCGGTTATAAGCTTGCCACAACATATTTGGATTTGATCGGACATCCGGTAGACAGTATTGCCACCGTAACCATTGATCTAAATAGTGAGATCGATTCGTCGTTTATTCTCTCTGTGGAGGGTGATACCGTTTTTAATAATTTTGTCACCACTCCATCCTGCCAATTTCCTGCAAAGTTGGGTGATAGCCTAAGTTTGAAACTGCTTTTACCTACCCGGGACTATGTCAGTGATCCTGAGATCATAACCATTCCTTTCGTATATGATCCCACTGCGATCCTTGATGGTGCATATACTTTCAATGTCCACATCAAGACCGAAATTGTCAGCTATAAAGATGATATAAACCCACTATTGTATGAAGCTTATCCTAATCCTTTCAATCCCAGCACCACGATCCGAATTAGTTTGCCTGAAACGACTGATGCGGAATTGTCAATCTATAATCTGCAAGGTAAAAAGGTAGCAACGATAATAAATGGACCAATGCAAAACGGATTTTATAATCTTGAATGGGACGCACGAGCATATCCCGGCGGATTGTATATTGCCAGACTGACAGCCGGGTCAGAAACGCAGCAAATAAAATTATTGTTATTAAAATAAAATTAACGCATTATGAAAAAATGATTAAACGTTAAACGTTAAACTATCAGATGATCTTCAAGGAGGATGTTTTGAAACGCCTACACCTAATTTTAATTATGCTATTGTCTTTTAGCTTTTTGTTTGCCCATACGAGCATTGATTCGCTTATGGTTTACGGACGGGTCATGCTGGATACAGCCGGATTGGAAGATGTTAAGATCGGCCCGGTGGTAACCGATAGTGAGGGGTATTATTCATTTAAATTGCCAGCGGGTATCGATACCACTCTGACACCTCATTTGAATGCCTTTTTGTTCTCTCCGGCGTCTTATGAAATTTCTGCAGGGGATACGGTATTGGACAGCATCAATTTTACTGCCAGTCGTCAAGTTAAAAAAGTGATCATCATTTCGGGGCAATCCAATGCGGAAAATATGGGTGAACCTCAAAAGCATTTCATTACGGATGAAGTAGATAGAAATATACCTTACTATTTGGCCTATTGTTATGGGGATTTTGGCTTTTCAACTTTGGGATTATTGACAAAATTCGGATATTCATATGAATATTGCAAGGGTTATGACAAAGGTTTTGGCCTGGAAATGCTTCTTGCCAGAACGCTTTATAAACATTATACGGATTCACTTGGCGTGATCAAGACTCCATACAGCGGCACAAGTCTTGATTCCGACTGGAAACCCGACGGTGCCACTTGGCAGTGGTTTCTGGAGAAACAGGAGAAAGCGGTTGATGCGTATCGTGAATATGGATATGAGCCGGAATATATTGGTTTTTTCTGGTTTCAAGGCGAAAGCGACGAAACTCCTTTGGGAAGTTCACACTATCGGAAGAATCTGCGTGAATTTGTTGACCGAATCCGTGAGCGTTTTCCCAATAGTTCCGAATTGGAGAATTTGCCCTTCATTTGCGTTCAGATCAACTGGAACCCCGATTCACCATATGAAGAACCTGTTCGCCAGGCACAAATGGACTTGCCCAACCAAAGAGCAGATTGCGCTTGTGTGGATATCGACGATTGTAACCGCTTGCGTTATTCGTCAAAAAATGCGCATTTCAACGGCAATGCTTTGAACCGTATCGGTTATAAACTTGCAACGACATATCTGGATATGGTCGGACAACCTGTGGACAGTACGATAACCGTAACAGTCAATATAAATGATCATGATATGGAGAATAAACCGATGCTGTCAGTTTCAGGAGATACTACTTTTTTTGATGGGATCGAAGGCACTTCTTACAGTTTCTTAGCTAAGCTGGGAGATAATTTAAATTTCAGTGTGTATACCTACAATGAAGATTATGAAAGTTCTCCTGCATTGATACGGGTGCCTTTCGCTTATCATCCAAGTGCCATTCTCGATGGATCCTATACCTTTAGAATTACATCTGTTGTTAAAGTAGGGGACTACCCCGGTACAATGGAACATTTATTGATGGACTCGTATCCGAATCCATTTAATCCAGTTACGTTAATTGACTTACAGCTACCGAGTTTCAGCCATGTGGAACTTTGTATTTATGATCTACAAGGGAAAAAAGTCACAACCCTTGTCAACATGCCGATGGAAAAAGGCACATATCAGGTAAAATGGGATGCATCAGGCAAACCCAGCGGTATTTATATGGCTCGTTTAACAGCTGCCGATCAAATAATAACGACAAAAATGCTTTTAATGAAATAATTATCCTATTATAGTAAAATAAGACGCAGCCTTGTTGCGTCTTTACTGTAATATCTTGAATTTATACCGCGTTATTAAAAATTTTATTTAATTATACATAAATTAGATATAGTATGATAATACAATACTATTATTATCACAATATTTTCTTGAAAATTACTTTTTTATATTTTAAATTAGAAAAAATAAGAATAAGAAGTTAAAAATGAATTATCAGAAATTCATTAGGTCTCATTAATAATTTTATGCGGAGGTTATTATGAAAAAATTATTAAGTGTTTTATGTATTGTTACTTTTTTGTTTGCAGCGAATCCGGAGCATGTCATTTCTCCGGTGGTTGCATCCACTACCTATCAGACCACCCGAACCATGGTCAATATTTCGAACTGGGCTTATTGGGTATACTATAATGGTCAAACAGGCCATTCACCGGACGGAAGATCCGGGGGTATTTATCCCCGTGGAACTGCTTCCGCTATTTATCATGACGGTTTTGTCTGGGGCGGTTATTTTGATACCGATGATAATGGTTCAGGTGATCAGATACGTGTTGGAGGCAGTACTTACAATATTGGTACGATCCCCGGCCGAGTGATCACCGGCGGAACATACAGTTCCGGAACATATTCTCTGGCAGATATGACAGATGCTTCCGTAAGAGTATATCGTGTCAGGGAAGATTATGACAGTCTTACTCACGAAATGCTGATCCCGGATGCCGCTGAATTGAATAATGTGGATATCAGCAGTGTGACACATTCAATGACGCAGGACATTATGGATCAATACGAATTGGATTGGGACGAATGGCCGGTCGCATGGGGAGCTCCTTACAACGATCTTGACGGTGATGGTATTTATACGGCAGGCGTTGATGAACCGGGCATGGCAAGAGCCGAACAAACGGCATGGTGTGTCGTAAATGATTATAGTGCTACTACAACCACTTCTTTATACGGATCGCAACCTATTGGCGTTGAGCTTCAGATCACCGTGTGGGCTTACGATTACGATTATGAACGTCGCGGTCATAATGAACCGAACACCCTTTATAAATCGTTCAAACTGATCAATAAATCCGGAAGGATACTTGAAGATGCATATGTTTCTCAATGGTCAGATCCGGATATTGGATCAGCCGGTAATGATCTGATCGGTTGTGATTCGATCATGGGTATCGGGTATGTTTATAACGGAGAAGTCAATGATGAGGATTTTGATTATTATTACTTGGCGCCTCCTTCCATTGGATATCTTTGGTTGCAAGGACCCATGGTCCCGGGTTCACCCACGGATACGGCATGGTTCGACTTTAAAAAACGAGGCGGATATAAAAATATGCCAATGACCTCTTTTGGATGGTTTTCTGCCGGATCTGCGATCGAAGATCCTGAATTAGGTGAATACGTAGGATCCCTTCAGTTCTACAACTTGATGAGAGGTTATGTGCCGACAGAAAATATTGCAAGTCCGACAAGATGGCATAAAAATAATGATGAAGCATACCCGACAACGTTTTTTCCCATGCACAGTGATCCGGCAACAGTCAGTGGAGACCTTGACGGCACAGGAGGTTATTTTGCGCCGGGTGACAGACGTTTCTGTCTTTCATCGGGGCCTTTCGATCTTGCGCCGGGAGATACTCAGCAAGTGATCGTTGCTCTTGTCGGGGGATTGGGCTACGATAATATGTCCTCATACGTCGATATGAGAACAAATGCTCATTTAACGAAGGATTTCTTCGAAAACAGACGATGGGAACCCTGGGAAGAACCTGCACCCCCACCCGAGATCGGTATTGCGGAGATCGTTCAACTGGATGCTCCCGATGGGGCAGTTGTTGATGACAATTTATTCCATTCCCTGAATTATGCAGGAGATGGATCTCAACCCTGGCATACCACCGCCGGAGCACCTATATTTTTCGTTGATTCCCGTTCCGGAGATCTGTGGGGAGAATACCTTGATAGAACGATCGATCGTTTTCATAATTGCGGGACCTCGGATTTTGAGATCGTATTTGGGGATTCCTCTATTGCCTGGAGTTATACAATGGAAACTGTCCTACCCGGAAAAGTTCCCTTTGCGATATATAAATACGATACCGATGGAACGGTCAGGCGGCAATTCATTGCAATTTATGATACTCAAATTTCAGGTACCGACAATTCCTGGGATCAGGGTTTAGCGACGACATATACGACCGAGAGCGGTTTTGAGGAGATATATTCATATGACAATTCCGGGACCGGTTATCAGGTTTCGGATGAAGCAGCCTATGTAAGTGCCAATAATTTGGCATCTGCACCCTCAAGTACCGGTTGGGGACATGCTTCCAATCCATATGTCTATCCCCAGCTCAATAATGTCATCATCGGTATGTATCCGGAAGGAGAAATCGGTCCGCCCACCAATGGAACGGTCATTCGCTTAAATACCTTCAAACCGGATGATGATCCTTCTTCTGTCGTTTGCGAGCTTGATTTTGAACTTGGAGAGGCTTATCCCAATCCTTTCAATCCCAGCACCACGATCCCCTTTACTTTGACCGAGAGCGATTATGTCGGTTTAAAAATATTCGATATGCGCGGTCGTTGCGTAGAGACACTGATCGATCATCTGATGGATCCTGGTATGTATCAGATACCTTTTGACGCACGTGAGCTTGCATCAGGTGTTTATATCTATCGTCTGCGCGTGGGACAAAAGTTCAAGACCGGTAAGATGATATTGAAGAAATAAAATAATTATAAATTATAAATTATGAATTATTTTTGGTTGAAATTATAATTGATCTTATAAGCTTTAAAAGATCCTTTCCTTTAGGATATATGTATTTGAATTCTGTGTTAGTTATATAGCGAGAATTATACATCAATTCAAGCCAATATAAACTTTCATCACATTCTTTCTGACCAATTGCAAGCTTGTGAATGAAATCTGCTCTGCTTTCGGCATTTTGCGCTTCTCTTACTTGTGCGCCAACACTAGTTGCACTTTTTAAAAATTGTTTACTTAAAACGAATTCTTTTCTCGAAATAATTTTTTTATAAAGTCGAATTGACAAATCGGCATAAGAATAGCTTAAATTTTTTACGGCATTGTTCATTTCGTCCCCAATTTCTATCGAAATAGAATTTATCAAAAGCTAATTCATTCGTCAATTCTTAATATTTAAACTTGACGAGCATCACGTTTTTTAAACGTCATAATTTATAATTGATAATTTATAATTAATGAAGTGCTAATAATTCTAGCGTAGAGGGTATTCCTATTGGTTTATGCTCTATAAACTTTTCAAAGTCTTCACAAACTCCGGATCGGGTTCGGCGCCGATGCCGATGATATCATCGGGAAAATCGATCATGCCGTTCTCAATGGTCACACCGCCGATGGTGTAGATTTAATCTTGTTTTAACAGGAGGAAATGGGAGATGGTTACAC
>CAYVLJ010000090.1:0-1491 GCA_964452375.1 uncultured bacterium | reverse complement strand
ATGATGGGTTCATCGATATGGCCGACATTGGCATCAAGGTCAAAATACTGAACGATGGGGTGGGCCATTGCAAAATGGCAAAATGCCGTATTGGCGAGTCCGGATTCAGACATGCAGCCGGTCATGCAGGGAATATGCGCCGCTTCACAGATATTCGCGATCATGATCGCATTTTTTATACCGCCCGATTTTGAGATCTTTATATTGATCATCGGCGCGGCCTGTTTTTGTATGACCATCATGGCATCTTCAGGAGAGAAAACCGATTCATCCGCCATAATGGGAATGGAAGTCCGTTCAGAAATATATTTCATGCCGTCCAGGTCCCATCTACGGACAGGCTGTTCACAAAATTCAATATCAAGTTCTTCCATCTGTTTAAGGCTTCTTATGGCCGTCACACGATCCCATCCCTGGTTGGCATCGATCCTGATCTTGACATCCGGTCCGATGGCTTCACGGATGGCTCTTAGACGAAGTACGTCTTCCTCCGGATCAAGCCCCACCTTTGTTTTGATCATCCTGAATCCCTGGTCAACGATCTTTTGGGCGTCCTTACCTGCTTCTTCAAGCTTGCCGATACCCATCGTCAAATCAGTTTCCATCGGTCGTTTTTCTCCACCGAGAAAGCGGTATAAGGGAAGGTTCGCATGTTTTGCAGCCAGGTCATACAAGGCCATATCGAAAGCGCTTTTAATGGTTGAATTCAAAGGGAGGAATGCATCCATTTCCCTGACTCGGGAGGCGTAATCCAAGGGATTCTTACCAATAAGTATTTCTCTCAATTCTTTGGCAGCAGCCAGATTGATTGTTTGGGTCTCTCCGACAATAGCGCGAAAGGAACTTGCTTCCCCCCAGCCGTAAAGATCTTCGTTTGTACGGATGCGTATGAGTACGTTCTGAGCGCCGGATACCACCATTGTGGCGATCTTGAATTCATGTTCACTTGCTACATTGAATGGATAAATGTCGATATTAGTGATTTTCAGCTTGTTATTCATGTTGGTCTCCTTCCTTATGGCGAAGTTTAATAAAAAAAAGTTAAAAATGCTTTGAAAATCTATTGAAAGTTTAAAATCTTTTGCTTAGTTTAGAAGCAAAATTGATTTTAAAAAGATTTATACATAACGAATTAATTATCAATTACCACTGAACCTAAGGAAGGAAGCTATGGTGAAATGCAGTAAAAAGGCATTTTTATGCTTTTTCGTGTGTTCGTTGCTGTTTCACGGACTTTTTGCCGCGACGACCGGAAAGATCGCTGGTGTGATCAGGGATGAACAGACCAAGGAACCTCTTATCGGTGCAAATGTAATCATTCTGAGGAATGGGAGTGCCACATCGTTGGGCGCAGCCACCGATACGCAAGGTTATTATGCCATATTGAATATTGAACCGGGTGTCTATGATGCCCGAGTCACTTATGTCGGTTATGGATCAATGCTGATCAAAGAGATCAATGTCAGCATGAACCTGACTACCGAACTGAAT
>CAYVLJ010000089.1:6539-8476 GCA_964452375.1 uncultured bacterium | reverse complement strand
AAATGACCCCGTTCCGGCTGCACAGACAGTGTTCATTTTTGAAAAGGTCACAACGCCTTTTCGCAAGGTGGTGAACTTGGCGTCTTGTCCGCCTATCTCAATGATCGTATCAATATCGGGATCTAGTTCGGCTGCGGCCCGGGCATGAGCTGAAATTTCATCAAGAATAATGTCGGCTCCTACCACTTTGCCGATAAACTTTCTTCCGGATCCCGTAGTGGCGACCGCCTTAAAGTTAAAACGGTGTTCATGTTCTTGTGCAATATGATCTATCGCTTCAAATATACCCTGTACCGCGATAATAGGTCTTCCGGCCGTTCGTGTGTACAATCCGGCAATAGGTTGATATGATTTATCGATAATAATGGCTTTTGTTGAAGTTGAACCGATATCAATGCCAAGATATACTTCAGTTGAAGCGTTTTTTTGGGGCAATTTATAAACATCTACTTCAACGGGAACACCTCCTCCCGACACGTCAAAATCATAGTGTTCTTCTCCCTCAAAATCCGGATAATTGCTCAGGGTCAGTTCAAGGGGTTCATAAAAATAAGTTTTATCTTCCGCTTTCGGCCTTATAATATCTGAGGCATTAAAATCTTTTTCCGCAAAATCCATGTCTTCAATAAGCAGTAATGCAGCTCCGATGGCAGAAAAAAGGTGTGATTCCTTGTGAACTTCGATCGTAGCCTTGACAATATCCTCAAGATGCTTAACTACGGCCTTATTACGCGCAACACCGCCCGTGAAAACCATGGGCGACAATCCCGGATCTGTTAAATTCAACGTATCGGATATATTGTTTGCCAATCCCAGGCAAAGACCGTCGCAGATTTCGTTAAGGGTATAGCCCTCCTGCTGCCTGTGAATAATATCCGTTTTTGCAAATACGGAACAGCGTGAAGCGATCTTTGGGGTTTCCCCGGTATTTGAAAGAGCCTTTTCGCTAAGTTCTGCCGAATCTGTTAGAGAAAGACGCTTTGCCTGTTGATCCAAAAAACCGCCGGTGCCTGCAGCACACGATGTATTGGAACGAAGGCTTTTATAATTACCGTCCCGATCAAAACGAATAAGGGAAAATTTCTCACCACCAACATTTAAGATCGATCGGGCATGGGGATAACGAGAGCCGGAACCCGCTATCATGGCTACCCGGGAATCGTAAGTCTTTGCTCCTTTGATCAGATCGGGTGCAGTGGACGTTCTTGCTACGCCAACAACATCGTTAAAATCTGTTTTTAAGAGGATGTCGTAAAGACAAGAGGCGGGTTTGCCGAGATGAGGCGTATAAACTTCACTCAAGACCTTGCCGTCATCGGAAATTTCAACCACAGAAACCATGACCGACCCGGCGTCAATTCCCAGAAAGCTTTTTTGCATTATAATTTCTCCTGCACCAATAGGCTCCGTAAAACAGCTTTAAAGGCATCCAGCGGTTTTGATACCGTTTGCTCAACGTCCTTTATAAATGCCTCAAGTTTTAATCCGTCTGATATTTTCTGTCCCGTATGTTCAAGAGATTCATTCAATCTTTGTAACATTTGCCAGGCCGTGTTTTTATTAACATTGATCTCTTTAGCGAGTTTTCGTGCAGAGACCTTCTTGTCGTTTTTGAATAACAAGGCAAGCGCCGCAAACCATTTTTCAAGCGGAATGCGGGTATTGTGAAAAACCGTATTGACCGTTGCAGAAAAAGATATATTACAAGCATTGCAATGATGTCGGTGTTCTTTTTTAAAAGAGGTGACGCGCTCCGATCCGCAATGTGGACATTGTGGCTTCTTTCCCCAACGCAGGTTCTCCAGGAATTTCACGGAAGAAGCGTTGTCCGGGAAAAGTATCTTCAACTCGCTTAGATCGATAAAATCTTTCATATGTAAATATAGTTAAGGAAGGGAACGGAAGTCAATCGAATTCTACCAATAAATAGGACAAAA